>JAGXAR010000001.1 GCA_018971525.1 Nitrospirota bacterium
GCACACAGAACTTCACCACGGAATTGGGCTCGATCCCGGAGAAATATCGTAGCCGGGTCGTCCCGCTGGATCGCGAATCGTTTTCGGCGCCCCCACCCCTCGTCTCCGGTGAACAACCCGCACCATCCGCAAACGTCCGTGTCGTCACAGCGAGCGGGGAATACCGGATGGGAGATCACGACACCCGGACCGATGCCGTTCGCTTGGCCGTCGAAGCCGCCAAACGAGAGGCCCTCGAACAGGTCGCCACCTATTTGGAAAGTGTGACCGAGATAACCAATATGGATGTGACGAGGGATGACATCCGGACCTATACCGCCGGCATCGTCATGGTCCTAGATCAGAAGATCACCACCAGGCTTGAGGGAGACACAGTGGTGATCCAAGCCGATCTTACGGCGCAGGTCGACCCCAACGAAGTCGCCCAGGCCATCACGGCACTTCGAGAAAACGAGAGCGCCAAGAACGAACTCGTGGCGCTCCGATCAGAGACGGACCAGTTGCGGCAACAGCTCGATGCCGCCAACCAGGCATTGGCCACCGCCGTGTCGCCCGAGCAAATTCAGGATCTCAACCAGCAACGCCAGGACTTACTCAACCAGCTGCAAACGAATGCCCTCGTTTCACAAGCCTGGACCGACTGGGTCTATGTGACGCCGGTCATCTACCCCTATCCATGGATCGGTGTGCAACAGGTCCACGGATTGCTGCTGCAGGCGCAACACCTCTATCCACGGAATCGTCATCTCCCGATTCTGCAACAGATCGTCACGACGCAGGCCGGCGCCCTGCCACCAGCACCGCCGGGAGTTCACTCGCCGGTGCAGCCGCATCCCTCTTTGCTTGTCCCCCCACCGGCCTCTCTGCGCCTCACTCCACCGCCGCCGCTGACTCTGCTACCAGGTTCGGCGAATGCCGCGACCGGTGCGCATGCGTTAAGGACACCGGCGCCGCCGCAACAGTTCTCAAGCCCTCTGCCTCCCACCCTGCAGCAGATCCATCCACCCCATGTCGCCCAACCTAACCCTCCCGTGCTTCGCGCACCCTATTCGGTGCCACACTACAACCCGTCCATGAGTCCACGACATTTCGGCGGGGGTGGAGGTAGACATTCTGGCGGAGGCGGTCACTTCGGCGGTGGACATCACGGCCGCTAGCCGTTCAAGGAAACCCTATTCCTCTTCTCACTTGCCGTACTCACGAAACGACTGCCGGGTTCGCACGAGATGCATGGCGCCCGCAATGGTCGACGTGCACTCGTCGAGTAGATTGATCCCTCCAGGCTCGCTCGTTTTTGCGGTCAAGCATGACCTGCGGGAGATGGCGGAAACCCGGAGTCAGAATCTTCAGGCAGTTGCGCCCGAATGAGTTCCGCCAATCGAGGCGTCAGCTTCTCAATCTCCTGGTGCAGCCCCGCCATTTCCTCATCCGTGACACGTCCATCGTCGTGAAGCTTTTCGACGAATGTGGCATAGGGCTGAATGAGTACGCTAGCGATCGTGCTGACGAGATTCGTGAGGTCAATGCCCATATCTTCAGCCATAGACTATCCTTTTTTGTACGAGTTCTGCTTACTCGCCACATTATCCCACACTACCGTTTTGTTTTTCTCCACTCTCATGGCGGCACCGGTCGTGGATCACCCCGCAGCCCTTTCCGGGCCTCATTGTCTCACCATTCCCGCGTGGAGTCCTGAAGGGTATATTTCCGATACCATCAGCACAAGGCCTTTTCAAAAACGCCTAGCTCACATTCTTAAACCGCTGGTCTGGCATCTAGACCGCCGGAGCAACCCCTTGAATCTCAAAGCGGAGGAGAGGGCCCAACGACAAGTTGGATCGCTTGTCCTTGACTGCGCGCATCGAGCGACCACCGCTCTTCCATCTTCTCCCTTGAGGGTGGGCTAGATGGTCTCCCACTGCGCGTGTCCAACGAAATATAAACGATCCTTCCAAGCTTGCTCGTTTCCTTCTCCGGGGGCGGCCTAGTTGATCCTCGAATGCGCGCGTCGAACGAGCACATTCTTATCGTGCGCGTTCCGCGAGCAGGAGGACGACCAGGCTGCCCCTTTTCCCTTCCAAGCTCGCTCGTTATCTCTCAGGGATGGGGGCTGACTGATCTTCCACTGCGCGCAACTTTCTCACCCGCCCACCCACCGGCACGCCGAGCTGTGCCATGAGCCCGGGCGAGGTCCTTCTAATTCTCTTTACCTCTCGTTAAGGGAGTGGCCAAGGCTGCCCTTTACTGCGCGCATCGAGCGACCACAGCTTTATCGTGGGGGCTCTGCGAGCACGGAGGGCACCTGACCGCTCCCGAACCCTTCATCTCCCTCTGCCCCGGCCCGCGGCTTCCAGGCCAGGCTGTAATATTCTCCGCGATCCCGCGCCCAGGGATCGAATACATTCACCACCGCCTGAAGTTCACCTGCCAGTTCCGGCATCGTCCGCAACAGGACGCGTTTCAGGGGAGAGACTTGCTGTTTATGGCCGTTGGGCGTTCCCAGTTCCATCATCTCCGGGCCCGGTCCGTTGTGCATCACCCAGTCGACGCCGAGGGTGCTGTAGAACTCCGGGCGAAAACTGGAGGTGAAGAACCGGTCGCTGAAGAGGCGGCGCGAGGCGTTGAGAATAAACACGACGAACTGGGTTTCGGAAATGGCGAAGCCATGCGGCCGCCTGAATTCCGCCAGCCAGCCGACCACGGTATCGACGTCTTCGATGTTGTCGATGAGGGCGCCGTTCGGGTGACCCAGACAATCGTTGATGGGCGAGCCGTCGTCGTTCAGCTGCGCGTCGGTGATTTTCCTGGACGCATCGCACCGGTGTTGTCCGTACACTTCTCGCAACGTCTTCACCAGTTGCTCCTGCTCGCGTCGATCCGACGAGTCCTTGGATAGGCGCGTATCGACGAAGTCATCGAAGCCGGTCAATTGCTTCAGTCCGTACTGCCGGCGGAACTCGTTATAACGCGGGACTCCCCGCTCCCGGTCCCTGATGAGATCGAGCGCGGCCACGTCGATCTGTCTGGTGGAGGACTGCAGGCGATTCATCTTGAGGTTCTGCAGGAACTGCGGATGATTCTGCAGCGTCAGTAACCCCAGCCGCTGGCGGCCCATGCTGAGCGCCCAATTCGCCAGCCCCTTCTGCCGCATGGCCTCGGTCGCCTTGCCCCGGAACGTCTCGATCACCGGCACTTTCTGTCGGATGACGTTCGGCTCCTTGTTCCACTCACGGTATTCGATCAGGTCCGGCAGCAACGGGTGTAACCGGTACACCGTGATGAACTCTTCGGGGAAATTGAAGGGGGAGCCGAAATGGTTCATGCCCCCGTTGATATGATCGTCGTTGTTCAGATCCCAGCGGTCCTCTTTGTTGGGATCGATCAGGCCCACGAGCGGCACCCCCTCGTACACATGGTTGCCCAGCCCGAAGATGCCAGGTCCGCCGGCGAGGGCCGCGTAGAGGCCGTTCGCCTTCTTCGCGTCAGTCGCGTCGTCGAGGCGGCGCACGACTTCCTTCAGCGCGTCCGCTACCACTTCCTGCTTCGCAAAGACCCCGCTCCAGTTGGCATTCATGCCGCGATTCAACGGCTCGTCATAGAGCAGTTGCGTGGTCCATTCGATGGTGTGGATTTTGGCAATCTCGGCCGCAACGACCAGCCGGGCGACTTCGAATAATTCGATCGGCGTGACGTCTCTGTAGCGGATGACGGGATCGGGGTCGGCGGGATTTCTCAAGCCACTGTCGCCATCGGGCGTGAGCGCCGCCTGCTTCCGGAATTCATCGACGAAAGCATTGTGCTCACGCGCGAACACATTGTGATAAAAACTCAGCCCGATGGACCAGTTGTCGGGAAAGGCCGTGGCCTCCTGACCGGACCACTCGGGATTGATCGGGTCACCATGTTCAAAGACCGGCAGGTATCCCGGCTTGTCGCCATCGATCGCCCCCTCTCTGACCGGCATCAGCAACAATTTGGCCTGATCTTTGGGATCATGCTTCACTCGCTTGCCGGACCGCTCGTCGTATCCATAGAGCTGCGAGGCATCCCACCAGGCGGTGACGTGATTCGCGGTGGTCTTCGGCGCCCGCGTGAGATAGGTCTTGCCGCCGTGGGTAAACGACCCGGGCTCCGTGCCTTCAGCGATGTAGGCCGCATCGATCTTGTCGTCGGGCCGGCAACCCAGCTTCTTGGCCTCCGCTCCCGTCAACGGCTGCTCGACGTTCTTGACCAGTTGCGTGGCGCAGCCGACGGCCATCCACTCCGTACGATTGTGCCCCTCTTCCAGATGAGCGAACCAGTCGTGGGTCATGAACTGGATCCAGAACGCCGCCAGCACATTGAAGAACGGCGCCTTCTTGTATTCGCACTCGGCCTCTTTGGCGCCACCCGGCAGGCCGTAGCCTTCCCGGCATCTGTCCGGCTGCGACTGTACGCGCGTGAACAGTTTGCGGCTGATCACTTGCGGATCCGGCTTCAACAACCCTAATCGATCCCCATGGCGATTCCTGGTCATCTCATTCAGGCCCAGATCGGGAAACGTGGTGTCGAACTCCACGTTCCGGGCAAAAAGTTGATGCGTCGATCCCATCAGCGGGTTGCGGATGTCGTTGCACATGCCGCTCAAAGTACGGAAGCGAATCAACTCTCTCCGACAGACCTGCGTCCGGTCGCCCCCGACGGCCTTGAAGTCGAGATGGCTCTGCGGCAATCGCATCTCCGGCCAGGTATTCAGTACCGGCCCGGCCTCGCCGTCACGGCCCGTGACATAGGCCTGGTAGGTCTTGTTGTTGTCGAAGAGGTTGAACTTGATGAGTTCGATACGTTGCAACTCCAGCTCATACAGCGCGCCGTTGATCCCGAGGGCATTGGGGCCCAGCACCTTGGCCTTGGCCAGAAGACTCGCAGGAGCGAGAGACGTGGCATCACCTGCGGCCCAATAGTTCGGCCAATCCAACCAGGGCCCCTCCCTGAGACTATCGGCATGCTTCCCCCCGAGACAACGCGCGGTGCTGTCCGAAACCTTCCCCAGGAATCGCTGTTCTCTGGTCTTCGCGACTTTCTGAATATCCCGTTGTATCAGCATTTCTGCACAATCTTTCGTGGAGTCCACGAAGGTGCCGGGCGGACTTTGCCCGTCGCAGGCCCCGAGCAGACAGAGTCCCGTGACGAACACAAGTCGTGACCATCTTCCGCTCTGTCTCATAGGCAGCCCTCCCCGACAACGGGAAGCATTTCACGCTGTGGCGAACGATGGCCAGGCATCTGCTTTGTTCTCGGCCTCAAAAAATCCTCACCCTATTCTCCAGCGAATACGCCTCCGGTTTTCGAGGCCTGCGGTCGCGCATCCGCTTTCCCTCCTTCGCCTCGCGACGAAACGTACTATCGGACAGGTTCCTAGGCTACGTCTGGAGCATCAAAGAATCAACATTTCCCAGGAGGAAATACATGTCGCTGCGCAGAGGACAGTTTCAGGTGGATGGAGAACTCCGCGGTGCTTCATCCCGTCGCGCCTGCTGGAACAGAGCCGCGCGGGAACATATGGAGGAAAGGACTTGTATTGACGAACCACTCTATCGCACGCTAACAGGATGTTAGAAAGGCCGCCGGCACCGTTCTCGCGTCGTTCAGATCCGCAACGTTGAGGAAAAGTTTCTCGGAGATCGGAAGCACTATAGGGGGTTTTCCGTTCGCCAAGACTCTTGCAAGGGCGAACGGTCCACACGAAGTGCGGTCTGTACCTCCCCGGCCCTTCACTCGCTGCGGCCTTGCTTGGGACAAGGCGCGCCCCAGGGTGAAGAGGCTGTCTTGGCAGACTCAGGGCGGGAGGGTGAAATATCCGCCAGGGTGGGCGGGTGAGAAGTCTGGCAATTTTGAGCATCCAGCAGGAGCGCTCTCCTGTTGTGTTAGACGTGCAGGCCACCGAAGCTCTTGCAGGCAAAATAGTTTTTCCGCAGCCGGCTAAGCGACGCGTAGTGACCACACAAGGGCCTTCGATCCCCTATGCCTCTGTCCACGAAGCAAGCGACGAAGAGAACGCTCCTCGCCGGAGCGATCGGCAATGTGCTCGAGTGGTATGACTTCGCGCTCTATGGATACTTCGCTCCCGTGTTCGCCGCCTTGTTCTTCCCGTCCAATTCTCCCACTGTGTCGTTGATCTCCGCCTTTGGAGTCTTTGCCGTCGGGTTTCTCGCACGGCCCCTCGGGGCCATGCTGTTCGGCTATTGGGGCGATACGCTGGGACGACGCAATGCGCTGGCTTGGTCGATCGTTCTCATGGCAATCCCAACCTGCCTGGTGGGGCTTCTGCCGACGTACGAAACCGTGGGGGCGCTCGCCCCCATAGCCCTGACGCTCTGCCGGTTTCTCCAGGGATTGTCGGTCGGCGGGGAATTCACCGGGTCCGCCACCTTTCTTGTCGAACATGCGGCCGCCTCGCAACGCGGCTATGTCGGGAGCTGGGCAGGTTTCAGTGCTCAGATCGGAGCACTCTTGGGATCCGGTGTGGGCGCGCTGATCGCGTCGAGCCTCACGGAAGAAGCCCTCCATGAGTGGGGTTGGCGGATACCGTTCGTGATGGGCGGCCTCATCGCCGTGGTGGGATGGTACGTGCGAACCAGAGTTCCGGAGTCGCCGGCCTTCGAGTCCATTCGCCGCGCAGGAGGGCTCGCATCAGCCCCTGTCCGTGACGTGTTCACCTCACATCGTCTCGCAGTCGCCCAGGTCATCGGGCTTGTGTGGCTGCACGGCGTCGCCTTTTATCTCTTGTACGTCTATCTGACGACTTATCTCGTGACGGTCACGACCGTTCCGCTCGCGACCGTGCTTTCTCTCAATACGGTGTGCATGACTCTCCTGGCCCTGTCGATTCCCTTGATGGGCGCCTGGTCGGATCGAATCGGACAGACTCCCCTGCTGATCACGGGATCCGCGGGACTTGCGCTCCTGTCCTATCCATCTTTTCTCTGGCTCACGAGCAATCACCTGCCCCGGATGATCGCGGCGCAAGTCCTGCTTACCCTGCTGGTTGCCTGCTATATGGGGCCATTCTTTGCCGCTATCACCGACCTCTTCCCCACGCCGCAACGCTACTCCGGCCTCTCGGTCGGCTATAACATCGGCGCGGCATTGTTCGGCGGCACTGCCCCGCTGATTGCCACACTCCTCATCGAATGGAGCGGCGACGTCTTGGCGCCCGCCTTCTACTTGAGCTTCTGCGCGACCGTTTCCCTCGCCGTCACGCTCACGCTTCCAAACAGAGGGCCGGCACCGCCGGCTCCATAATTGCACAGGCGGCTGTGAGAGAGGAACGAGCCCTGCTACTGTTTCAGGACCGGTCTGGAGGAGGTGCAAGCGATCGCCGCGCGCGCGAACGAGGCGATCGGAACAGTCAGCGCCGGACCGGAGAACAAAAGATCAGGGCACGTCGTCTGCGCAACGCACGCCGAGCGTCGGCCCCCAGTAGGTGACTTCATCCCACCCTCGGTAGCTGGCCCGCAGATCCGGCGGTTTTTCATTCCATTCCCCGCCCCGCAACACGCGGAAGGAGCCCCGCAGCGGTCCCTGTGGATCGCGGGCGGGAGATGTTTGGTAGAAATCTTCCGCGTACCAATCTTTCACCCACTGAGACACACTGCCGATCAGGTCGAACACCCCATAGGGCGACACCGTCGTCGCCTGACGCCCGACCGGCTCGGTTCCGTTGGTGCCGGCCGTGAGTTCCGCATTTCTCACACGGCTTCTCACGATTTCCCCGTCATTGCCCCAGGGGTAGCGGCGAGCATCCGTTCCTCGCGCCGCCTTTTCCCATTCGGCTTCTGTCGGCAATCGTTTACCCTGCCACTGGCAAAAAGCTCGCGCCTGGTTCCACGTCACGTTGGTCACGGGATGCTGCGCGCGCTGGAGGTCGTCAAACGCCTGGCGATCTTTGGGCGGCGTGCAGGCCCCTCCTTCAACGCACTGCCGGTACAGCGCGTTCGTCACTACGTATTTGTCGAACCAGTAGGAGCTGAGATGCACCCGGTGCAGGGGACGAGCATCTTGCAGCCCGTCTTCCGCACCCATCCAAAACTCTCCGGCTGGAATCACCACCATCCCATCCGGTTGAGCAATGCCGCGCTGAGCCAGTTGCTTCACTTCCTCTTCCTGTACAGCCCGGAGCTGGTCGTTCACACGCCCGATCGCCTCCTCTTCCTGTACAGTCGGCGCTTGTTCCCGCACCGGACCCGGCTGGAGGCGCGGCGACACGGCCGCCGGAAGGCCGCTCTTTGACGACGCTCCGGCAGCCTGAGCCGAGATTGGCGGCATCGAGGCAGTGTCCGTATTTCTGACCGTCTCGATGCGCACCGTAGTCCGGACGACTTCTTGGACGAGGCCTTTGGCCTCACCGTCTCCCTTGGCATCCTTCCTACCTCTGCCGATCCTCGTAAAGTCGAAATCCGGGATATTCGCGAGGAGGGGCGTGGCGTAGGAAATCGGCACCGCAAAGGACATCCCTTCAGGCACGATACCGGAAGGATGACTGAATTTGGTGGTCAGCAGACCGACCACCTCTCCGCGTCGATTGAAGATGGGCCCTCCGCTGTTGCCGGGGTTGATGGCCGCATCCACTTGAAAGACCCGCTGGATGCCCTTCGTCCGCACCGCTGCAATCCGACCGCGGGTCACAGACACTTCCCGAAGGCCGAACGGGAATCCCACAGTGATGATTTCTTGATCGAGTCGGACTGCACCGGCATAGCCGATGGGCACTTCCGCCAGTCCCACCGTTTCAATCTTGAGCAAGGCGAGGTCGTGTTCGGAATCGGTGCTGATGAGGATCGCCGGCGCACGGAATTCCCCTGCGGTCACGACGAAGATCCGCTTCGCATTGGCGACCACGTGGTGCGCCGTCAGGATGTACCCGTCGCTATGGACAATGACCCCGCTCCCCGCCGGCTTCGCAGCTGGCAGGTCCATTCGCTCGGACGCCCATAGGCTACTGGAGCCGGCAAAGATCATCACCCATGGAAGTAACCAATCTATTCGTCTCATGGTCGAATCGGGATCATCACACTAATTGCGCCGGCATTTTGCCCAAGGGTGAGTCCCTCCCGGGGATAGCCGGTCCGGTCCAGCTCCCCTTGGGGGTCGCCGTGACAATCCAGGCATTTCCTGGTCGTATAGAGCGGAAACATCAGGCGCAACGACCCGCTCTTCGCCGTGACTTCGCTGATCACTTTCTCACGGGGGTACGAGGGATCCGCAAACGCCTCCAACGCCGTTCGTTCAACCGCATCCGGCACGTTGAGAGGATTGCGGGGCGTCAGCGCCGTCTGTTTCAGCCGCACGTGGGTCCGTTCAGTGAATCGGGTTGCCACTCGCGCGCCAAAAATCGCGGGAATAAGCTCGTTGAGTCCGCCGCCTGGTCGATTAGTCTCAGGATGGGCTTCCGCAACCATCTCTTTGCTGACCAAGACCAGTTCTTTGAGTAGCTTCTTCGCTCCAGCCGGGATTCGCGCTGCCTCAAGATCCCGCAGGTCGATACCGGAGCGGCTGTAAAAGACATCCAGCAATTGGCGTTCAAATGCCTCAGGGGTCAAACGTGGTGCTGATTTCCCACGATCGTCGGATAAGCCTTGATTCTCGTTGATCACGTTTCGACCGGAGTCGAGCAGGATCGCAAGGAGGCGAGCAGTCGTCTCGACTTCAAGAATGGTGTGAAGGGGAGCACCTGGTTCTGGCTGACGATCCTTAGCCCGCGCCTGATCGCTGCCAGCCCAACCGGCGGCTAGGGCAAAGACCACGAAAGATGCGATAACCCACCGCAGGCGACTAGCCATAACGTCGACCCTGCTGCGCGCACATGTGGACACACTTCTGCCCCATGGCCCCTTATCGACAACGTTGGGATAAGGGACCACACCCAGAAAGGGTACGTTCGGTCACAGATGAAGTCAAGACGCGACAGGCCGCCTCCCCTCACCGGGACCGACGGATGTCGATCATGACGTTATCGGCGTCAAGCTCGACCGTGACTGGAACTCCTTCCTGATACACGGAGAGTTTACTGCCCGCAAGAGCATCCACATCGAAGCGTTCGAATCCCTCCGGCGTCGAAATCTGAATCTCGTTCCAATAGGGATCGGCGTAGTGGAGCGTCCCGGCAATCATGCGATGGTCGGCGAAGGCACGCCCCTCCTTGGTGACATCCAGCATGATGTTTCCCGAGTCCACCAGGATGAGAACGGCATCTCCCGTCCTGGCCTCATGTAACCCTACTCGATCGGCTTTGTTAGGGCTGATAGTGCGCGGCTGCAGATTGTTCGGCATTTTGATGAACAACACACCGGACTCGATCTTTGAGAAGACTCCGCTGAAGCCATGATGAGCCCCCATCCTCGCCTCATCGGCTTGCGCGACGGCGACAGAGGAAACAGGCACGACCATCATGATGGACGCCAATACCATTATGTGACGATTGATTCTCATCACGTCACCTCCTCCTGTGAAAAAATGATACCTCGGGCGAGCAGCGTCGGCCTTCTCCATTCTCATCGACAGCCACCACTGCGCCCCCGCTACTAGCGTACCGCCATACTTAGAACCCGCCTCCCGCAGGAGCCGGAACGGAAATATTGAATTCCTGGATGGGCGTCACCATCAGCGCAAAGTTGTAAAGCTCATCGGCTGCCACATCGTTAATTCCGTGGTCCCGGTTTCTGAGCATCTTGAACCACTTGCCCATTTTGCTCCGCACAATCCGTTGATCACCCCGTGCCAGCCCCTCTTTCACCTGAGTCAGCTCGCTGAGATACGGATCCCAATTGGAGGTGGGATAATTGGATTTATAGAAACTCACCGAGTTGGTGAGTTCATCGACCCAGTTCGTTTGAGCCAATGCGACTCCCCCGGCGAACAGGGCCAGCGCACAGGAGGCCGCGACGATTGTTACGAGCATTGCTTTCATGGAAGACTCCTTTCATCATCCAATCGAAAGGTCTCCAGGCCAATGGACCGACCTAGAACACAAAGACCCATCGCAGCCTCCCCTCCGACTCTCCCCCATCCTCTAGAGGGCATCGAATGAAGCAGCCCTCACCGGCTGAGGGAGCGATCATGGTCCTGTGACGAACGGTCAGCGGCCACCCTCACCCGGCCCCACGACCGTGGCTCCCTCGTTTCGAGAAGGGCCTCAGATCTCCTTCCTGCTTCCTGCTTCTTGCTCCATTCATCCGGCAGCCCCCGGATCATAGACGTCGTCCAACCAGTAATCGCATCCCGCGGCGGACCGGCATGGGGGGCCTCCTTCATACGGCGTCTGGATCGTGTGCTCCGGCACACTCATCGGTCTCTCGGTCCCGATCTCTAGATCGAGGGGCGCTGCCGAGGCCGCCTGTTCGGCCTGCCTGGCGCCGAGCGCAAAGTTGTACAACTCGTCCGCTGCGACATCATTGATACCATGTGCGCGCCCGGCCAGCATCTTCATGAACTGATCCATCTCGACCTTCACGATCTGCTCGTCCCCTCGGCCTATCCCTTCCCGCACTTTGGTAAGCTTTTCAAAGTAGGGGTCCCAATTGCCGGCGGGATAACTCGTCTTATAGAAGGTCGTGGCGGTCACGATTTCGTCAGCCCAGGTTCCGGCAGCCAGAGCTGAACCCCCGATCCACAGGAACAACGTCAGAGCAACGGTCAGCGCAATCGCCATCTTGCTGTTCATAACTACCTCCCTTTCCCCACGCCCTGCATCTCCTTCGCGTGGTTGTTATTAACTCCTTCAGCGCCTTCCGAATCGCTTGAACCAACCTAACCGGGAACGCCTCTCACATGACCCCCGGCCCCTCATAGTCACCATCCCCTCACATCGACCACTGGATCGCCCATCTCGGCTGAAGTGGATGTCTGCACCTGAACGATGGTTGCTATCGTATGCAGTACGTCCACAGAGGACCATTACCCAAAGGATGGTTTTTGCGTACACCATTCAGGTGAGGGATCGGAGGACGCGCGTGCGTTACTTGCTGTTGAGATAGGTCAGGATCGCTTCGACCCGGCCGGCGACGCCGAGTTTGCGATAGATGTGGTGGAGGTGAGTCTTCACAGTGTCGAGCGACACACACAACTGATCGGCGATGTCTTTATTGCCACGCCCGGACGCGGCGCAAGCCAGAATCTCCCGCTCACGCTCCGTCAGCAGTGCCAGGCCCGCGGTGGTCCCGCTCCCACCCTCGTGCAGTGCAGAGATCACCTTCCGGGCAAAGCCGTCCGGCATGAAGGGAGAATGAACTCGTTCACCCCGGTACGTGGCTCGGATAATGCGAAGAAACTCGGCATGGTCGGCATCCTTCAGAATATAGCCGCAGGCGCCGGCTTGAACCGCCGCCACAATTCTCGCATCTTCATCATGGACCGACAACATCAAGACTTTCACGTCAGGGAGACAGCCTCTGATCAGACGCGTCGCCGTGACCCCGTCGAGCCTCGGCATGTCCACGTCCATCAGGATCATATCGGGTTTGGTTTTTATCGCCAGATCGAACGCCTCGCGTCCATCGGTCGCTTCTCCGACCACTCGCAGGTCCGGTTCGCGTTCGAGGAGCAGCCGAAGGCTTTGCCTAAAGAGCCGTTGATCCTCGGCAATCAGCAATGTGATCGGCATAGGCCTCCTGATTCAGCGGCAGTTCGACGGAAAAGACAGCGCCGCCTGAAGGACGATTCTTCGCCCGAATCCTCCCCTGATGGGCCTCCACCACGAGGCGGCAAAAGTGCAGCCCCAACCCTCGTCCAATCCGGATGTCTCCGGGATCTTTCCTCCTGAAAAACATCTCGAACACATGAGGAAGATCCTCAGGCGCGATGCCGGGTCCTTCGTCTGCAACCTGAATGGTGGCCCGGGAGGATGACGTGCCACGCGGACTTCTTCGCGCCTCCGCGTGAACCGTCACCGTAATCTTTCCTCCTTGTGGAGAAAACTTGAGTGCGTTGTGAGCGAGATTGATGAGCACCCGTAACAGGCGACGCCGATCGGCTGTGATCGCGACAGCATCCTCCGGCATCTCGAGTTGAAAGGTAATTCGCTTCGCGGTGGCCTCGGTTCGGAAGAGCTGCACCACGTCGGCGACCAGGCTGTTGACCGACACCGTCGACGTCAAGAGCGGCAGCCCGGAATAGCTTTCTTGATACACATCCAGCATGTCGTTGATCATGCCCAGCAACAGGTCGATCGTCATTCGCATGTCGTCCCACGATTGTCGCTGGACGTCCTGCTGCGATCCTTCGTCCTGTCCGAGCAACTCCAACGTCTTCTTGATCCCCACCAGCGGATTGCGAATGTCGTGGGCGAACATCGAGGCGAACTGGCTGAGCGAGGCGAGACGCTCCGAATGAATCAACTGCTCTTCGAGACGCTTCTTTTCGGTGAGGTCGCTCAGCTGTACCATCACGGCGACCAGTGCGCCGGCGCTCTCGACGGGCACCAGATCGACCTCCATGATGAACGTGCCTTCAGCCGGTGAGGGCATCTGCATTTCGCCGGCGGGCTTTTCTTTCTTGGTTGCAATGACCGCTTTCAACAATCGGCCCAACCGGGCACGATCCTCCTCCTGAAACAAATTCTCCACCTTCGTGCCGATCAGACGAGCGGCAGGTGTCCAGAGTTTAATCTCGCCCCGGCGATTGACATCCTGAATGACTCCCTCCTCGTTGACGAGCAGCTTGGCATCCGTCGCATGATCCCACAACATCCGATAGTGCTTCTCGGAAATTGCTAGTTCCTGGTTCGCTCGTTCGAGTTCCGCCACATATTGCCCCCGCTCCCGTGATGCACGCTCAAGCCGCTCTGCAAGTTCAGCGAAACTTGCGGCTAAGGTATCGATTTCCACAATGCCGGCAGACTGCGTGGCCGCCATCGGCTTCTCACCGCTCTGTTGTCCTAAGCGCTGCACCCGCTCGACCAAGGCATTGATTGGCTGCACAATGCGGCGACCGAGGCGCCATCGAAGCAATGCGACTACGACGATGGCCAGCATGCCGAACACCGCGAGCTTCCAGATGAGTATGCGCAACGGCGCATAGGTTTCGTCGGGGTCTTGGCGAACGAGAATGGACCATGTTTCCGTCTGGACGATGCCTGGCCGGAGCGCCACGGGTGCGAACCCGATGATCCCGCCTCCATTACCATGGGCATCGTCCTGCACTTCCATCCCCGCAGCGTGAGGTAGAGAGAGGCCCGAGGCGATTGAGTCACTCAGCGGTCCGATAAAAGCCGTATGTCGCCCAGGCGGGAGAAGCGGACAGGCCAACACCGTCCCCTCTGGTCCGATCAGCATGACGTGCCCCGTACTGCCGATCCTATTTCGTAAGACAGAGGTCAAGAGCTGGTCCTTCTCGATCACCGCCTTTAACGCACCTAACGCGGATCCCGCCTCGTCGAGGATCGGCGCGGCGACCTCCAAATACCCCTGCCCCATTTCGTTGAGACGCAACTCCCCCACCCATGATCGTCGTTGTTCGAAGACGACCGGCCACCAAGGTTGCCTCCTGTAATAGGCCCTGGTGCTTTCGCTGGTCACCCCGCCGACAGAACGGCCTCGGCGATCGAGGATGACCAGTGATCGAAAATACGGCCGTTGCGACTCCTTCCACCGTTGAAGGGCCGGCTGGTCGAAGGTGAGCCTGGTGCCTTCCCGGACTGCTTCACGAACCTCTGGTAGGGAGCTGAGCCGTTCCACCCACTCGATTTCATTGTCCAGGATCAACCCGACTTTTTCCGCACTGTGGCGGGCAAGTTCCTGAAACCCGAGGCCGATAGCCTCGCGGAACGAGTGTTTCGTCTGCCAATACGCATAGGCCAAGCCGAATGCGCCATAGAGCAAACCGATGGAAAGGACTGAGATCGTGATCGAGCGCTGAAGACTGACCTGCTTCCTCATGGTGCACAGGTGAGTGACGCCGGATGCTGCAATGGCAGTACTGCAGCCTCCATCCAACTCTTCCGGACAGGGGATGTCAAGTGTCCGCAGCAGCCGGCACGACATGCAGACGATGCGATCCCGGCCTGGATTGCATCGTCATCGTCTCTGACTTTCCTGGTCAGCTCCAACCCGCCTCCTGCTCCGTCGTTCTACTCGTTATTTTGCATATTGACCGGGTCCGCTATGAGGCGTAGTATTCCTAGTGAATCGGGGGCCGCCTTTTGTTTGGAGGTGGCGGTATGGTCCTCCTTGGGAAGCAGATCCAACGGTGCGACCCTGCCGGGTGTAACCTCGTCCCCGCTGAATCTCCTCCTCATGATCCGGCCCGGTCAGACGGTCGCGCGCTCCCGCTTACGTCAATTGACTTCGGCTGCGTCACAGGCCCTCACATCGACGAACGATGGGTCCGGACCTATTCTCCTGTCTCATGGCCGATATCGTTCCCTGCGACTCGCGCAAGATGTCGCGTCGCGCACCTGCCCACAAACAGGATGCCCGATGCCGAAAGGACATTCCATGTACCCGGTCATCGCCCTGATCGTCCTGACGCTATTCACCTGGTTCGTCGCGATCTGGGCCTCGTGCAATGATGCTAGTGAAGAGCCTCACGATGTGGAGAAACCGGAAACGAGTTCCGATGCACACGATCATCGGAATGCGGCCTAAGACCTGTCGGCACGTGTATCTGTTCCGAACGCCCGATGGAGAACCCCATGACCTGTGAACGGTGCGGGGGATTGAGTGTCACCGCGCATTTCGAGGGAGACCATGCCTGGGAATATGACGGGTGGGAGTGTCTCATCTGCGGAAATATTACCGATCCGCTCATCATGACGAATAGGGACGCGCAAGCGCACGGAGCCCTGGGACCGATGACTTCGAGCGGGATGAGACCTGTACGAGGCGCAGTCAGTCCAGGCCGGCACATAAGTATAAGTAAAGTTCGGTCATAAGCCAGCCCGCCACTGCCTGCCGCTCTCGCCCTTGACCGGTGCATCGCCGGGGCGTAGAGTAAAGGCCTATTCACGAGCTGCCTCATTCTGGAGGTGGTCGCCATGATCCTCCGTGGAGCACAGATCCAACGGAACGGGCATGGCAGGTGCGGCCTCCTCCCCAATCGAACTCTTACCAGCAATAGAGCGGAGTTGCCCTCTTCCGTTGTGCTTACGCACACAGGGACGAAGCGGCACAACTTGTGGCTTCTTGCAGTCACCCAGACCGGGAGGTGCAGTCCAACTGTCAGAGCCGGAAACCGTTCCATGTGACGCGAGCAAGACGTCGGGTCGTGCGCCTGTCACCCGCCTGATTGCCCGATGTCGAAAGGAGGTCGTTATGTCGTACAGATACACCACCATCGATGCCATTGTGGGTGTGGGCATGTGCGCAATTGTCTTCGGCGCACTCCTGTTCTTTTTCGCCGCCACGGGAACCTTCCTGGTCACACCCGCCGCGTATACTCCTGAGCAACCAACAGGGATACTGGCCGGGATGACCATGCTCCAACCGGCCCTTGGCCAAGCCATTGTCGAGCGCGCGCTCCTGGAACGCAGCACCAACCAGGGCATGGCAGATACCGCAACTGAGTGGAACCGGGCGACCCTGGCCCAGCACAATCTGCAATCCCTTCCCGGCGGGCCGTTCGGAACGGTCCTGCGCGATGCAGCCACCGTCCCGGATCACCATGCCGCCCGCGTCCAACTCGTTATGGGACGGGAGATCGTGAATTTCACGAAGCGCGGTATTCGAAGCGAGATGTTGTCCGCAGATCAATACCTCTCCGGATACAACGACCGCATGATTCGCGCAACCGAAGCCAGGGGACAGCGTCTGGACCGGGAGTTCGCCTCGACCTGGCAAGCAACTCTCGGACGCAACATCATAGACACGGCTCAGAACTACAGACGCCTGAGCGCGTCGATCCAGGAGCGACTGGGCAGGGCGATTCTGCACATGACATCTCTGCAAACGACGTCGGAAGAACGCCGGGCCGAAAACCAATCTCAACTGGCCAGTTTAATGGTCGCGGCCGTTCGCACCGAGGCCTTGGCTGACCGGCTCGCGCGGCTCGAGACAGCCGAACCAAGGCCAACGCAAACAGTAACAACAGTAGTGGCTTCCCAGGACGCAGCATCGTTGCCGCAGATCCCGATGGGCGTCCTGATTGCCGCCGCTGTAGGTTTAGCTGCGGTCTTTTTCGGAGGACTCACGATGGCCGGAACGATCCGGGAACGAAAAGCGATGGCGGAGATGAACCGCAACAGCTCCCGGTGGGTCTATCGAACGGCTGCGTGAAGGTGCGTGGGGGAAAGGACTCGTGTGGTACACACGCGAGGGTGTGACGTATGTCAGAGGTTTATTGGGGAATCGTGGTGGGCCTCGTCTCCCTGGTGGCGGTCTTCTTCGTCTGCATGGATCTGGTGTATTCCAATCCGAAGGGATCGCTCCGTCAGTCCGGTCGCAGCGGGGAAGGACCGGGTGAGCCGACAAGAGAGACGTCGACTCGCGATCGATATGCTGCGTAGGGAGCGGACCAGCGAATGCGACGGACGCCTGGATTCGACGAAAAGAGAGGTGGCACATGGTCGAGATTATCGGTCTCGTGACGATGGGTGCGCTCATTGGACTGCTGGCTTGGTCGATGGCAGGAGAGAGCGAGTCTGAAAGGAGGCGGGTCTCAGGAATCGGCGATAGCACCCTCTCCTCCAAGACTGTCGCGAGCGGAACGCGGACCAAGCAGGCTGCCTAAGCTTGAGATCTCCCGCCCGGCGCATGCACAGCACTCGGTGCGTGCCTCTTGCCCAGACAAGAGGCACGGATGCGCATGCGAGGGTCTGCCCTCCTCCTAGACAGGAGACAGAGGCGGCATCGGGTCTGTAGCTTTGTTTGGCAGGAACTTAGCAGGCTGTGAGGAAAACTTTTCGCACGCGAGAACTTCGAAAGTCCGCCCGTGTGGTACAAGAGAACTACACTCTTGCAGGATGCTCAAAAAGGCCGTCCAGCAAGGCCGCAGCCGATGAAAGCACCGGAGGCGTAGCGTTCCCACCCGCCCATCCCGAGCTGCCAAGACAGCTCGTTTCCCAAGTGGGCTGCGTTGAGGATGCTTTCGAGGCGAGAACGATGCTGGCGGGCTTTTTCAGCATCCTGCCATTTTCAGCATCCTGTCAGGTGAGAATCTGCGGTTGCCCGATCCCTGCAATCACCTCTTCCGTAATGACGATGGTTTTCACACCTTCGATGGCCGGCACGTCGTACATCAGATCCAGCATGACATCTTCAAGGACTGAGCGCAGCGCGCGCGCACCGATCTTCATCTGCGCCGCTCGCCTGGCCACCGCCTTGACCGCGTCCCCGGTAAATTGAAGCGTCACCCCGTCGATCTCGAACAGGGCTTGATACTGTTTGATGAGCGCATTGCGCGGCTCCGTGAGGATACAGATCAGGGCAGGGACATCCAGGTCTGAGAGAGTCGTCAGGACGGGAAATCTGCCCACGAACTCCGGGATCATTCCGAACTTGATCAAATCCTCGAACCGAAGCTCATGCAGGACGCTGGTGTGGCCATCCAGTTCGACCTCAGGGTGGTTTGCTTCGAACCCTAATCGCTTGCGCGTGGTTCGCTCCGTAATGACCTGGTCAAGCCCCACAAACGCCCCGCCGCATATGAACAAGATGTTGGTCGTGTCCACTCGCACATAATCCTGCTCAGGATGCTTCCGCCCCCCTTTCGGCGGCACGTTGCAGACGGTCCCCTCGACAAGTTTGAGGAGGGCCTGTTGCACGCCTTCACCAGATACGTCCCGCGTCAAGGACGGGCTCTCCGACTTGCGGCTGACCTTGTCGATCTCATCAAGATAGATGATGCCGGTCTCGGCCCGCTTCACATCGTAGTCGCAGTTCTGCAACAGCTTCAGGACGACGTTCTCGACGTCCTCGCCGACATAGCCGGCTTCGGTCAGCGTCGTCGCATCGGCGATGGCGAAGGGAACCTGGAGCGTGCGAGCCAGGGTCTGAGACAGCAATGTCTTGCCGGTCCCTGTCGAGCCGATCATCAGAATGTTCCCTTTCTGCAGCTCGACGTGCTGAGTCCGGCCCCGGTTCAGGATACGTTTGTAGTGGTTGTGCACCGCGACCGAGAGGACTTTCTTGGCCCGGTCCTGGCCGACCACATAGTCGTCGAGAATCGCCTTGATCTCGGACGGTTTGGGCACGACCATGTGTGGGGACATGCCCGACCCGATAGCACCGTTGCGCTGGGCCAATGACGCCGCGCAGCCCGTGATGCATTCCTCGCAAATGAGCAGGACAGTTTTACTCTGGCAGGTGTCGCACGTGTGCGGGACGGCGTGGGGGATCAGATTGCGAACAACGCCCTCGCGCTGACCGCAATACGAACAGGATCGAGCCGGCTGGGTCGAGGGTCTTCTTGTTTCCCAGAACACAACGGCCTCCCTGAACGAAGCCGCTACTCCATCGACGCGGATATTCTATGCCTCATCCTCCCTCGACGGCAAGACCCGGGATCGGCCTGACCCCTGCAACCTATTTCCAGCCGACGGGAGCCACACGGCACAGGGCCATTGAACTGCAGTCCTTCAGCCAGACGCCCGGCTCACTCCCGCATCCCTTTCTCGAAGAACAACCCGCGGTTGATGTCGCCGATGCTGACCATCCCAACCAGCATGCCCTTGTCGACGACTGGGATCCGCCGGAAGTTCTTGAGACCCATGTACGAGGCGGCTTCCAGAACGGGATCGTGGGGTGCCACTGTCAAAGGATTCGGGCTCATGATCTCCTCTACTTTCCTGCCCAGCGACTCAGGATACCCCTCCTCCATCTCGACAAAGTCCCGGCTGTGCACGTTGTCGTGAATGTAGTCGCCATAGTTGGGATACAGCGGCAGCAGGACATCGCGCAATGTCACCATGCCAATGAGCCGAGCACCGCCCTCAACAACGGGAATGGCACCACATTGGCGGTTCATCATTTTTATCACGGCCGACCGGATTGTATCTGTCTTATTGGCCGTCACGAGACCGGTTGACATGACTTCATGGACAAGCATGACCACCTCCCTCTCTCAATGTCATGAGGAGAAGTCTCGCCTTCGTCCCCTCCCCGCGCCGACGCCTCCTCGATGCCGCGACCACCGGGCCAGGTCACGGGCTTCCGAAGATCGGTCGGCTCGTTCAAGAAAGAAAAACACGGGCGACCCCGCACCAAGGTAGGAAGTCGCCCGTGGATGGCGCTTAGGACGCCGAAGGTCTCTGTATTGTGTTTTGGGAGTGAAGGCCCGTGCGAGGGAGAGGGTCAAAGACGACTCGTCAGAGAAGATGCGGCTCCATGCAAGCCGCCCGTATTCATCATACCGCCCCGGGTGCTCCACAATGGCTTATCTTGTGTGCTGCCTTACGCGGCAAAGCGACAGCCGATGGAGAACCGGCTAGCGGGACTGACGAGTAGCCCGCCCGTGACTCGGCGGGCCGTTGTGGCCCGGTGGACTAAGGTCTGCCATTTCCACCTCCTCCTTGGTTCGGAGTAACCTCGGGGATTGTATTGACAGGCGCGCGCTGGATCGTCCCCTTCACGTGAATCGATGTACGTACAATGTCTTCCTTACTCCTCTTCAAAGGATGTGTCAACACGCGTACAGCAAAATTTTCTCAAGCATGCACGAGCATACCCCGTGCCAGACTGACACTGACTCCGCCGAAGAATGAAGCAAAGACAAGGTGAGCACCCTTGGCGAAAAACAGCGCGGGCGACCGCCGCACACCCGGTCAAGTGCGCCAAAAAGTAGAATGTCCCGGCTTTCTCCGTCCGAACAGGTCCCGGCGTCCTTACCAACATAAGGCCGTGGAGCCGCGCGTGACTCGGCACTCATGAAGCGGGGTTCGACCCGCATCCTGGGGGGAGAAACAAGGGGCTTAGCGGGTCAACCAGGACCGGTTGCGCACCGTCACCAGAGCGTAGGGAAAAATCCAGAAAAGACTGAAGAAAGAAAAGTAGCCATACAGCACTCCATACAGGAACTCGCGCGAGCGCTCGCTGTGGAGGAAATAGAGCGTATAGGATAGGGACACCAACCCGATGGACAGCAGCAGGCGGAGAATCGTCCAAGGGTCTTGTACGCTTAGATAGATCATGAGGACGAGTGAGCCATAGGCGACGGGATAACGCAGGTTCGTGACGGTGGTTTCGATCATGGTCAGGACCATCGCCGGAAACGGAAGTTTCCACATAACCTTCCACAGCCGGATTTCTTCACGGATATAACTTCGCTCCCAGCGGAGGAACATTTTACAGAGGGTCTGGTAGCGTTCCGGAGCCAGTGTATGCACGACGGCGGTGCGTTGGTACAGGGACTTGTACCCGGACGCCAGGACGTCGTTCGTCAGCGCCCGATCTTCGCCGATGGTGCAGGCTTCGCCGAGAAAACGCTGCCGGAGCCATGCGGGCACCAGAGGCTTGATCACCGACGCACGATAGGCCGACAGAGCCCCCGGGCAGCAATACACGGTGCCGTATGACGACTGCGCGCTCCGGAGGAAGTCGAAGGACAAGACGAACCGGACATGGAGCATGCGGGACAGCACCGAATGGAATCGGTTCAGCACACAGACTTTCCCCGCCACCGCACCGACTCGTTCGTCCTGAAACGGGCCTGCGATCGCCAGGAGCGCCTCTCGTTCCACGAGACTGTCTGAATCAACCGTCACAATAATGTCTCCCACCGCTCTCTCAAAGCCGGCGGCGAGCGCGGCACGTTTCCCTTGATTGACCGGAAACCGCACCGCATGGACGAGACCGGGGTGCTGTTGCGCCGCCAGGTTCACATGCGTCCAGGTGTCGTCCGTGCTGCCGTCGTCCACGACGATGATTTCCAGACGATCGCGTGGATATTCGGCCCGCGCACAGGCGTCCACCGCCTGTCGAACCATCGCTCCTTCATTGTAGGCTGGAATCACCACGGACAGCCTGGGGGCCTGCTCGTATTCGACCGGGGCAACCGGGTGATACCGCAACCATAGGAGCGTGCGGACCGCGAGGAGCAACATCCCCATGGTGAACCACAGCAGACTTGGCCTCGCGATGACGGCGGCCCAGCCCTGGATCGTCAACGACTCGGCAAGCGGGTCAAATACTTCATGGCCGAATCGAATCACGGTGACGATCACAATTCCAAACAGCATGATCGTCGCGATGACGAAGCGTGAATCGACATTAAACCACCTGTCACCGTCGTCCGATGAACGGGGAAGGATCACCGATGGGGAGGGAGAATTGATCGTGAGTGGATCCATATATATGTCGCCCCAACTCTAACAAGCCATGGTATCAGAACCGGCAAAGCTACGTGGCACGCCGACGATCTGTCAAGAGTGCGGAACTGGTTCGGTCATTTTCCGCGGATAGGTCGTCAGCTTTGCCTGAGCCGCCAGACCTCCCGCCTGGGTCGGCTATTCGGTGAGAAGCAGGCTCCGTCGTTCGCTTTCAGGACGGGACGATGCGATACGATCGTTATCGTGGCATGCTGACGTTCGCGTCGCTGCCGGAGGCCGGAGTGAGGCTGAGGTTCTTCTTCGGAATCAGCGCGGTGCTCGAACAGGTGCCGGCATCCTTGTCTACTTTGCGATCCACTATCCGTACCTCGGACAGCACCTCGTCGACCAGTCCTTCGCGGACGATTTCGATATCTTGATCAGCCTCTTTCCCCGTGCGCTCACGAATGCGATCGGTCGACCGCTCCGTCACTTTCACGCGGATGAGTTTCGAGAGTTCCACACGCGCAGCCAGGTCGGCTGAGTGCTGGCAGAGATAGAGACCCTTGGCAAGGTTCCCGTATCCGGTCGCGCGGACGTAGCCGTCGCCGGATTGACCGATTTCCGCCAAGGGAATCTGGACACCGGCCTTGTTGGATGGGGCTTGCACAGACGGCTGGTCCGCCGTGGCGGGCAACTGCGTCTGTGATGGCGTTTCAGTCTGAACCTGCGGCTGTCCCTGAGCCTGCAGCTGTTGAAACGCCTTGTCGGCGTGCTGACGGACCGCATCGGGATTGGGCGGCGGCGCTTGCGGCGTCGAGCAGCCGGAGAACAACAGCAGGCTGCCCCACAGCAGCCCGATGCCGCTTGATCGTTTGAGCCGGAGGCTCTGTGCGCTCATTGTCATCCTCCTCTTCCCTGAAGTTCCCCTACTGTGCCGTCGCGGCCGCCTTCGCCTCTGCTCCGCTCAGTCCGCTGCGCCGACCCGGCACGCATACGCAGGAACCATAGCCTTAACCGGTCGAGATAGAGATAGACGACCGGCGTCGTATACAGTGTGAGCAGTTGGCTGACAAGCAGGCCGCCGACGATCGCAATGCCGAGCGGCCGGCGCAGCTCCAATCCCACCCCCGTCCCGACCGCCAGAGGCAGCGCCCCCAGCAGCGCCGCCATCGTGGTCATCATGATCGGCCGGAAGCGCATCAGACAGGCTTCATAGATCGCCTCCTCCGGCGGTTTCCCGTCCTTCCGTTCCGCGTCCAGCGCAAAGTCGATCATCATGATCGCGTTCTTCTTCACGATCCCGATCAGGAGAATGATGCCGATCAGCGCGATCATACTCAGCTCCGTCTTGAAGAGGAGCAACGCGAGCAACGCGCCCACCCCCGCAGAGGGTAACGTGGACAGAATCGTGAGCGGATGGATGTAGCTCTCGTAGAGGATCCCCAGCACGATGTAAACCGTGACGAGCGCCGCGAGAATCAACAGCGGCTGATTCTGCACTGAAGCTTGAAAGGCTTTGGCCGTGCCCTGGAAGCTGCCCCGGATATCGCCGGGCAGGCCGATGTCCCGCATGGATTTCTCAATCGCCTGCACTGCCCCGCCGAGCGAGACTCCCGGCGCCATGTTGAACGACAGCGTGATGCCGGGAAACTGTCCCTGGTGGTTGACGGACAGCAGCGTTGCCGTAGGCTCGTAGCGCGCCACTGCGCTCAACGGCACCTGCGCCCCCGTCGGCGACCGCACGTAGATGTCGTGGAGCGTGGACGGGTTTTGCCAAAACTGCGGATCGACCTCCATCACGACGTGATACTGGTTGAGCGGGGTATACATGATCGAGACCTGCCGCTGCCCGAAGGCATCGTAGAGCGTATCGTCGATAAGCTGCGGACTGAGGCCCATCCGCGAGGCCGTGCCTCGGTCGAATACGACCAACGATTGCAGGCCCTTGTCCTGCTGATCGCTGTTCACATCCATGATTTCCGACAGCGTGCGGAGCTTCTGCTCGACCTTCGGTGCCCAAGTACTGACTTCGCCGAGGTCGACACTCTGCAGCGTATACTGATATTGCGCGCTGCTGGCACGTCCCCCGATCCGTAAATCCTGGACCGCCTGCAGATACGTCGGCGCACCAGGCACTTTGGCGAGCTTGGGGCGCAATCTGGCGATCACTTGGTCCGAGCTGAGCTGTCGCTCTTGGAGCGGTTTCAACGCGATGAACATGCGTCCGGTATTGGTGGTGCTCCCTCCCCCGCCGCTGAATCCCATGACGGTGTCCACGGCGGGATCGTTCCGGATGATCTCCACCACCTCGGTGAGCTTTTGGCGCATGGCCTGAAACGAAATATCCTGCGAGGCCTGGATGTTCCCGCTGATGCGGCCGCTGTCCTGCTGGGGGAAGAACCCTTTGGGCATGATGACGTAGAGGTAGATGCTGAGGCCCATGGTCGCCAGCGTCACGGCGAGCATGATGCGCGGATGTCGCAGGACCGAAACCAGACTCGTCGCATAGCCGGCACGCATTCTTTCGAAGCCCCGCTCGCTGACCCGGTACCACCATCCGTGAGACCCGCTCTGTTTCGACTTCAACAGCCTGGCGCACATCATGGGCGTCGTGGTGAGCGAGACGATGAGCGAGACGATGATGGCCACGGAGAGGGTCACGGCGAACTCGCGGAACAACCGGCCGACCATCCCACCCATCAATAAGATGGGGATGAAGACCGCCACCAGCGAGAGGCTCATCGACAGGACGGTGAAGGTGATCTCTTTTGCCCCGCGCAACGCCGCCTGGAACGGCGGGACGCCTTGTTCGCGGTATCGACTGATATTCTCCAGGACCACGATGGCGTCGTCCACGACGAAGCCGGTCGCGATCGTAAGCGCCATGAGCGAGAGGTTGTCGATGCTGTACCCGAAAAGGTACATGACGCCGAACGTCGAGATCAGCGAGACCGGTACCGCGACACAGGGAATGAGCGTGGCGCGGATGTCTCGGAGGAAGACGAAGACCACCAGGATCACGAGGAACACGGAGATGGCGAGCGTCCGTTCGACATCATGCAGTGAAGCGCGGATGACCGGCGTCCGGTCCATGACCACCGAGAGCGTCATGCTGCCGGGAACGGATGCTTCCAGTTGCGGAAGCAGCGCGCGGAGTCGATCCACCGTCTCGATGATGTTGGCCCCGGGCTGCCGGTTGATAATAATGAGAACGGCCGGCTTGCCGTTCGCCATTCCCGTTGCCCGCAGATCTTCCACCGAGTTTTCGACGGTCGCCACGTCAGACAGCTGCACCGCCCGACCGCTCCGGTAGGCCACGACCAAGGGCAAGTAGTCCTCGGCGGCATGGAGTTGATCGTTGGTCCGGATCTCCCAGGTGCGGATCCCGTCCGCCAGCTGACCCTTCGGCCGATTCACGTTGGTGCTGCTCAGCATCCGGCGGACATCTCCCAACCCGATCCCGTACTTGTTCAGCGCGGTGGGATTCAGATCCACCCTCACAGCCGGCAGAGACCCGCCCCCCACGTACACCTGCCCCACCCCATCAACCTGCGAGAGCTTCTGCTGCAGAATGCTCGAGGCAGCGTCGTACATCCTCCCCCGGCTCACGATCTCCGAGGTCAGTGCGAGGATCAGAATGGGCGCGTCGGCCGGATTAATCTTGCGATACCTGGGATTGCTCGGGAGGATCGCCGGCAGGTCGGCGCGCGCCGCATTGATCGCCGCCTGGACGTCACGGGCGGCGCCGTCGATGTCGCGGCTCAGCTCAAACTGTAAGGTGACGCTCGTAGCCCCGAGGGTGCTGAAAGAGGTCATCTCGGTCACGCCCGCGATGCGCGTGAACTGGCGTTCCAGCGGGGCCGCGACCGAGGTCGCCATGGTCTCGGGGCTGGCGCCAGGGAGATTCGCCGAGACGTTGATCGTGGGGAATTCTACTTCCGGGAGAGCGGCCACGGGAAGGAACCGGAAGGCCACCACCCCGATGAGCGTGACGCCGATCGTCAGCAACGTGGTGGCGACCGGCCGTTGAATGAACGTGGCCGAGATGTTCATGCCGGGCTCGTGTCTATGGCTTCGCGAGTCGTTGTCGGGGAACTGCGTTCCCCGAGCCGCCGTGCCAGGCGGTCGAATGCGAGGTATACCACCGGTGTCGTGTAGAGGGTCAATATCTGACTGACAATCAGCCCGCCGACAATGGCGATGCCGAGCGGGCGCCGGAGTTCCGATCCCACGCCCGTACTCATTGCCAGCGGCAACGCGCCAAGCAGCGCCGCCATCGTCGTCATCATGATCGGCCGGAACCGCAGCAGACAGGCCTCATAGATCGCCGCCTCCGGCCGCTTCCCTTCCGTCCGCTCCGCCTCCAGCGCAAAGTCGATCATCATGATGGCGTTTTTCTTGACGATGCCGATTAACAGAATGATGCCGATCAAGGCGATCACGCTGAACTCGGTCCGGAAGAGCATCAGCGCGAGGAGCGCCCCGACTCCCGCGGACGGCAGCGTGGAGAGGATCGTCAGGGGATGGATATAGCTCTCATACAGAATCCCGAGCACGATGTAGACCGTGACGAGCGCTGCAAGAATCAGCCACGGCTGGTTCTCCAGCGAGGACTGGAAGGCTTGGGCTGTTCCCTGAAAACTCCCCCGGATGCTGGGCGGCAGGTCGATCTCCTGTGCAGCCCGCCCGATCGCCGCCACTGCATCGCCGAGCGACTCGCCCGGCGCGAGATTGAACGAGAGCGTGACGGCGGGGAACTGCCCCTGACGGCTCACCGCCAGCGGCGTGGTCGTTTCTGTGACCTGCGTGAACACATTCAACGGCACCTGACCTCCGCCGAAGGACCGGACATCCAGGAACTGCAATGATTGTGGACCCTGCTGAAACTCGGGCATCACTTCCAGCACGACACGATACTGGTTCAACTGGGTAAACATCGTGGACACCTGCCGCTGGCCGAACGCGTCGTACAGGGTGTCGACAATAAGCTGTGGACTGATGCCCATGCGCGATGCCGTGTTGCGGTCGATGACCAGCATGGACGCCAGCCCCCGGTCCTGTTGATCGCTGCTCACGTCGCGCAGCTCGGGAAGCGTCTGCAAGACCTCGACGAACTTGGGCGCCCACCGGTTCAGCTCCTCGGGATCCGCATCTTCGAGAGCGTACTGGTACTGCGTCCGGCTCACGCGATCCTCCACCGTGAGATCCTGCACCGGCTGCATGAACAAGGCGATCCCTTCGACCGTCGCCAGTTGCGATTGCAGGCGGCGGATGACGTCGCCGGCACTGATCCTCCGCTCGGCGAGGGGCTTCAAGTTGATTTGGATGCGCCCGCTGTTGAGTGTGCTGTTGGTGCCGTCCACCCCGATGAACGAGGAGAGACTTGCGACGGCAGGATCGGTCAGAATCGCTCCGGCCAGAGCCTGCTGCCGCTTGACCATCGCCGGGAACGAGATCGACTGGGGGGCCTCGGAGATCCCCATGATCACACCCGTATCCTGAGTAGGAAAGAAACCCTTGGGCACGACGACATAGAGCAGCAGGGTGAGGATCAACGTGCCCACCGCCACGACCAGCGTGGCCGGTTGATGGTTCAACACCCATCGCAAGGTCCTGCCGTAGGCCGCGAGGGTCCGGTCGAATAGGTCTTGGGAAACGCGATAGAACCGGCCTTGCTCCGCCTTCGTGGTATGGCGAAGCAGCCTGGCGCACATCATCGGCGTCAGCGTCAGCGAGACCCCGGCCGAGATGAGGATCGTGACGCTGAGGGTGAGGGCGAACTCGCGGAACAACCGGCCCACTACGTCGCCCATGAACAGGAGCGGAATCAAGACGGCGATGAGCGAAATCGTCAGGGAGAGGATGGTGAACGCGATCTGCTTGGATCCCTTGAGCGCTGCCTCCAGCGGCGAGTCGCCTTTCTCGATGTACCGCGAGATGTTCTCGATCATCACGATCGCATCGTCCACTACGAAACCGGTCGAGATCGTGAGCGCCATCAACGTCAGGTTGTTCAAGCTGAACCCCATCAGATACATGACCCCGAAGGTGCCGACCAACGACAACGGCACGGCCGCGGCAGGAATGACGGTGGAGGACAGGGTGCGGAGGAACAAAAAGATCACCATGATCACTAAGGCCACCGCCAACATCAGCTCAAACTGCACGTCCCGGACCGATGCCCGGATGGAGATCGTGCGGTCGGTCAGCACGGTGACCTGGACGGACGACGGCAGGGCACTTTGCAACTGTGGCAGCAGTTTCTTGATGCGGTCCACGACGTCGATGACATTGGCGCCCGGCTGCCGTTGAATGTTGACGATCACCGCCGGGTCTTCATTCATCCACGCCGCCTGCTTGACGTTCTCCACATCGTCGATCACATCGGCGACGTCCGACAAATGCACCGGCGCTCCGTTGCGATAGGTGACGATCAGCGGCTGATATTCTTTGCTCGAGAGCAGCTGATCCGTCGCATTGATAATGGAGGCCCGCTTCGGGCCGTCGAAGGCGCCCTTCGCTTGATTGACGTTCGCGGCGGCCACGACGACGCGCAGATCCTCCAGCGTGAGCCCGTAGGCCGACAAGGCTCTCGGATTCGCCTGAATCCGTATGGCTGGCCGCTGCCCGCCGCTGATGCTCACGAGCCCGACGCCGGACAATTGCGAAATCTTCTGGGCGAACCGGGTTTCAGCGAGATCTTCCACCTGGGACAGAGGCAGAGTGCGCGACGTCAGCGCCAGAGTCAGGATCGGCGCGTCCGCCGGGTTGACCTTGCTATAGACGGGCGGGCTCGGCAGATCGCGCGGCAAAAATGTGGAGGCCCCATTGATGGCGGCCTGCACCTCCTGTTCGGCGACGTCCAGGTCGAGTTCCAAACTAAATTGCAGCGTGATGACCGAACTGCCGCCGGAACTGGTGGAGGTCATCTGGTTCAGCCCGGGCATCTGCCCGAACTGGCGCTCCAATGGCGCGGTGACGGAGGAAGCCATCACGTCCGGACTCGCACCAGGATAGAAACTGAGCACCTGAATGGTCGGGTAATCGACTTGGGGAAGTGCGGAAACCGGCAGCTGACGATACGCGATGAAACCGGCGAGCAGAATGGCGGCCATGGATAAGGCCGTCGCGACCGGACGCAGGATGAACAGACGGGACGGATTCACGACCGCGTTCCTTTCCGCGGCGTATCGGCGCCTGTCGACGGCTGGCCGGTTCCCTTCGAGGACTCGCCATTCTGATTGCGGATGTCTACCTTGCTGCCTTCCCGTAACTTTTCGGTGCCATCCACCACGACGAGCTCATCGGGAGACAGACCGGTGTCGATGGACGCCTCCTCCCCATGGCTCACCCCGACCGTGACGGGCCGCACGCCTACCGTCCGGTCGGCGTTCACCACGTACACGAATGTCCCCTTCGGCCCTCGTTGCACGGCGGCAGACGGCACGACCGTAGTCCCGCGCTTGATGTCCAACAGCAAGCGCGCGTTGACGAACTGATTGGGGAACAATTCACTGTCGTCGTTGGGGAAGACCGCCTTCAGCCGTACGGTGCCGGTGTTCGGATCGATCTGGTTGTCCACCGTCAGCAACGTTCCTGTGGCGAGTTTTCGCTTCTGCTCCCGATCAAAGGCCTCGACCGTCAACGGTTCCCCGGTTTTGAGCTTGTCGAGCACGGCGGGGAGACTGTCTTCGGCAATGGTGAATACCACCGTAATCGGTTGAAGTTGGGTGATGACCAGCAGCCCATTGGCATCGTTCGCACGGACCAGGTTGCCTTGATCCACGAGGCGCAACCCGATGCGCCCGTTAATGGGAGCGGTGATGCGGGAGTATGTGATCTGCAGCTTGGCGTTGTCGATCTGCCCCTGATCGGCCTGGACCATGCCTTCAAGCTGGCGAACCAACGCCTCCTGGGTATCGAGTTGCTGTTTGGGAATAAAGCCCTGCTGCAACAGTCCGCGATATCGCTTGAGGTCGAGCTGGGCATTGGTCAGCTGCGACCGGTCACGCGCCATCTGTCCCTCGGCCTGGGTCAATTGCACCTGAAAGGGACGCGGATCGATTTCGGCCAGCAGGTCTCCGCTGCGCACAAGCTGGCCTTCCTTGAACCGCACCTGCATCAGTTGCCCGTCGACGCGACTCCTCACAGTCACGGTATTGAGCGGGACGACGGACCCGAGTCCGTTGAGATAGACGCCGATGTCTCCTGTTTTCGCCGCCGCGGCCACAACCGGCACGGTCCTCGCTGCCTGGGGGTTCTGCCCTTGGCCGGCGGCGCGTAATGAGGTCTCGTCGGACTTGGTCAACAGAGCGTATCCGCCGATGGCGAGGACACAAGCCGCGAATAACCCGAGCAACCAGCGCTTGAGCAACTTCGCGAAACCAATAGACTCTGGCATATCGTCCTTCCCGGATTCTTACTTACATGTCGTCCACGCAGGCTATGACCCACTCATCACACCAACCGGCCGAATTCCTGCCTCTATCATTTCATCCGTTCCTGGGCGGCTCGCAAGTAGTCGTGCGAGACCTGCCAGTGCCGTTGGAGTTTGGCATAGAGATCATCCAGCTCTTCTTGCTGTTCCACGGACAACTTGGTCTTCATCTCGGCCATCCCTTTGGTCAGAGCCTGTTCGACTTCCGGCTGAAGCAAGAAGCGCAATTGTAAGATTTCCACATGAGTCCGGCTGACAATCGGCTCGATGTCGGCTTGTTGTGCCGGCGTCAAGGCCAACTCGCTGGTGAGACGCTTCATGATTCGGTCGTGTTTCGCGGCAGGACCTCGCTCCCATCGATGTTCCTGCTCGTATTGATGATAGAGGGTCGCTCCGGCGATGCCTGTCAGCGCTCCCGCGAGGAACAATACCGCAAGTCCAACCCACAATTTCCCTGGTGTCATGACAGGTTCCTCCTCCATACGTCCGACTTACTCACCGAACGGGACTACCATATCGGCCTCATTCGACAGCAATGCGGTAAGTTCGACTGCATCCCGATTGGTGTAGAGCAACACGGAGCCAGTGAACACCAGGGCCAGTACGGCGGCCACTGCAGCGGTTCTCCACACAAGCCGATCGAGTCCCGGAAACATCATCGATTGGCCGTGCCCTGAGGATTCGCGGCGGATGTCCCGCATGACACGGAGGGCCCAGTCGGCACCGAGCGAAGGCTCTTGGCGCGATCGATGGGCCTCCGTCAACGCGCGCTCTACCTTCTTGAGATTTTCATCATTGAGTCGTGTCATCTTCCTGCCGCTTCCTTTCGAGTAATAGTTTGCGAAGCATGTGCCGGGCTCGATGCGCTCGCACCTTCACGTTGACCACGCTCCACCCCAGCAGGCCTGCCGCATCGCGAACGGAATAGCCGTCAAGATGGACCAGCGTCAGCACGAGGCGGTTTTCAGCCGAGAGACAACCCAATGCCCATTGCAGCAGCTCCGCCGCCTCCTGTCGCCTGGCCTGCTCACGAAATTGCTCGTCGGATTCCGCCGCCAGCACATGGTCCATCCAGGCCTGGTGCTCCGTGGTCATGGCGCTCACCGGCAGTTCCTCCCGCCGCCTTGCACGCCAGAAGTCATAGCACGTGCGGACCGCGATGCCGGACAACCAATGTTCGAACGGGGTCTGCCCGGAAAAGCTGGACAAGCTGGTGTAGGCCCGGACAAAGACATCATGCGCGACCTCCGCCACATGGTCGGACGGCACATGCCGATTCGTAATCCTCGTCACATGCTGCTGATACCGGGCGATCAGCTCCGCAAAACGGTCGATCTCTCCCTGCAACACCCGCCGGATAATCTCAAGATCATCGGACACCAGAGTCTGCACTCCCATGAGGCTGGGACCATCCGCCGCCGCATGCCCGCATGTCGCATCATACCCCATCCGCGGACGTGACCACACCAGATCCCGAGTGGACACTCGCCGTGCGGTCACGCCACCCCGTGGCTTAACTGGTCTGTAGACTTCTCTCAGCATCACGTGGCGTACTCTCCGATGCCGGAGTCATCCCCCCGGCCGTCTGTTCGTGATCAGCCGCATCCACCCCCTGGCTGCTGAACATGCGTGCGCGATGCATCTGTCGCATCTGGTCACGAATGGCTTTCTGTTTTTCACGCTGTTCGGGGGTCAGCACTGCGTAGAGATCGCGCTTGGCTTTGATCCCCATGAAACTCAGCTTGGCTTCGAACGATTCACGCTCCTTGATCTTGGCTTCGATGACGGACAGCTCCGTCTTCTCATCCGCCACGAGCGCCCTGAGCTCCCGTTCCGCCACCTCGACATCCGCATGAGTCCGGATCTGCGCGCGGTCCTGGTCAAGAGCGAGGGCCTTCAGCTTGGTGACTTGGTCGTCCGTCAGAGCGAGGTCCTGCTGATGCCTTAGGAGGTTTCGAAGGACGTGTGACGTCATGCCTCCGTGACCCGCCATGCCGTGGCGAGCCATGCCGAACGCATGGCCGCCCGCCCTGCAAGCCGAGCCCCCGTCCGCCCGGGCGGATGGAATGGTTATTCCCAACAGGGCCGTTCCCACCGCAACCACGAGAAGCGTTTTCATCCCGCTATTCATAGAAACCTCCTTGGTGAAAGAGAGTGCCTTGTGGACCGACTCGAGGTGTTGCGATTTCACCCCTTCATCTACCTAGTCGCTCCGCCAAGCGGAAAGGTTACATGCACAGCCAGGGGGGAGGGCAGTGAGGTGTTCGTCCAGACGAGGCTGCGCCCGTGGCGCACATGTCGAGAAGGTGAAGGCCGCTTCAGTACTTGAATAGAACGAATGCGAGGCGAGATGCGGATTTCACCGACATAAACCGGCGTGGGAGTGACGTTCTGCTACTTTCTCGTTAAGGGGCCGGCTGGATCTGTCCCCGGTTGCGCGCATCGACCGAGCGGTGTTTCTCTGCTCTTTACCCGTATCCAGCGAGGCAGCTGGTGTGGTCTCCATTGCGCGCACCAAGCGACCACAGCTTCATCGTGGGGGCTCTGCGAGCATGGAGACCATGCCAGCTGTCTCGCCACTCCCCTTCCCGGCTCGCTCGTTCCTCTCCTCTGGGGGACTGCCTGGTTGGTGTCCCACTGCGCGCGTCCAACGAGGGCCTTCCGAGGCCGCGCGTTGCGCGAGCACAAAATTCAATGATCCCTCCAAGCTCGCTCGCTTTTCTCCTCAAGGGGAGGTTTGGATCTATCCCCTAGTACGCGCATCGACCGAGCACATTCTGATCGTGCGCGGTCTGCGAGCAGGGGGGGGGATAGGCCAGACTGCCCCTCATGTTTCCATCATTTCCAATCGCGCATCGAATTCATGCCCGCAGGCCGTGCAACGGATGCAATCCGACTCGACCGTCAACTCGTCCGCCCGGATCCCCATCCCCCCACAATCGAGGCACCGGGCGAGGTGGACCCTCTGATTGTCCACGGTTTCGTATTGCGTGCCGCGGAAACAATAGACCGGCTTCCCGTCAAGCAGCCACGGGTTCCCCGCATTGTCGACCACCGGCAACGTCAGATAATGATGGTTCACGTAGTCTTCAAGTTCCTGCCGGCTGGCGAACCCTTCCTTAATCAGCTTTCCCCCCACCACCTCGTAGAGCTTGTTCTCTTTCACGATTGCCTTTGTCGGACCCATCATGCACCTCCCCTTCTGATAAGAGCGTATGACTGATGGCATATGGCACAAACAAGAAGCGTCTCTCGTGAAGCGCATCTTGTGCCTCGCTGAATAATTGCGCTTCACGCTTCAGAACGACGATCGACGTGTTGTTAGACGACACCCGAGTAGTATCGGAGAATGTTGCTCACGGAAATTACGCCGATGATCGCCCCATCTTGCGTCACGGCCAGATGCCGGGTGGCCTGCTCCTTCATCAGGCGCACTGCGTCGATAATCGGCCGATCACCTGCAATGGCCACCACCGGCGTCCGCATACAGGTTTTGACAACGGTCGTATTGGGATCCAGCCCCTTGCCCACCACCTCGCTGGCCAGGATAGAATCTGTGATGAATCCCACATAGGACTGCTGATCCGTCACGAGGAGCGAGCCCAGCTTCCATTGCTGCATCAGCCGCCCCGCTTCTCGCAGGCTGGCATCATGAGACACATTCCGAATTTCGAAGGACATGTGTTCGGCAACCTGAGGGCCGGTGAGGACCTGACGGCCAGTCTTGTGTTTTTTGGGTTCGTCGGACCGGCGCGCCTCCAGTTCCGAGATGCAGGTTTCCAATACCCGGCTTCGTTGCAAGAGACTTTGGCGCAGGCTGTCCATGCCCGTGCCTTCCGGCGCCTCGTCCGGCATATTCACTAATCCCGCGGCCTCGCCCAACTCTGCATATTCATAGGCCTCCAACAACTCGGACGTCTCCCCCAGCAGATCGGCGATGAGGCGCTCTGTTTCCAGGTCGAACTCTTCCAAGCTGCGGGTGGGTTTGCCCTTGCCCAGGTAGGGGGCGAAGTCGGCGAGCTGCTTTCGCAGCCGCTCGATGCTGCGGTCAAGAGAGACCCTTGGCTTCTTGAGAGTGGTGCGCGTCGTATCCATGGCACCTCCTATGATGATAGCGGGGATGGCCGATCTTACCCCTGTCGGATCAGCAAGGGCAAGCGGCGACAGGAAGAACTGCTTTCTAAGGAGAAAGATCGACTGCCAGTCGCGGTGGGATGCCAGCCCGGCTTATTCACGAGGGTTCGTGACGAAACCGCCGAGACGCTCCGCGAGACGAACGACGAGCCCGCCCGCCTCGTCGCGGCCAGGCTTGTCGCAGCGGAGTGGCGGCGATTGCAGTAGAAGCCTTCGTGAATAACGCGGGCTAGAACGACAGATAGTGACAGGGGCCGAATGTCCGCCGACAGCCAACCAGGTACAGATGCCCGAGTGACTCCACCTGAACGGGCCTGGCCCAGCGGGCTTCAAAAACATTCGCGGTCCGGCTCCATCTGGAGCGGGGGGTATACACTTCGATCAACTGCTCCACGCGCGGGGCCTGGCCCATGAGGAGGAGCATCCCTTCCGCACTGCGATTGAGTGCGAAGGCCACTCCGTGATCGATGAGGACCGACTCTTTCTCAACTGCCGAGAGCATGTCATACGAACACTTGCACCGATACTCCGTGCGCGCTTCACACCGGCGCTCCGGGATGGTCGTAGCAGGCATTTCGGCAGACGCTTGGTCAACGTCTGTATTTCCTACGCTCTGTTCCTGCAGTGTGGGCGCTACGCAGTGGGAGAGTATTTCTTCGAGGGCGTGCTTCGCCATGAATAGGCCTCCAGTCTCATCGAGTGAGGTGATCTCCCAGCAGGATACCGAAAGAGTCCGCCGGCGTTATTGGAAGGTTACGGCTGAGGCCAAGGCTGAGAGGAAGTAAGCCAGGTCATCGCTCACCCTTAACCTCGACCTCAGCCTACCCTTTGAGCATCCTGCGGGGTCGTGTCCTGTTTTCTTAGACATGCGGACCACCGGAAGTCCGGCAGGCCGGCATCGTTTCCCGCAGCCTGCTAGAATTCCATGGAGGAAGAAAGCAAACGTCGTACCACACAGGAAAGAGAACTGAAACCGTCGTTATGGAGTGTTTCGCCGGACTGCATCCCCTCTCTATCATCAAACGGCATGTCCCGATGAAGGGAATCGAGTCCACCCTTCGAGAACAGAATCCCTGTATCCCATCGATTTCACGAATGTCTTGCTGCTGTAGCCAATGACCTACAGTGGCAGGAGGATTCCTTCACGCCGAACCTCGTTGTCATGAGAGACGGAGACGTAGCAGTCAGGTGCTGCGAGACTAGCAGAGTGGCGCAGGCGCTACTGAGAGGGCATGGCGTGGCGCGCGATAAATTTTTTGAGCTGCAACGCAACCGTGAACGTCAGATGCATGAATTCCAATCCGAACGTCTGGTTCTTCGCCCACCGGACCGTGGCGCGTTCAACGGCCAGGGGTGCGATCTGTTTCGGTAACCGCCAGGTCACCATCACCTGATCCCCCGGCTTAAGGAGGGCTTCGCTCGACACGCGGGCCCCCTTTATCGACACGTCATAGACCACGCCCGGGCCAAGGAGGTCCTTGGCGAACCAGCGTGAGACGCCTTTCCTGGAAATCGAGCAGGCAAACGGGATCGGGATACGGAGCCTGGCATGTTGTCGAAAATCGATGAATTTGTTCCTCTCGGAGCCGCCGGTCTCCATATGTCTCCCTCTCTTGCTGAAGCACACTGTACACAACGTTGTTCTGATCGTGAAACAATTTGTGGATTTCCAGACGATTCTCACGGTGCGCAATACGAGAAGACCGGGAGCCTGTCCGAGATTGCCGTTCGTGCCGAGGCGAAGGAGGTGCGGCCAGATGCAGGGATGCGGACCGTTCGCCACGGTGGATAGGTCAATATCGGACAGGCTCCAGAACGAAGTCTTCAGGTTTGCCCTCTTGGATGAGCCGCACGCGAAACGGAAGGGACGGCACCCCCGCAACGTGAGCGGAAGCGGGTCGCATTCAGCTTGCCTTCACTGAGGATCTGACTCTTGTAAGGGGACGAGATCAGCGGAGGAAGAGGAACCAGAGATACAACGAACTCATGAGTATCGAACCCACCATGACCGGAAACCCGAACTTGAAGAATTGCCAGAATGAGATGGGATAGCCGGCTTTGCGCGCGATATCCACAATGACGACGTTCGCGCTCGCGCCGATGATCGTGCCGTTCCCCCCCAGACAAGCTCCGAGCGCCAGCGCCCACCAAAGCGGAATGATGTCCGGTTGATGTACCAGGGTGGCATAATCAGAAATCTCGGGGTGAAGCGACCGGGCGAGGTCCACAATCAACGGATTCATGGCTGCGACATAGGGAATGTTATCCACGGCGGCTGAGAGGAGGGCCGACCCCCAGAGCACCGCCATCGTGGATCCCGCAAGATTCCCCTGCGTCACCGCCACCAACTGATCGGCCAAGTAACGAATCACGCCGACTTTGACCAATCCACCGACCAGGATGAACAACCCGATGAAAAAGAAGATGGTTTTCCATTCGACATCGGTGAGGTACGACAACTCCTCGGCATCCTCCGGCTTCCGTCTCGCATGACCGAGCAGCATGAACAGGCTCGCGCCAAGGAGGGCAATCGTGGCCGGCTCAAGATGAATGAGCGAATGCAGGCAGAACCCCACGTTGACGATCCCCAGCAGCCAGAGACAGCGGTGCATGAAGGGTCGATCCGCCACGGCCTCCCGTGAACTCAACGCCAACACCGCCGCTCGGAGATGCGGCGCCACGGTCATTTTTCGCCCGAAGATGACCCACAGGGCAGCCACGAACACAGCCATGATCAACACCGCGATGGGACCCAAGACCATCAGAAAATCGAGATAGCCCATTTCAGCCTTACTGGCAATCATAATATTGGGCGGATCGCCGACCAGCGTCGCGGTCCCGCCTATATTCGATGCGAGCGCCTCGGTCACCAGGAATAGAATGGGATTGAGTTCCAATCGCTTGGTAATGGCCAACGTGACGGGCGCCATGAGCAGCACGGTGGTCACGTTGTCCAGCATGGCCGAGAGCCCGGCCGTCAACAGTGCCAGCAACACCAGCAGACGAAACGGCCTTGCGTCGGCCCGCTGTGCCGCCCAGATGGCCAAGACCTCGAAGAGACCGGTCTCCCGGACAATGTTCACGATGACCATCATCCCGATCAGCAGAAACACGACGTTGTAGTCGACACCGAACTCATGAGAATAGAACGCTTCGTCTTGCGACACCACGCCGAGCCCGATCATCACCGCCGCGCCGAATAACGACACAATCGTCTTGTGGATCCGCTCGGTGATGATCACCAAATAGCACACGCCGAAGATGAGCAGGGCCAGAGAAACAGAAGACATTCAATACCTCTTGGCGCCTAAACGATGACGCCGGGCTCAGATCACTCGCTCTCTCAATCGATACCACCGGTTGTCGTAACAAACTCGGCGATGAGAATCCACCAAAACTCTGCACTCCCCGTGATACAGGCGCCGAAGTCGTGCGATCCGGCGATGATGTGCCCGCCCTCGCTCGTGCGTCCAGACCCGGCATTTCGTTCACCCTAGAATGAACCGTCAGACAGGGTTGTTGAACGCCACCGTTGCCGCACCTCCGATCAGCTCGCAAAGCTCCAACAGCTGGCAAACGACAAGAGCCTCATGATCCTACCCGGCAGCGCAGCGGCGGCCCGGCGTGATGGCAAGGCCTCTATTATTGACCGAACGTTCCAATATATGCTACATTCCCTTTCGAGTCAGACGCGCAGGAGAGCCCACGATGCCCCGCCCGAAAGAATTCAACCCGGACGCAGTACTCGACAAGGCGATGCACGTTTTCTGGCATAAGGGCTATGAAGCCACGTCCATGGAAGACCTGTTGTCCGCAATGGACATCAACCGCGGCAGCCTCTACGCCACCTTCGGCGACAAGCGCGAATTGTTCCTGAAAGCGATGGATCGCTATTGCAGGGGGGGCGGCATCGGCAGCGGGATCTCCATCTTGAATCAACCTGGCCCGGCGCTTCCCCTGATTCGTCAGTTCATCGACCACATGTTGGAATTCGGCCTCTCCGATCCACGGCGTCGCGGCTGCCTGATTACCAATACCGTCATGGAACTGGCTCCACACGAGAAAGATATCGCCAGAAAAGTGGCGGGCCGGCTGCAGATGGCGGAAGGGGCCTTCTTCAAGCTGCTCACGCGCGCGAAGCAAGAGGGCGAACTGGCGAAGGATAAAGATCCGCGCACGTTGGCGCGGTTCCTGGTCACGATGATGCAAGGGACGATCGTGATGATTAAAGCCGGTGCATCGCCCGAGGCTGTGAAGCAGACGGCGGAGACGGCGCTCTCGATCTTGGATTGAACAGTTTCTTTTTTTGGCTTATTCCGGAATGGTCGTTCAAGGCTGAGGATTGGAGGGACCTCCATGAAGCTGGATGATCACCCGACGGTCCTGGTAGTGCGCAGGACCCGCTCGGAACAGTCGTTCGAGGTTTCACCGAGCACGCTGGATGCTGAGTGGCTTCGGAAACTCTGTCTCGATGCGGGGGCCGACGATGTTGGCTTCGTGGAGATGGGGCGAGCCGCCCTGACCGATCAACGCGACGACATTCTTCGTATCTTTCCGCAAGCACAATCCTTCATCAGTTTCGTGGTGCGGATGAACCGCGAGCCGATTCGCAGCCCGGCCAGGTCTGTCGCCAACTTGGAATTCCATCATACCGGTGATCGCGTCAACGAGGTCGCCCGCACGATCGTCGGAGCACTCGAAGCGCGCGGCGTCCGCGCCCTCAATCCTTCGATGGGATTTCCCATGGAGATGGACCAGTTCCCCGGAAAAATCTGGGTGGTTTCGCACAAACCAGTCGCCGTGGCAGCCGGACTCGGTCAGATGGGCATTCATCGAAACGTCATTCATCCCAGGTTCGGAAACTTTATTCTGCTGGGGACGATTGTGCTGAACGCCGAGGTCACTGCCTACGATTCCCCGATCACGTACAACCCCTGTCTGGAATGCCAGCTCTGTGTGGCAGCCTGCCCGACCGGCGCGATCGGCGCGGACGGCCATTTCAATTTCTCCGCTTGCTATACCCACAACTACCGAGAGTTCATGGGCGGATTCACGAATTGGGTGGAGCAGATTGCCTCCAGTCGTACCGCACAGGAATATCGCGCGAAGGTCTCAGACACCGAGTCAACTTCCATGTGGCAAAGCCTCTCCTTTGGCGCGAATTACAAGGCCGCCTACTGCCTCGCGGTTTGTCCTGCTGGCGAAGAGGTAATCGGGCCGTACCTTTTGAATCCAACCCGCCACGTGAACGAGACGGTCAAACCGCTTCAACAGAAGCCGGAATCGGTGTATGTCGTCCCGGGATCCGACGCCGAATCATATGTGGCCCGTCGCTTCCCTCAGAAAACCGTCAAGCGGGTCGGCAATGGACTTCGCCCCCGCTCCATCGATCAATTCTTGGCCGGCCTCCCGAACGCGTTTCAACGCGGACGGGCTGCAGGTCTCGGCGCGACGTATCACTTTACGTTCACGGGTGCGGAGACCCGGCAGGCTACCGTCACAATTCGTGAGGAGACGATCCGCGTCCAGGATGGCCACATCGGGCAGCCTCAGCTTCGCATCATGGCTGACAGTCGCGCGTGGCTCCGATTCATTCGGAAAGAAGGGAGCCTGGTCTGGGCACTGCTCACCCGCAGGATTCGCCTCGAGGGCTCATCGAGACTGCTGGTGAAGTTTGGCAACTGTTTTCCGTCGTGAGATGGAGTCGAGACGCCGATGATATGCCGGATTTGGCACGGTTGGACCATAGAAGCAAACGCCGATGCCTACGAGCCCCTTCTACGCAGCGAGGTCTTCCCTGGCATCCTTCGGCGAGGAACCCCCCGGTTTCCGGGCTATCGACCTCCTCAGGCGCTCTGTACCTGACGGGGTCGAGTTTGTAACCGTCATGTGGTTCGACTCCATCGAGGCAGTGCAACGCTTTGCTGGTCCGGACTACGAGGTGGCCGTGGTTCCACCGGAAGCACGACAGCTTTTGATGCGCTTCGATACAGGGTCAACGCATTACACGGTGGCCGAGCCGCGGCCTGCGTAGCGCCTCGCTATATGGACTTGAGGAAGGAGAGGAACGATTTACGAGAGAGGAAAACCGGCCCATGGCCTACGATGAACAAGTGGCGATGCGTGTGCGCACACTCTTGAAGGGACAGCAGGCCCTGGTTGAGAAGAAGATTTTCGGCGGGCTCGCCGATATACCACAGGAAAGATGGTTGCCGGCAGCTTGAACAAAGACTTGGTCGTGCATGTCGGCCCCGAGAGGAACGACGAAGCATCGAAAGAGCTGTACACGAAACCGATGGATTTCACCGGTCGACCCATGAAAGGCTACGTCTATGTAAGTCCAGGTGGCGTGAAGACCACGGTGCCCTTGCGCAGGAGAGCCTCTGTCGATTTGAGCATCCTGCAACGACTATCTCATGCGAATGGAAGCTCCGCCGCCCAAACAGGAGGACATCATGCCGACACGCAAACAGGGCCACGAAGCCACGAAACAACAGGCGGCCAGCCTCGTCTGGTTTGAAATCCCCGCAGACAATCTCAACAGGGCCAAGACGTTTTATGGCTCACTCTTTGGCTGGACATTTGACAAGATACCTACGGCGGTGGCCGACTATTGGCACATCGACACCGGCGGAGGCGACGGAACGCCCGACGGCGGCCTCCTGCCGCGTATGCACCCCCGACAGCCCATCACCAACTACATCAGTGTTCCCTCGGTAACCGACGCCACAGCGAAGGTCGAAACACTGGGCGGGAAGATCTCCAAATCCAAGACGGCGGTGCCGCAGATGGGGTACTTCGCGATCTGCGAGGACACAGAGGGAAACACCTTTGCCCTGTGGGAAATGAACGAACGCGCCAAGTGAGCTTCTGATGATCGGGATATCTCTGCGCATCACATCCAACATTATGTGGAGCAAGCCATGAAATACCTCTGCCTGGTCTATGTTGATGAGACCACGCTCAATGCCCTGCCGAGGAGCGAACGACTCGCACTCTCCGACGAGTCATTGGCTTATTGTGAGGAATTGCAAAAGAACGGTCAGTTTATCGCGGCCTCGCCGCTCTATCCGGTGGAGACCGCCACGACGGTCCGGGTTCGCAGCGGCAAGGCCACGACCACCGACGGGCCGTTCGCCGAGACCAAGGAGCAGCTGGGCGGATTCTTCATGATCGATGTGAAGGATCTGAACGACGCCATCCGGGTCGCCTCGAAGATTCCGGCCGCCCGCCATGGCAGCATCGAGGTCCGGCCGATGAGAGAAGGCGGCTGCACGGACTGAGGGTAGCCATGAGCGACGATGCTTCCGATGGGGCGCGCGAAAAGGTAAATGAAGTCTATCGCTCCGACTCGCGCCAGATCCTGGCCACGTTGATCCGCCTCCTGAAAGACTTCGATCTTGCCGAGGAGGCGCTGCACGAGGCCATCACCGCCGCCATGGAGCAGTGGCCTCGCGACGGCGTCCCGGGTAATCCAAAGGCCTGGCTCGTGTCGACCGGCCGCTTCAAGGCGATCGATCGCATGCGACAGCGCGCCCGATACGATGCCTCACTGGCGGAGTTCGCACGAGAGATCGAAACAACCACAAGCGACCCGAGCGAGTACGACGACGAACACATCGCAGACGACCGCCTGCGGCTCATCTTCACCTGTTGCCACCCAGCCCTCAAGCCGGAGACTCGCATCGCACTGACCTTGCGCGAAGTGTGCGGCCTCACGACCGAGGAAGTCGCGCGCGCCTTTCTTACCTCGCCGTCCACCGTGGCCCAGCGCATCGTGCGCGCGAAAGCGAAGATCCGCGACGCCCGCATTCCGTACGAAGTGCCGCCTCCGTCCGAGCTACCGGACCGGTTGGACACGGTGCTGCACGTCATCTATCTGGTCTTTAACGAAGGTTACTCCGCTTCTTCCGGCGCGGCGCTGACGCGGGCTGATCTGTCGGGCGAGGCGATTCGCTTGGGACGACTGCTGTTGGAGTTGTTGCCGGAACCGGAGGTCATGGGCATCCTCGCTTTGATGCTGTTGCACGAATCGCGACGCCAGGCGCGCGCGTCGGCGACGGGTGAGATCGTCTTGTTGGACCAGCAGGATCGGTCACTCTGGAACCGCGATCTGATCGCGGAAGGCATTTCGTTCGTTGAACGGGCGCTGGCCTCACGGCGGTTTGGCCCCTATACGGTGCAAGCGGCGATTGCCGCCGTCCATGCCGAAGCACCCAATGCCGCGGCGACCGATTGGGCGCAGATTGTCGCCCTCTACGATCTGCTGATTCGCGCGGAGCCGTCGCCGGTCATCGAACTTAATCGAGCCGTGGCCATGGCGATGCGGGACGGCCCTGCGGCAGGCCTCACGCTGGTGGACGCCATCCTGGCGCGCGGCGACCTGGCCGATTATCACCTGATCCATTCCACACGGGCCGATCTGTGTCGGCGGCTCGGGAACAAGGCGGACGCCCGCGCCTCCTATGAACGAGCCCTGGCCCTGACAAAACAGGAACCGGAACAACGGTTTCTGGAGAAACGGCTGGCTGAATTGAGCTGAGGCACCTTTGAATGTCACGGGAGGCGATCTCATGAAATATCTGCTGTTGGTTCATCACAATGAAGAGGCGTTCGGCCAGATGAGTGACGCGACTCGCAAGGCCATGCTGGCCGAGTCGATCCAGCTGTGTCATCAACTCAAAGGAACGGAACAGTATGTCCACGCCTCGCCGCTTCAACCGATCGCCACAGCCACGGTCGTGCGGGTGCGTGACGGGAAACGCTCGATCACAGACGGACCGTTCGCCGAAACCCACGAGCAACTTGCCGGCTATTTCCTGGTTGAAGCCAAGGACTTGGACGGGGCCATCGACGTCGCCGGGCGGATCCCCGGTGCGCGGATCGGGGCGGTTGAGGTCCGGCCTGTCAGGGAAATCGCGGGTTTACCGGGGAAATAGCGGTCAGAATTCTGAGCTGATCCTGCTCTGTCGATTTTGACCGTCCCGTACGACTATTGGGTAAAGGGGCACATTCTTTCTCAAAGGAGAACCGATGAAATACATCTGTTTGGGATACCTTGACGTCACACAGTGGGCGACATTGTCCGACGACCAACAGGGCGCGATGATCGATGAGTGCTTCGCCTACGACGAATTGCTCAAGAAGAACGGTCACTGGGTGGGTGGAGAAGGACTCCAGGGCCCCGATACCGCCACCACTCTCCGGTACCGTAACGGTAAGGTTTCCATTACCGACGGCCCCTACGTTGAGACCAAGGAAATGTTGGGCGGACTCCTCATCATCGAGGCCCGCGATCGCATCCACGCCATCCAGTTAATGTCGAACCACCCGGGTGTGAAGATGGGTCCCTGGGAAATTCGTCCGGTGGAAGACCTGACCGAGATGATCCGTGCAAGCGAGCGGCGGCGAGGCACGAGGTGACAGCCCGTCATGAATAAAATCATTCCATTTTTATGGTTCGACGGCCGGGCCGAAGAGGCGGCGAGGTTTTATACCTCCATCTTCAAGAATTCGACGATCGAACGAATCAGCGAAATGTCCGCCACGTTCCAACTCGACGGGCAAAAGTTCATCGCCCTGAACGGCGGCCCTCAGTTCAAATTCACCGAAGCCATCTCTTTTTTCGTCGATTGCCGGACACAGGACGAAGTCGATGAGCTATGGGAGAAACTCTCTGCCGGAGGTGAACCAGGACGCTGCGGCTGGCTCAAAGACAAATTCGGCGTGTCGTGGCAGATCATCCCCTCCGTCCTGGTCGACATGTTGCAAGACGAGGATGAGGAGAAGTCAGAGCGAGTCATGAATGCCATGCTGCAAATGGACAAGATTGACATCAACGGTCTACAGCGCACGTATGAGCGCCAATAACATCGTCGTGAATACGTTCTACTGACTTGTACAGGAGGCTGCACCATGCGTTTCAAGATTATTGTCAAAGCAAACAAAGATTCTGAAGCCGGCGTGATGCCGAGTGAGAAACTTCTGACCGAGATGGGAAAGTTCAATGACGAGTTGGTGAAGGCCGGGGTACTTCTTGCAGGCGATGGGCTTCATCCAAGCTCGAAGGGCGCCCGCGTGAAGTTTTCAGGAGACACGCGCACCGTGATCGATGGGCCGTTTGCTGAGACCAAAGAACTCATTGCGGGCTACTGGATGTGGCAAGTCAAATCGAAGGAAGAGGCGATCGCCTGGGTGAAACGCTGCCCGAATCCTCATGCAGGGGGAGCGGAGATCGAGATTCGGCAGGTGTTCGAAGCAGAGGATTTCGGCGCCGAGTTCACCCCGGAACTGAGGGAACAAGAGGAGCGGATACGCATGCAAGCCGAACAACACAAAAGGGGCGGAGCGCGATAGGTAGGCCGGTGTCCCGATGAGGGAGGCACCGGGAGGACCGGCGCTCATCGCACAAGAAAGGATACTGCGATGCAAATCAAGCTGATGTGGGCCGGCCGAGTGATCTCTGGTCTGCTCGCGCTTCTGTTCACGATGAGCGCGGTCATGAAACTGATGGGCGGGGCCGAGGTGACGGCAGGGATGGCACGCATGGGACTCCCGGAGTCGCTGCGCGTCCCGCTCGGGATGCTGGAGTTCTCCTGCGTCGCGATCTACCTCATTCCGGCAACTTCGGTGACGGCTGCGATTCTGCTGACCGGGTACATCGGCGGCGCAATCGTCACCCACCTGCGAATAGGCGAGGCGGTCTTCCTCCAACTCGCGATGGGGACTCTGATCTGGCTTGGCCTGTACCTCCGCGAGCACCGGCTCAAAGCGCTGATTCCGCTGAAGACGCATGATGCCGTCGATTTCAGCCCCCTCGGTCGACTAATGGGTACAGGGCCGTGCCCCCCTTGGAGCCCGGCTCCAACCCGAATTCACAGAGGAGGCATCCATGTTCGCGATCATCGCACTCACCGTGGTCGTGCTCATCGCTGCGGTACTCATCTATGCCGCAACCAAGCCGGACACGTTCCGTGTCCAGCGCTCGATCAGCATCAACGCGCCGCCGGAACGAATCTTTGCGCACATCAACGACTTGACCAAGTGGGGCGCCTGGTCGCCCTGGGAGAAGATGGACCCGGCGATGAAGAAAACACTCAGCGACGCACCACAAGGGAAGGGGGCCGTGTGTGAATGGAACGGTAATAACGCGATCGGTCAGGGCCGGATGGAAATCCTGGAGTCTCTCCCCGCTTCCAAGATCTTGATCAAACTGGTTTTTCTCAAGCCGTTTGAAGCGCACAACTTCGCGGAGTTCATCTTTGAGCGCAACGGCAACTCCACGAACGTCACCTGGGCGATGTTTGGTCCCGCCCCCTACATAACGAAGGTCATAAGCCTCTTTATGAATTGCGACAAAATGGTTGGCCCGCAGTTCGAAACCGGCCTTGCGAATATGAAGGCCGTGACTGAAACGTAAGAAAGGATGGGGCACATGCGCTAGGTCGATGGATTTGTTCTGGCCGTTCCGAAGAAGAAGTTGAACGCGTACCGCCGCCTGGCCGGGAAGGCAGGAAACATCTGACGGGAGCATGGCGAGCTGGAATATCGGGAGTGTGCCGGCGATGATCTCAAGGTCAAGTTCGGAGTGCCGTTCCCGCGTTTGGCCAAGGCGAAGCCTGGCGAGACAGTGGTTGTTCTCCTGGATCGTGTTCAAGTCGCGAGTTCACCGCGACCGCGTCAATGCCAAGGCCATGAAGGATTCGCGCCTCGCAGGAATGTGCGACTCCAAGTCGATGCCGTTCGACATGAAGCGTATGACGTACGGCGGGTTCAAGGTGCTGGTCGACGCCTAGCCTGGTACTTCGCACCAATCGAAAGGGAAAACCATCATGCAATATATGCTGATGTGCTGCATCAGTGAGAAGGCATGGGCAGGATTGCCGGACAATGAGAAGGACAGGATCATGCGGGAGTATGGAGCCCTGGTGCAGAGTCTCGCCCAGCGCGGCCAGTTGCGTGGCGGCGGGCGGCTCCACCCGACCTCGTCAGCCACGACCGTGCGCATGAAGAATGGCAGAGCAGTTCTCACAGATGGGCCGTTTGCGGAAACCAAAGAGCAACTCGGCGGCTACCATCTGGTCGACTGCAAAGACCTGGACGAAGCGCTCTCCATCGCCGCACGCATTCCAACGCTTCCTGCAGGAGGCGCAATCGAAGTGCGCCCGCTCGAGTCGTCTCACGAGAACGACCTCGCAGCACGCAGGTGAATGGGGACTGAGGAGTCCGCCTTGATCCTCGCGTGATCGCGCGAGGATAGTTTCGATTGGAGTGATCATCGACCGATAACTATCAAATGAAGGAGGTCCCTATGCATTTGAAATTCATTCCCCTCACCTGCCTGGCTCTCGCATTGATCGCATCTCCGGTCATGGCCAAGGAGAAGAAGCACGAGAAACAAATGGACTCGCAAGCGATGATGGAGCTCTGGAAGAAGCTGGCCCAGCCAGGCGAGCCGCACAAGTTGTTTGCTGGCCTGGCCGGCAACTGGACCACCACCACCAAGGAGTGGATGGAACCAGGCAAGCCTCCGACGGAATCGACCGGCACCGCAGACATGAGAATGCTCTTGGACGGACGCTTTCTGTATCAGGAATACAACAGCCAGATGATGGGACAACCCTTCTCTGGAATCGGCATCGACGCGTACGACAATGTCACCAAGCGCTATGTCACGGCATGGATGGATACGATGGGCACAGGGATTTTCATCATGGAAGGCATGGCAAGCGCGGATGGCAAGACCATCACGCTGAAGGGCCAGCACCCTGAACCGGGCGGCGGACAGATGAAGCACCGTGCCGTCTGGAAGATCATCGACACCAACTCCCAGACATTCGAAATGTACGGCACTCACCACAAGGGCAAGGAGATGAAGTTTCTTGAGATCGTCTATACGCGAAAGCCGTAGACCCGCTCATTGACCTGGGTTGAGGGACGTGCTTGACTAGGCGCTCAACACCATTCCCTGAGGAGGATTCTTATGCAACGGATGATTGGGACCTTGGCATTGACACTGATGCTTACCGGGCTCAGCGGCTGCAGCTACTTGTTCTATCCACGCGCCGGCGACTATGCGGCACAGGCGAAGGGCGCGAGCGGCGTTGAGACCATGATCAACCTCACGAACATGATGGAAGCCACTGCAGCCAAGGCCAAGGGCGGCAAGGGCGTCGACAACGCCTTCGACGATCTGCACAACCAGCTTCATGCGCTCAGTGATGCATTCTGCGGTGTGACGGAGGCGCAGGCGAAGACGCCGGCCTACGACCTCGCCGTGACGCACAAGAAAGAGATGATGGCTATTTTCAAGCGGCTGTGGAAATTCAAGGACGATCAACCGCAACGTGACCAGCATCTTGATCTCCTGACCATCGAGTTGAAGGAGCTGCGCGACACATTACAGACGATCAAGTAGCACTCTAGAAGGGAGGCGCGTGATGGCACGCTCAGCGACCATAAATCCTCTTCGCCCGGCCACCGGCCCCGTCGCCCTGTTGATCGGCACACGTAAGGGAGCATTCATCCTGAGAAGCGATCGAACACGGCGGAATTGGACATTGTCCGCGCCGATGTTCCTGGGCCACATCGTGCATCATGTGGTGCTGGACCCGCGGGATCGGCGGACCATACTCATGGCGGCCAGCACCGGCCACTTGGGACCGACGATCTTTCGCTCGACCGACCTGGGCAAAACCTGGAAAGAAGCGAAGACTCCGCCGGCCTTTCAGAAAGCGCCGGAAGGCCAGGAAGGCCGGGTGGTGAATCACGTGTTCTGGCTCACGCCGGGACACCCGAGCGAACCGAACGTGTGGTACGCCGGAACCTCGCCGCAGGGACTCTTCCGCTCCGTCGACGGAGGCATCACGTGGGAACCGTTTTCCTACATCAACGACGATCCTCAGTACCGCGAGTGGATGGGCAGCGTGCAGGACGGCACGCCGGACGGACCGAAGCTGCACTCGATCATCGTCGATCCACGCGATCCCGGACACCTGTACTTCGCCATGTCGGGAGGCGGCGTGCACGAATCAGTCGACGGCGGCCGAACCTGGACGCCCATCGTGCAAGGACTCGAAGTGGTCGAGGGGTTCGACGCATCCACGATCACCTTCCACGACCCCCATTGCGTACGGCTCTGCGCGACGAATCCGGACCGGTTGTATCAACAGAATCACTGCGGGATTTACAGGTTGGATCGATCTGAGGGGCGATGGATCCGCATCGGCAACAATATGCCGAAAAAGATCGGAGACATCGGCTTCCCGATGGTGCTGCACCCGCGCGATGCCGACACCGCATGGGTGTTCCCGATGGACGGCTCGACGGTGTGGCCGCGCGTGAGTCCGGGGGGCAAACCCGCTGCCTACATCACGCGCAATGGCGGGAAGACCTGGACGAGACAGGACAAAGGCTTTCCGCGAGTGAATGCCTGGTGGACGGTGAAACGGCAAGCCATGACGGCAGACGCCCATGAGCCGGTGGGGCTCTATCTCGGCACCACGAGCGGCGAGATCTGGGCAAGCCGAACCGGAGGATCAGGTTGGACCTGCGTGGCCCGCCATCTGCCGGAGATCTACTCCATAGAGGTCGCGGAACTTGGACGATGAACGTGTCGATTCCCACTCCGCTGCGCTCCTACACAGCCGGGCAGGGTGAGGTACAGGCCGATGGCACCTCACTCGAGGAAGTGCTTGTCACCCTCGACCGCCACTATCCCGGCATCCGATTCCGCATCATCACGGAACAGGACACGATCAGAACACACATCAGAATTTTTGTGAATGGAGAACAGGTACAGCACCTCGCTGTCCCGGTTCGACCCGATGATCATATTCATATCGTCTGCGCCTTGAGCGGTGGCTGACGCTTCGTCGACGTTCGTTCCAATGCCTTACGGAAAGGAAAGACATGACGCAACAATCATCTGAGCAGATCATCGAAGCCCAACGTCAGGACTGGAACCGCGTCGCAGGCGGCTGGGAGAAGTGGGATCGCTTCTTCGACGAGAATATGACGTTCCTCAATCACCGGCTCGTCGCGGACGCGCGACTCCGTACCGGTCAGCACGTGCTCGACCTGGGATCGGGCACCGGTTATCCGGCCTTGCTCGCCGCGCAAGCCGTGGGACCACAAGGAAGCGTAATCGGCATCGATTTGGCTGAAGCCATGCTGACTGCCGCAGGACGCAAGGCGAAGACGCTTGGCCTCACGAATGTGACATTCCGCACCGGCGATGTGACCACACTTCCGTTCGGGGCCGGTTCGTTTGATGCGGTGATCAGCCGGTTCTGTTTGATGTTCCTGCCTGAGATTCCCAAGGCACTCGGCGAGATTACGCGTGTCCTGAAACCGGGCGGCTATCTGGCCGCAGCTGTGTGGGCCTCGCCGGACAAAAATCCCTATCTTAGAATTTCGATTGATGTGATCAAGCAGTTGATCGAGTTGCCGCCGCCCGACCCCGAGGCTCCTGGGATATTCCGCCTCGCGAAACCGGGAGATCTTCCCGCGATCGCCCAGCAGGCCGGCTTACTTCCGCTGGCCGACGAGGAAGTGACAGCCGAGGTGGTCTTCCTCTCTGCACGCGACTACTACACCAGTCTCATGGATCTGGCCGCCCCCATCCAGAATCTCCTCGCCACACTTTCGGCCTCGCAGAAGAGCGAAGCGGAGCACCGCATCATCCAGGCCGCCGGTTCCTACCAGCGAGGCGCCGGCATCGCTCTCCCGATGACGGTCCGGTTCGTCACAGCTCGGAAGCCGATATAACGGACGCGGCGTGGCGAAACAGAACGACGACTTCACGGACTTCGTGCTGGATCAACTCAGCAATCTGCGCAACGTGACCTGCCGTGCAATGTTCGGTGGATACGGGCTGTACTGTGGTAGGGTGTTCTTCGGCATCGTCCACAAGGGCCGGCTCTATTTCAAGACGAACGCAGCCAGGGCGCCACGATATCGCGAGCGCGAGATGACACCATTCAGACCCAGTGCCACACAGAGGCTCAACAGCTATTACGAAGTCCCTGTGGACATCCTGGAAGATGCGGAAGAACTGACGATATGGGCTCAGCAGGCCGGCAATCTCTGATGACTATCGCGTTGCAGAGGCTCAACTCCTCGAGACTCCTGCTCCTTGCCGGGCTCCTCGCCTGTTTGTTGTCTCATACCGTGCGAGCCGATGAGCCTCCTCCGCCTTCGACGGTATGGCAGAGCGCGCCCGATCTCGCACCGACCCCACAAAAGCCCTGGGTCCTCCGCGACCGGGCCATCGCCTTGAGCCCCCAGTCGCTTCAGACTTTGAAAGATGCTGCCGCCAGGCCACATCCCCCTGTCTCCATCGAACTCTTCGATGGCATCCGGCATGAGTTGGATATCACCTCCACCGTCTCCCGGATCAACGACTCAGCCGTCATACGCGGGCTCCTTAAGAACTCCCCGCACGGGGACTTTACTTTTTTTATCAACGGCAGCGTGATGGCGGGCACCATCCACGTTGGCGATCGCCTCTTCAAAGTCGAACATGTGTCGAACGGCTACCACCGCCTGCTGGAACTGGATCCCGCAAAGCTCCCTCCAGATTAGGCTCCATCCTCGGCTCCGCCCGTAGAGATTGGCCCTTCGCTGTGCCACAATCAGCGGGACATGTCTTTATCCCTCTGGACTCTCGGCCATTCGACGAGACCGATCGATGAATTCATCGGCTTGTTGCGTGCCCATCAGATCACTCTTCTCGTCGATGTCCGCACTATTCCTCGATCCCGTTACAATCCGCAGTTCAACAAAGAAACGCTGGCCCAGTCGTTGCACGATGCCGGACTCCAGTATCGCCACCTGCCGGAGTTGGGCGGCTTACGAAAGCCGAAGAACAATTCCTTAAACGACGGATGGCGCAACGCCAGTTTTCGCGGGTTCGCCGACTATATGCAGACGGAAGAATTTCACAGAGCCATTGAAGCGCTGATAGCTTTGGGCAGCCAGGACAAGACTACCGTCATGTGCGCGGAAGCGGTACCGTGGCGCTGCCATCGGTCGTTGATCGCCGATGCGCTGGTGAGCCGGGGCTGGGAGGTCCGGCATATCATGTCTCCCGAGAAAGCCACCCTACATGCCCTCACGTCATTTGCCCATCTCGAGAAGGGAACGCTGACCTATCCGAAACCGACTAATCCCCCTTCGTTGTTCTAACCGAGTGCGATGATGTACCTACTCCTGGCCGATCTGGTCCTGATTGTTCACATGGCGTTTGTGGTCTTCGTCCTGTGCGGCGGGCTGCTTGTGCTGAGGTGGCGATGGATCGCGTGGCTGCACCTGCCGGCTGCCTTGTGGGGCGCGGTCGTCGAATTCACCGGCTGGATCTGCCCGCTCACGCCGCTGGAGAATTGGTTTCGCACCCAGGGTGGCGAGGCAGGCCATGAACACGATTTTCTGGCGCGTTACCTGCTGCCGATCCTCTACCCAGGGGACCTGACCCGAGACCTTCAGTTGCTGTTGGGCACAGTGGTGATCGTCCTCAATGCCGCCGTTTATCGGTGGCTCTGGCGGATACGGGCTCGTGGTGCGTCTCGGAGTCGATAGGGTTCGCGCGGGCGGGCGAATGTCATTGGCCTCCTACCTCGCACGGCACTGGTTCACGCGCGGCCCATTCCAGGGAACGAGGGCCGTCACAAGAGGTAGCCTCGACCACTGTCCCTTTTGTACCTATCGAGGCTGTACAATACGCTCGATCCCGGCAACTCAGAATTGGGCCCCACCTCACATTGGGGCCCTGCAAGTAGGGCTGCTCCCCCGCCCACGCGTACCGGGAACCGAGCAGACTGCTATAAAAAACGGTGTTGACGTACCGGCAGGGTAGTTGATACATGGACAGGCCTGCATATTTTCATTCGACTGTGAGGACGCTATGGCAATAGATGAGATTACACAAAAAGTCAGCGATCGCTATGCCAGAGCGGCATCAACGGGCGAACAGATGTGTTGCCCCACGAGCTATGACTTTGCCGATCTCAAATCCTTCATCCCGGAAGAAGTCCTCAAGATTTCGTATGGTTGCGGGACGCCGGCCGGCTTAAAGACCGTCTCCCACGGGGAAACCGTGCTGGATATCGGGTCAGGCGGAGGTATCGATTGTTTCGAAGCTTCCCGGCTCGTCGGCCCGACAGGTCGCGTCATCGGGATCGACATGACCGACACGATGCTGGCCATCGCCAGAAAAAATGCCCCCCTCGTCGCGACCAATCTTGGCTATCCAATGTCCAATGTCGAGTTTCGCAAAGGGATGGCGGACGCGATACCGGTGATCGACGGTGCCATCGATCTGATCATCTCTAATTGTGTGATCAACCTGGCACCGGATAAACGGAAGGTTTTCCGGGAAATGTTTCGCGTCGCTAAACCCGGCGGACGATTTACGATCTCCGATATTGTGGCCGATCAGCCCGTTCCGCAGTATTTGGTGCACGACACTGACAAATGGGGCGACTGCCTCTCCGGGGCGTTGACGCTTACCGACTATATCGCGGGAATGGTGGGAGCCGGCTTCTTAGGCATTCATCTGATCAAGTCCTCGCCCTGGCAGGTGATCGATGGCATTCACTTTTTCTCCGTCACGTTGACGGGATATAAACTTCCCGCCAACACCCCTGTGTCGACCGTTCGTTATGCCACGCTCCGCGGACCGTTCAGCCGAGTGGTCGATGAGCTGGGCACGACCTATCTCCGGGGGATTCCCCAGCCAATCACGGCGGAGACTGTGTGCCTGTTGAGCCAGGCTCCGTTGGCTGCTCAATTCGTCCTGTCCCCCGACCCGCTATGGCTGGATCGAGCCGATGACCGATGGAGCGCAGTCTATCCGATAGACGCTCCATGCACCTGGAGCGGCCACTTTGCCATACTCGCCGGCCCCTTCGTCGAAGCAGCCGATGACGATCACCATGTGTATCACCGAGGCGAACCGTTGGAAATCTGTTCCAAGACCCTAAACGTACTGGAAGCTGGCGGCTACGCTCCGCATTTCGCAATCATCAATCGCGCGGGCCAGAGCGTCAGCGCTAATTCCGTCACTTGCGCTCCCAACGGGGGTTGCTGCTGAGGCTTCGTGACGATACGTCGCGTCGGCGATCTCGGTGATCGGTCCCGTAACGGGCCTCGGCATTGTGAGAAAATCCTATGGCGCTGACCCTGCTGGGACAACATAACCCCCTCGCCTCCCCCACGGAGCAATTGAAGATGCTCGGGGGTACGACGAGCTGTCCCCCTTTCGAGAGGCAACTCGACCGCATCGGTCTGCTCCCGCTTCGCGCCACCGGGATCACAGTCTTTCAGATCAATGTCGGCAAGTTCTGCAATCAGACCTGTCGCCACTGTCATGTCGACGCGGGACCTGATCGCACCGAACACATGTCCAGAGAAACGGCGGAGTACTGTATCCAAGCCTTGGCCAAGACCGACATCCCCGTCGTCGATATCACGGGGGGGGCACCGGAACTCAACCCCAACTTTCGCTGGCTCGTCGAGCAGGCTCGTTCCCTCGGTCGCCAAGTGCTGGATCGATGCAACCTTTCGGTGCTGCTACTCCCATCCCAAGCCGATCTAGGCGAGTTCCTAGCTGCGCATCAGGTCGAGGTGGTCGCCTCGCTCCCCTCCTATCGCGCCAGTCAAACCGACGCGCAGCGCGGCGAGGGCATTTTTGAGAAATCGATCCAGGCCCTTCGCCTCCTCAATCGACTCGGCTACGGGCAGCCCGGCAGCGGGCTGTCGTTGAATCTCGTCTACAATCCGGCAGGAGCCTTTCTCGCTCCCAAGCAGGAGGCCATCGAAGCACAGTTTCGAAAGGAACTCCGGGCTCGCCATGGCGTCGAATTCAACCATCTCTACACGATCACCAACATGCCGATCAGCCGGTTTCTTGAGTTTCTCCTGGAGAGCGGCAACTACGAGCAATATATGGAGCGCTTGGCCAACGCCTTCAACCCCACTGCCGCGGCCGGCGTCATGTGCCGCTACACAATCTCCGTGGGTTGGGATGGCACCCTCTATGACTGTGACTTCAACCAGATGCTCGATCTGCCGGTGGAGCATGGGGCGCCCGCCCATATCCGCGATTTTGATCCGGTTCAACTCCATCAGCGCCAGATCACGACGCGCAACCATTGCTACGGCTGCACCGCCGGGGCCGGTTCGTCTTGTGGGGGATCCGTCACCTCCTAAGGGCTCCAATGGAAATCTCCCTGCTCGCCTTCGCTCTCGTATTCGCTCTCGCCTTCGCAAACGGATCCAACGACGTCTCGAAAGCAATCGCGACCTTAGTTGGCAGCGGTGTCACCGATTACCGGTCGGCCATCGCCTGGGGAACCGCCTGGACAGTGGTCGGCGCAACGTTGGCGGCCTTTGTTGCAAGTGCGATGATTAAGACCTTCAGCCATGGCCTCGTCCAGAGCGGCACGATCATCGAACCGGCCGTCACATTGGCGGTCTTGACCGGGGCGATGGCCTGGGTCCTCTTCGCCTCGCGCACTGGCCTCCCTGTCTCAACGACTCATGCACTCACCGGGGCGATCGTCGGCACCGGCTTCATCGCCTTCGCCGGAGAAGGATTGATCTGGTCCGCCATCGGAAGAAAGATTGCCCTTCCTTTGTTGCTCAGTCCGTTCCTCGCCCTCACCGTCTCTCTACTCATCCATCCAGCTGTTCGCGTGCTCGCGAGGAACTGGGAAGGGGCCTGCTTGTGTGTGATGCCGGCCTCGCGGGCGCTGGTGGCAATTGATCCTCGTGGTGGAACGAGAACCTTGTTTCAAGCCACACACTCCGGACATCCGGTGATCGCGGTACCCTCTCAATGCGATCGAGCAGGATTACCGGGGTTGGTTGTGGGGCTCGATACGATCCATTGGCTCTCGAGCGGGCTCGCGTCGTTTGCCCGCGGCACGAACGACGCGCCGAAGATCGTGGCCATGCTGCTGCTCGGCAGTGCGACCGCCGCATGGCCCAACACCTGGTCTCAGCTTGCCGCCTTCGGAGGGGTGGCCCTGGCGATGGGACTCGGCAGTTACTTTGGAGGATTACGCGTGACGGAAGTCCTGGCCGAAAAAGTCACGCGCATGAACCATGCGGAGGGGCTGTCCGCAAACCTCACGACCTCGTCTCTGGTTCTCGTCTCCGGTTCTCTCGGATTGCCGGTTTCGACTACTCACGTCAGCAGTTCAGCGATAATCGGAATCGGCCTTCGCAAAGGCCTGAACAGTGTGCGCTGGACGACCGTGCGTGACATGGTCCTGGCTTGGGTGGTGACGCTGCCAGCATCGGCTCTCCTTGCCTGTATCGCTTACCTCATCCTTACCAGAGTGCTCTAGATTCTGTCCTGCAACAGAGGGAGAAGCTCCACCGCACCGAAGCCTGCCCTGGCAAGGGGATCATGCCGTCACCGAAGCGAGAAACTCGCGAATGGCCGCGGCAATCTCGTCGCGAACTCGTCGGAATACCTGTCGCCGTTGTTCGGGGGACTCTGTGACGGCTGCCGGATCGTCAAAACTCCAATGGATGAGTCGAGTGGTCCCGGACCAACGAGCGCAACTCTCTTTGGCTCGGTCGCACACCGTGACCACATAGTCGAAGGGCTGTGTCGCATACTCCGCGACGTGCTTGGACCGGTGATGTGAGATGTCGATCTCGACCTCGGCCATGGCCTCGACCGATCCGGGGTTCAGGGCAACTGGTTGCGTGCCAGCACTCCACACGTCATAGCGATCGCCCGCCAGATGCCGCAACCAGCCTTCTGCCATTTGACTCCGAGCCGAGTTGCCGGTGCAGAGGAATAAGACTCGCGACTTCATGCGGCCGCCTCGCGCGTGAACCAATGCCTGGTCCGATTGCAGATCCCACAGACCGACAACATGACCGGCACCTCCACCAACACACCCACCACGGTTGCCAACGCCGCTCCGGATTCGGCACCGAACAGAGCAATGGCGGTCGCCACCGCCAATTCGAAAAAGTTGCTGGCCCCGATCAACGCGCCCGGCGCCGCGATCGCATAGGGCACACGAAACCGATGCATGAGCCCATAGGCCAATGCGGCATTCACATAGACCTGGAGTAGGATGGGCACCGCGATTAACACAACATGAACGGTCTTACCCATGATGTTCTGGGCCTGGAAGGCGAAGATGAAGACCAATGTGAGGAGCAAGGCCGCGATGGTGACCGGGGCGAATCGCGGTAACAGCACGTCTTCAAGCCACCGCTGTCCCTGTTGCCGCACGAGCCAGGTCCGGAGCCCCCAACCAATCGCCAGCGGAATCACGATGAAGGCCAGGACTGAGTACAGCAAGACGTCAAAGGGAACGGACAACGAGGAGGCGCCGCTCACCAGCAAGCCGACAATCGGCGCAAACAGCACGAGCATGATCAGATCGTTGACGGACACCTGGACCAACGTATAGGCAGGATCCCCGTCCGTCAGATAGCTCCACACAAACACCATCGCGGTGCAGGGGGCTGCAGCCAGGATGATCGCCCCTGCGATGTATTGATCGGCTTCGGCCGGCGTGATCCAGGAAGAAAAGACGACGCGGAAGAACAGCCACGCAAAGAACGCCATCGAAAACGGCTTGACCACCCAATTGACGAACAGCGTAATGACTAGTCCGGTCGGGCGCGTCCCGACGTGACGAATCGAGGCAAAATCGACCTTCATCATCATCGGCACGATCATCAGCCAGATGAGCACGGCGATCGGCAGATTGATATGGCTGCCTTGACCGAACTCCATCGTCCGCAATGTTTGGACAAGGCCTGGGGCTACCTGTCCTAGCACCACGCCCGCGACCATACAGAGCGCGACCCAGATCGTGAGATAACGCTCAAAAGGATTCAGTTGCTTCTCGACTACTGGTGGCACATCCATCAGCGTAGTCTTCATGGGCCTCCTGAACAATGCATCAAGATTCATTGATCATTCAAATAAAAAATTTAACAGCGCGGACTTGGCCGAACCGTCTTCTTTACGGTCTTGAGCGATGCCACAAGATCTTCAAGCTCCTCGACCACATCAGAATTGATTGCATAATAGATCCAGCGGCCTTCCGGACGATCGTGAATCAAGCCTGCATCCTTAAGTACTTTGAGGTGAAAAGAAAGACGCGACTGTCCGGTCTGAAGGGCATCGGTCAGCTCACAGACACAGCGCTCGCCTTCCTTGAGTTGATCGAGAATGTCCAGCCGCGTCTCATCTGCAAGCGCGTGGAACAGTTCAGCTGTTTTGGCTCGATTTTTTCCCGACAGCGTAGGCATCCTTTCTTATATATCAAGAATTCATGATGGATCAAGAGGAGATTATCATGATTGCGTCGCTTCGGGCAGTCTGCTAAGGTGACGCCGACAGAGATCCTTCGCAATCATCTTCAGCCGAATACCTCGCATGGTCTGGGACCCCAAAGATCCTTGGAGCAAGAAGAGCGACCCGCTTGAGGATGCCCTCAGACAGGCCCAATCCCAATTCAAGAATTTGATGCCCTCAAGCGGTTTCAGAAATATCGCATTGGCAGCACTGCTCGTCTTTCTCGCCTGGCAGAGCGCTTTTATCGTCGCCCCGGATGAAGAGGGCGTCGTCAAGCGATTCGGCGTCCCTGTCCGAACGGTGGGGCCTGGTCCTCATGCAAAAATCCCTCTTGTCGAATCGGTCCTGCAACCGAAAGTCGAAAAACTCCATCGTATCGAGGTCGGCTTCCGCACTGATCGGCAAGGCCGCCAGCAAATGCTGGCGCAAGAAGCCCTGATGCTCACCGGCGACATGAACATTCTGGCCATTGAATTCATCGTGCAATACAAGATTAAAGAATCTGCGAACTATCTCTTCAGCGTCGCAGAAATCCATGAGACGATCGGCAAAGCTGCCGAGGCCTCCATGCGGGAAGTGGTCGGCAAGAGCAAGATCGACGAAGCCTTGACGACCGGCAAAGCCCAGATCCAGCAGGATACCCTGGTACTCCTCCAATCCATCCTCGACCAGTATCATGGCGGCGTCCAGATTGCAGCCATCCAACTTCAAGATGTCGATCCTCCCGAGGCCGTGGCTGCTGCGTTCAAGGATGTGACCAATGCGAAGGAAGATCGAGAGAAACTGATCAACCAGTCACAGAGCTATCGCAACGACATTCTGCCCAAAGCCAAAGGCGAAGCCGCTCAGGTGGTGAACCAGGCGAAGGGTTATGCCCAGGCACGACTAAATCGCGCCCAAGGTGAGGCCAACCGTTTTGTGGCGACCCTGAAAGAATACAATCAGGCTAAAGACATCATCAGCAAGCGGCTTTATATCGAAACAATGGAAGAAATCCTGCCGAACATCGAGAAAATCATCATTGATGGCAAGGCAGGCGATCGTGTGCTTCCGTATCTTCCGCTCGAGCGTCTCAAACCCAGAGCCGGCACCTCCGCTGAGGACCAGAAACCATGACCAAGCAGGGATTCATCATTGCACTGCTGGTGGTCGTCATGGGGCTGTTTCTCCTGGGGGCATCACCGCTCTTCATCGTGGACATCACCCAGAATGCAATCGTTGTCCAACTTGGAAAGCCTGTTCGCAATCTCACGGAGCCGGGGCTCTATGTGAAGGTGCCGTTTATTCAAGAAGTCACATACTTCGACAAGCGACTGCTGGATTACGACTCAGATCCTCAAGATGTAATCACACAGGACAAGAAAACCCTCCTTCTGGACAACTTCGCCAAATGGCGGATTGTCGACCCTCTCAAGGTTTATCAGAACTTTCAAAGTCAACGGGGAGCGCTGCAACGGCTACACGACATTATCTATTCTGAGCTCCGGGTCGAACTCGGGCGCCATGACCTTCTGGAAATCGTTGCGACGGGCCGTGCCGATCTCATGAAAATCGTGACCCAACGGTCGAATGAGAAAGCGTCAGCGTATGGGATCGAGATTCAGGACGTAAGGATCAAACGCGCCGACCTCCCTGAGCAGAATGAGAAAGCCGTGTTCGCCCGGATGCAAGCTGAGCGGGAACGGCAGGCGAAACAGTACCGTGCGGAAGGCGCTGAGGAAGCACAGAAAATCCGTTCAGAGGCGGAAAAGGATCGCGAGATTATTCTGGCTCAGGCGTACAAGGAATCGGAGGAACTTCGTGGAGCGGGGGATGCGAAGGCCTTTAAGGTATACGCCGACGCCTACCGGCAGGATCCTCGTTTTTTTGAATTTACCCGTTCGATGGAAGCCTACAAGAAGACCTTCAAAGATAAGTCCACCCTGGTGGTGAGTCCAGACTCAGAGTTCTTCCGCTATCTTAAGCAGCGTTAGCCTTTAGGACAGCCCCACAATCTCGCCCGTGCCTGGATCGATTCCAATGCGTTCCCCTGCTGGCTTCTTCGGCAACCCAGGCATGAGTTGGATGCCAGAGCAGACCGCCGTGAGAAACCCAGCCCCTGCGAGCATTCGCACCTCCTTGATCGGCAGCGTAAACCCGGATGGGCGCCCTTTTAAAGACGGATCGTGCGACAGCGATAGCGGAGTCTTCGCCATACAGATGGGAAGCTGATCGAGTCCGAACTGCTGCGCCAGCTCGATGTCTCGTTCGGCTTCTGCGTCGAACGAGACGGCAGCGGCTCCATACATTTGTGTGGCAATGGTCTGGATTTTCCTCTTGATCGGCCAGGCGACGTCATATAAATGACTGAACGCAGATTTTTCCTCTGTGGCTCTGACCACCGCCTGCGCTAACGCTTCAGCCCCTTTGCCGCCATCGGCCCAATGGGTTGAAACCGCGGAATCCACCGCACCAACCTCTAGGGACCGCTCTCGAACCCATTCCAGCTCAGCCACCGAATCATTGATGAACGCATTGACAGCCACCACCACAGGCACCCCATGGGCTTTCACGTTCGCGATGTGCTGCTCCAAGTTCGCAAAGCCTCTCGCCAATGCCTCCTGATTAGGCCCGGTAAGCCCTGCCGGAAGCGCGGCGCCAACCTTGACAGCTCCTCCGCCACCGTGGAGTTTGAGTGCGCGAAGCGTAGCCACCACTACGGCTGCCGCTGGCTTGAATCCTGAGAGGCGGCACTTGATGTTGAAAAATTTCTCCCCCCCGAGATCACTCCCGAATCCAGCCTCTGTAACGACATAATCCGCGCAACGCAGTGCGATGGCATCAGAAAGAATCGAACAATTCCCATGGGCGATATTGCCAAATGGCCCTGTATGCACGAACGCCGGTGTTCCCTCCAGCGTCTGAACCAAGTTCGGCAACAACGCCTCCTTGAGCAAGACTGCCATGGACCCGGCACAGCCAAAATCTTCTGCCCGCACTGGCTTACCATCCGTTGTAAACCCAACGACGATCTGTCCAAGCCTCTGTCGGAGGTCGGCTTGACTCGATGCCAAAGCGAGCATCGCCATGACTTCAGAAGCTTCCGTAATCACAAACTGGCCCGTGCGACCCGCCGTGCCCTCTCCAAGCGAAATCTGCCGGAGCGCCCGATCACTGACCCCCAACGTCCGTGGCCAGGTGATCCGATTCGGATCCACATGAAGCGCATTCCCATGAAACAGGTGATTGTCAACAAATGCTGACAAGAGATTGTGACTGGCAGATACAGCGTGGGCGTCCCCGGTCAAATGAAGATTGATCTCTTCCATCGGAATGACTTGCGCCTGCCCTCCCCCTGTTCCTCCGCCTTTGATCCCAAACACCGGCCCCAACGAAGGCTGCCGAAGCGTGACGGCCGTTCGATGACCGAGGCGGGAAAGGCCCATGGCAAGCCCGATGGAAGTTGTCGTCTTGCCTTCCCCAAGTGGGGTCGGATTGATGGCGGTCACGAGCACATACCTGCCGAGGGGTGCAGCATGAAGTCGCTCAAGTACGTCAAGCGAAACCTTCGCCTTCAACTTTCCATACGGAATCACCTCGCTGGTCTGTATCCCAAGCTGATTAGCGACATCCTCAATTGAACGCGCCTTCACTGATCGATTGATCTCAATATCTGTCATAGGTCGAGTAACGGCATGATCTCTACCGACACAATGGCGCGGCAGTATAGCATAGGAATTGAGTCGATTCGGTGTGGTGGGCGCTGTTGAATGGGAAGGATTAGTACAGTGTGGCCTCGCCATGAACCCAGGCGGTCGTTGGGAAAGCCAATGAACAAAACGGGAGTCCAACGAGCTATTCGAGGATATACTTCACCGGGTCAAACGTCTGGCCATGAACCTTGACCATATAGTGCAAATGGGGCCCCGTGGCTAGTCCGGTGCTACCGACTAAGCCAACAACTTCTCCGCGTTTAACGCGCTGCCCCTCTTTAACTAATGCCTTAGCTAAGTGGCCATAGAGGGTTTCAATACCGAATCCATGGTCGACTTTCACGAGATTTCCCAGCTTAGGATCGAAACCGACTGTTGTGACTCGTCCTTGAGCCGGAGCCTGAACGGGCGCATTGGCAGCAGCTGCAATATCTAACCCATCATGCCAAGCTGGCTTTTCAGTGAAAGGGGAAACCCTTGGTCCGAATCCAGAGGTCACCCACCCCTTCACCGGCCAAATGGATGGAGTTGCTGCCCATCGAGAAGACTTCTGTTCTGCAGCCAAGGACAACTCTTGAAGGGATTGTTCCTGAGTCGCAGCTTCTTTCGACAGCCAATCTATACCATCCTTGATTGAGGCGATCATCTCCTGCTCAGTAACACCGCTCGAACCGACAGATAGGCTGGCTTGGCCAACCAGAGCACTCTGACTGGTTTCCTCTGAACTGAAGTGCTGAACTCCAGCATCCCTCTTGATGGTCTTCTCAGTGGCAGGCAGACTATTGCCCTCGGGAAGGGGAACATCCTCACCACCTCGACCATTAACCATATCCCCTGTTTTCGGGGTCTCAATTCCCAACATGACACGAAGTCTCTGATTAACCTCTTTCATGCTTGTTAAGCGCTTCTTCAGATCGTCGACGGCGCTAGAAAAGGCTGTTGTCTGTTCCCGTGCACTCATGGCCTCTGCACGGAACGCTGATAGCTCCCAGACCTCGCCGGTTCTAATCACGTAGTGCGAGATGACAAGAATGTCGGCTAGGATGAAAATAGCCCCGACAATCAATAACTTGCTGACAAATTTGCGAGGAAAACTAAACCGCAGCGGCTTGGCTGTTGAGCCACGAAAGATTACGACGGTGTAGGCATCGCTGTTTTCTGCGCCGTTCGCTTGTCCCATAACCTTCACCCCCTGCTGAATGGGCTCCTCTGCTTCCTAAGGATAGTCCTCGGCGAGTGTACCTATCCAAGTCGCTTCGGTCAACCCCTCACTTTGGTGATGGAAAAATGCTCTTCATCTACAATTAGCTGTGGGTCTCACTACGGACCCACCCAATATATTGAGCAAGACCTTCCATTACCGGCAACGCGATGATTTCAGGAATCTCATATGTATGCACCGCCTTGATCGCTTTTTCGAGTGCACGATATCGAGGCTTGCTGGATTTCAATATGAGGAGAACTTCCTGTGCTTTGACAACTTTTCCCTTCCAACGATAGATCGACTTAACCCCTGGGATGATATTCGCACAGGCAGCCAGTTTCGCATTCACCATTTCTTTGCCAATCCTTACCGCTTCCTCCTGATTTACCGCTGTAACCAAGACAACAAGCATCTTGCCTGATGATTTCTTCATTAGGGGCGCACCCATTTTAAGACATCTTTTCTGTTCTGTAATGAAGCCTGTCATTCTCCCTTCAGTAGGTTGATAAAGCAATTTTTAGACCTACTACGTATGCAACCGCAATATTATCACAATTTATCAAAGCTTTATGTTTACCAGGCTAACTCTTGCCAGTTCATTTCCATGCCAAATTGAGTTGTTATAACCACATAAAGACAGGATATGGGCAAAAATGTACAATATTTATCTCCTTTTTGTTAATAAAGAAGAGCAGCGGGCCTCATCTAGTTGAGTACACACGTACCTCAAAAAAGCGAGACCGAGGAGCCCGTCAGGCTCATTGACAGGCTTTTCTCCCCTCGCATATGATGTCCTCAGGTAAGGAGGTAACTCAATGGGCTTTGCCATTTCTCCGAAAGAACTGAAAACTAGACTTGATAAAGGCGACAAGTTAGTACTGGTTGATGTAAGGGAGGAATGGGAGTATTCCCTCGCGAAACTCGATGGCTCAATCCTAATCCCCCTTGGAACGCTCCCTCAATCGCTAACTCGTTTGAACCGCGACTCGGAGATCATTGCAATCTGCCACCATGGCATGAGGAGCGCCGATGCAACGAATTTCCTGCTTCAACAAGGATTCCCGAATGTGAAGAATTTGGTAGGGGGGATCGACGCCTGGTCAACTCTGGTAGATGGAACCGTCCCCCGATACTAACCCAGCCCCCAACAAGGCCGGGGGACCACGTACCTTTTTACCTCAAACGGTACGGTCGATTCTAGCTCATGCGCTCTCGGAAATAGTCGACGGTGCGCTTGAGTCCTTCACCGAGTTCAATTCTCGGCTCCCAAGTCAACTCTTGACGGAGCTTGCTCGAATCAATCACACTCCGTGCCTGTTCGCCGTTTTTGGCTGGCCCATGAATTTCCTTGCATGTCGAATTCGTGTGGGCAATTAAAATCCTGAGCAAATCGTTGATCGAGGTTTCTTTCCCCGTTCCAACATTATACGTTCCTTGCGTTTCCTGGCCCATCACCGCAAGATTTGCCTCAACGACATCTTCGACATAGACGAAGTCTCTCGTTTGTCGCCCATTCCCGTTGATGATCGCTTGCTCGTTATTCAGCAGCTTCTGAATAAAGATCGCAACCACGCCGGCCTCTCCGTCAGGATCCTGACGAGGACCATAGACATTGGCATAGCGCAGGCTCACCATTTGAAGCCCGCTCACTCGATGATAGTAGGACAGATATTGTTCTCCGCACAGCTTGCTGATGCCGTAAGGCGACAGCGGCTGCGTGACATGGGACTCGGGGGCGGGATAGATCTCCTGTTCGCCGTAGATGGCCCCACCGGAAGAAGAGAACACCACCTTCCGCACACCGTGCCTGACCGCTTGCCGCAGCACGTTTAGCGTCCCAAGGACATTCACCTGGGCATCGAAGACCGGATCTTCCACAGATTTGCGGACGTCCATCTGTGCAGCAAGATGCATGACAATATTAGGCCGTTCGTTGCGAAACACCCGTTCAAGTCGCCAACTCTGTATATCTAGTTTGCAGAAACGAGCGGCGCGATTGAGGTTTCTCCGCTTCCCCGTGGACAGATTGTCCACAACAACAACCTCATGCCCTTCCTGGACGAGACGATCAACTAAATGCGACCCGATAAAGCCGGCGCCTCCGGTCACGATTACCTTCATGCATGCCCCCCATTCGCCTATGAGCCCGCGCCATCATCCATCCTCCACCTGCCCGATCAGGTTGTTATCTCGCGTGCAAAACCAACAAGAATCTCCCGATTCCCTTTTCGTCCTATCACAGGAGAATCGAGCACGCCTTTCAGCTGAAGCCCCAAATCAGCGGCACAGGCAATGATCTTTTCAGTCACCGCCTCGCGCTGCGCGTCATCTCGTACGATTCCCCCGCGGCCCACCTGCCCCTTGCCAACCTCGAACTGTGGCTTCACTAACGCCACGACCATTGCAGGTCTATTGAGTAGGGGGACGACCGCGGGCAATACCAACGTCAGAGAAATAAAAGAAACGTCGATCACCGCCAGGTCAATCGGTTCAGGAACCGCCCCACGGTCAACATACCGAATGTTAGTCCGTTCGAGCAAGACAACACGCGAATCTTGCCGGAGCCTCCACTCAAACTGTCCATACCCCACGTCGATGGCATAGATGCGGGTGGCTCCTCGCTGCAACAAACAGTCAGTGAACCCGCCGGTCGAACATCCGACGTCCAGACCGATCGCCCCTCTCGGGTCGATATGAAAGGCATCAAGGGCTGCAGCCAACTTGTCACCCGATCGACTGACGAATAATGCAGGCTGCACGATCTCGATCCGCGCATCCAACGGTATCAACTTCGCAGGCTTATCAACCATGATCCCATCAACAGATACTCCGCCCGCCAAGACCGCTCTGGCCGCAGCCTCCCGGCTCGGCACCAATCCCTGAGCCATAAGCACACGGTCCAACCGTTCTTTGTGAACTCGAGGGGTGGAAGCCATGGAGACTAGGGAAGCAACTCTTCGGAACACAGGCGGATACAGGAGCCAGGACCTGGGAATCTAGGAGGACGGTTCATCGGCGGCATCATCTGTGGAGTAGGCGTGGATTCGTTTCTTGCCGTTCTTATCTTGCACGAGCACTTCGACCTTGCGCTCGGCTTCTTCCAGAATCTTCAGACAATTCTTCGAGAGGCGAATGCCTTCCTCGAAGATCTTGAGCGATTCGTCCAGAGGAAGATCGCTTTTTTCGAGCTCACCAACAATGGCTTCCAACCGTGCCATCGCCTGTTCAAATTTCACCGCTGCCACAACACGCCTCGTGATTTAATGTTTGGAGGCTCATTATACTCGACCGTACCACGATTTCAAACTGAGGAGTCGTCAAACACATGCGTGACCGTGCAACTCAATCGCCCGCTTGCCAATTGAGCCTCCAACTCCTGTCCAACCTCCACGTCGTTTGCTCGATGGAGAATCTGACCAGCCGGGACCGTTTGAAGGATACTATAGCCTCGTCCAAGGATCGCCAATGGACTCAGGGTACTGAGCTGTCCCAGCATGGCATGGATTCGGTGACGATGCTGCGCCAATATCACTCCCATCTGCCCTTCAAGTCGCTTCGAGAATTGCGGGACTGTCGCCAGACCCTGCTTGATCGCGAGAATGGGGTTGAGGACCGATAGATCGTGCTGCGCTTCGTGAACCCGTTCACGCCCGGCGGCAAGCAGCTGTTGAACCCTTTCGCGCAATCGGTCCACCATGTCATCGATCCGTTGCGCTGCCTCCTGAAGGCGGAAGCGTACGTCCGTCACCCCTCGAATGGCGGCATCGAGCCGCTGCCGCTCGAAGGCACAATGCCGGAGCATCACCTGTCCCGTACGAACCGTCAACTCCCGCAATCGTTCCACAATCTCATCCAACACCGGAACCACAGCCTCGGCTGCCGCCGACGGCGTCGGCACTCGGAGATCGGCGACAAAATCGGCGAGCGTCACATCGATTTCATGTCCGACAGCCGACACTACTGGGGCATGGGAGGCCGCAATGGCGCGTACCACTATCTCCTCGTTGAAACTCCAGAGGTCTTCCAACGATCCTCCGCCTCGCCCGACAATGATGACATCCACAAAACCCAAGTCGTTCAAAGCAGCCAGAGCTTCAGCAATTTGACGCCCGGCGCTCTCCCCCTGAACTTGAACCGGGGCGATAAGAATATGGAGCGTCGGCCAGCGTCGTCGAAGAACAGCCAGGATATCCCGAATGGCTGCGCCGGTCAGCGAGGTGACGACACCCACCGTCCGGGGAAATGCCGGAATCGACTTCTTTCTGTCTTGATCGAACAGCCCCTCCGCCGCCAGTCGTTCTTTTAATTGTTCAAATGCCAGCTGAAGCGCGCCGATTCCCTTCGGCTCTACCGTGTCGAGCACGATCTGATATTCCCCGCGTGGTTCGTAGACCGTGAGCCGCCCCCGCACGATAACGTGTAACCCTTCTTGCAAAGCAAAGCGCAGCCGCACCGCGCTGGATCGGAACAGCACCGCGCGAATTTGACTGGTTTTGTCCTTGAGTGTGCAATAGACGTGTCCCGAACCGGGAGCACGGAGATTGGAGAGCTCACCTTCCAACCAGACGTCGGAGAATTGTTCTTCGATTGAGGTGCGCAGCAGCCCCGTCAACTCCGAAACCGTTAAAATCCGTTTCGGAGGAGCAGCCTGAGAGAGGGAAGCAGGGAAACCGAGAGGGCTCGTGATGAGTCTCCTTTAATCGATGATGCGAATTCGTTCGATCGACAGCGCCTTCCCGAGGCGCGCATCGAGTTCGACGAGGACGGCACAGAAGACGGAGGGCCCCGAGGCCACTTCAAAGCGCCGTGGCATCCCGGTCAGAAACTTTTCGATCGCCAACTCTTTCTTCACCCCGATCACGGAATGGAGCGGACCCGTCATCCCGATATCCGTCACATACGCGGTCCCTTTCGGGAGAATCTGATCATCGGCCGTTTGCACATGTGTATGGGTACCGACCACGGCGACGACCTCTCCGTCCAGATAGTGCCCCATCGCCATTTTCTCCGACGTCGCTTCCGCATGCATATCGACAATCACGGCAGCCGTTCGCTTCTTCAGGGCGGCCAACTCTTTCTTGGCCGCCTGGAATGGACAGTCCAACGTAGGCATGTACGCCCGCCCCATCACTTGGAGAACGCCCAACTGTTCCCCACCCGCCGACTCAACCACCACACTTCCATGACCCGGCACACCACTCGGATAATTGGCAGGTCGAAGTAGGCGTGGCTCTCGGGGAAAGTAGTCGAGAATTTCCTTCTTATCCCAGGCATGGTTTCCGGTCGTAATGACGGCGAGGCCGATGTCGAACAACTCTTCTGCCAACTCCGGCGTGATGCCAAACCCGGCAGCCGCGTTCTCCCCATTCCCGATAACGACGTCGATTTGGCGCTGGGCCACCAGCTTGGGAACAGCCCGGGCCACCGCGCGGCGCCCAGGCTCCCCAAAGATATCGCCAATGAAGAGGACCTTCACTTGGCATACTCCACGTACCGGCTCTCTCGAATAACAGTCACCCTGATCGTACCGGGATAGGTCAGTTCCTGCTCAATCTTTTTCGCCAGATCCCGAGACAGTTGGAACGACTCGGCATCAGTGATGTCTTCCTGCCGAACGATGACGCGGATCTCTCGGCCCGCTTGGATGGCATAGGCCTTCTGCACCCCTTTGATGGCCATGGCGAGCGACTCCAGCTTCTCCAGCCGCTTCACGTAGGTCTCCAAAGCTTCACGTCTCGCCCCGGGCCTGGCCGCGGACAAGGCTTCGGCCGCAGCAACCAAGACGGATTCCGGACAGATCGGCTCTACTTGCTCGTGGTGCCCCGCGATGGCATTCACAATTTTCTCGCTCTCGCCGTACTTCTTGGCAATCTCAGCGCCCAGCATGGCATGCGGACCCTCTTCTTCGTGACTGACGGCTTTTCCGATGTCGTGCAGAAGGGCGCCACGCCGCGCCAACTTCACGTCGAGGCCAAGCTCTGAGGCCATGATGCCGCAGATATATGCCGCTTCACGCGCATGATAGAGATTGTTTTGTCCATAGCTGGTCCGGTACTTGAGTCGACCGAGCACCTTGATCAACTCCGGGTGAAAATCCGAGAGCCCCAACTCGAAGATGATCTTCTCGGCCTCTTCATACATGAGCTTATCGATATCGACTTTGACTTTCTCGACGATCTCCTCGATCCGCGTCGGATGGATGCGTCCGTCATGCATCAACCGTTCGAGCGAGACCTTGGCGATCTCGCGACGTAGCGGATCGAAGCCCGACACGATGACGGCCTCCGGCGTCTCATCGATGATCAAGTCGATCCCGGTTGCGGCCTCGATCGCGCGGATATTGCGCCCTTCCCGCCCGATGATCCGCCCCTTCATCGCGTCGTTCGGAATCGGCACAACGGAAATCGTGGATTCGGAAACGTAATCACGCACCACCCGTTGAATCGAGGTAGTAATGATCTCGCGCGCTTCCCGTTCCGCGTTCTCCCGCGCCTCTTCCAACACCCGCTTCGCAAGCCCAACGGCCTCGAGCCGTGCCTGGCCTTCCATTTCATGAATGAGCTGCTTCTTCGCCTCGTCGGCCGTCATCCCCGCGACGCGCTCCAACGCCTCACAGTGCTCCTTCTCCACTCGCGCACAAGCCACTTCCTTAGCCGCCAGCTTCTCGTCACGCTTCACCAGGTCTAGCTCTCGCTTCTGGGCCTCACTATCCCGCTTGTCTACCGCACTGATCCGTTTCTCAAGGGCCTCATCTCGCTGAATCAAACGCTTTTCTGCGACGGCGAGCTCGGCCATTTTGGCCTTCTGCTCCTTCTCAAGCTCCGCCTTCGACTGCAGCACAAGGTCTTTCGCTTCTAGCTTCGCTTCTTTGACAATATTGTCAGCCTCACGCTGGGCGTTCTGCACGACCTGGCGTGCCTGCTCCCCTTCCTGAGCCTTCTTCGTGGCGCTCAATGAGCGACGGATCAGCTCAAAGAGCCCGATTCCGAGCAACGCTCCAACGAGTCCTGTCAACAGATAGGCAATAATTGAGGTCGACATTGGACTCACCCCCTTACAGTCGCGAGACGAGAAGAATGCTACTTCTCAGCCTCGTCTTGATACAAGGTTAGTCAACGATCCTGAATGAGAAGGGAGCGCAGTGGGAAGATTGACGGAATAGAGGAGGACGGCCCGAGACGCGGTCTACAGACTCACTCGGAGAACGGACTCCACGGAGATGGACGCATTGCTGGATTGAGATAACGAGTACGTCCTGTACGGGACAAATCCCACGAGGTCCATCTGAGTCGGTACCCTCTCATCTGCATGAGAGGATTCAGTGCGCGAACCGGAAGCAGCCGCTCGCTGTTTCCGCAGGCCGCACTCGCTGCCGGCAGCATGAACTCCATGACCTTGCCCAACAACTCCAAGAGGTTATACATGAGGTGGACGAACCCTTGTGCACATTCTAACTGCTTCTGTTTCGCCAGCATCAAGAACCCATATCCATTCCGCGGTGACTGCATCGTATCCCCGGATCACTGAACCGGTTCGAGCATGACCTGATCGTATCCCTATTGTAATGCCCACTACGTCCCGACACACACGAGTCACGATAACAAAGGGAGTCGCCCTTTGCAAGTTGAATCTAGCCAAAGAGCGAGGTCGGTACCTGCGCCTCAATCGATTCCATGAGCGACGCCATCCGCCGCTCGACATCCGCTTCACCTTGAGCACGCTTCCGTTCGAGCTCAAACAACTGATGGGCCAAATTGAGGGCGGTCAGCACAGCGAGTTTGGAGGGTGTCGTCGTATTCATCCCTTCCGCGAGATGGCGCATCTGGCCGTCGACAAAGCTCGCGAGGCGCCGGATATCGCCCTCGTCCGCCTCGCCACGAATCGCGTATCGCTGGCCGTAGATTTCCACGTCAATGGTCTTAGTCAAGGGCCACCTCCTTGCGTTCTTCAAAGCACTCCAACAACTCGATGTCGCCGAGGACTTTTTCGATACGAGACTTGATATCGACCCGCTCCTGCTCCCACCGTCGATTCGAATCATCCTTCTCCGCAAGTCGTTGTCGAACAACCTTTAATTCTTCTTCAGCCGCCGCATTCTTTTTCTTCAGCTCTTGAACGAGCTTAACCAGGTCTCTAATACGCTCTTCGAGCGCGTCCAGTCGATCGAGTGCCATTCTCCCGCTCCCCTCCTTAAGAAGCCCCTACCGGTTGTGGCGCACTATAGAAACTTGTCTAGACCTTGTCAAGAAATGGCCATCAGGAAGCCTTGCCGAGCCGTACATATTCTCGATAGCTCCGCAGGACGCGCTTCACATACTGCCGCGTCTCCTGATACGGGATCAATTCGACAAACTCATCCTGGCTTCGACCGCGGTGCAGCGCAATCCAGCTTCCGACAGCCATTGGCCCGGCATTGTAGGAGGCGATGGTATACGCGACATTCCCTGAAAATTGTTCGAGTAACTGTTCGACGTAATGAACGCCGATCCGAATATTGGTCTCTTGATCGAAAAGGTCATCCCGTCCGACAGCGGGGAACCCGAATCGCTGGGCTACAGTATTTGCGGTTGCCGGCATCACCTGCATCAGTCCAATCGCACCGACCCGCGACACAGCCCGCCAATCATACTGACTCTCCTCTCGAATGATCGCAGCCACCAGATAGGGATCGACACCTCTCGCACCCTGTCCCTTGATCGTGGGAAGGAGACCCGTCGGGTAGGCCACCTTCCACAGCGACGGGTCGACGGCACCGCCGGTTCGCTCCAGTTTATCGCGGAACCTGGCCCTCGCGAGTCGAAGCGCATGGTGATAGGCACCCACCTCGTTCAACATCGTCGCAAGCGCCATGAGGACGTCAGGGTCTTGGCTATAGCGATCGGTCAATCCCGCCAACTCTCGCGCGGCATCCGAGTCCAACCCCAGCGTCTTGAGTTCAAGGGCCCGACGGTACGCCGACTGCTGCTCGATTTCCGCCCTGGCAGACACCGAGCGTGTGACCTCACCATTCGCGGGCGTGCCACCGTTCAAGGGGACAGTCGCCGAAATCGGTTCGGGTGCGAGGGGTTCCGACAACGGGCTATCGATCCGTTCGCGAGCCAACTGGCAATAATAGGTGTAGACGTATCGTTGACAGAGTTGCACAAATACATCACGAGCGTGAGGCTGCTGACTCAATTCGGCCGCGCGCCCCGTCCAATAAAGCGCCTGTGGCTCAAAATCGCTGTCGTGCTGATCAGCGAGCAGACGCAGCTCGTCACCCGCCTCACGATAGCGCGCCATACGGTAGTACACCCAGCCCACGCGCCATCGTGCCTCAGCTCGCTGAGACGCCGGCTCTCCGACCTTCGCCACCTGCCGGTACCGCACAATCGCGTCGTCAAACCGTCCCTGATCTTCCAACCAAATCCCGGCGAACAAGGTGACCTGGCCCTTCTGTTCCGCAGAAAGTGCCGACGTCGGCAGCGTACGAGCAAGATCCAACAACTTATCCCCCTGTCCTTGTCGAAGATAGACGCGGGCGAGCCAGACCGACGCTTCGCGGGACTCCGTCACTCCCTCTTTCATCAGCGCCCGGAATGTCTCTCGAGCTGGGTCATACTGTTTCAGCCGTACCTGCGCAATGCCGAGCTTCAGCTTGGCCTCGGCCCGCCGAGGCGACTGTGGATCAGCCGCAAGAAACTTTCGAAGCTCCTCGATCGCTTCGGCATGAAAGGCTTGACCAAGATATACCTGGGCTCGGGCAAGCCGCTCGCTCGGCTGAACCACCCAGGGCTCGCCACCAAGATTCGAGGCCAGTAACGCCTGCGCTTCTTTCGCTTCCGGGCTATATGCAAACCGAACCCAGAGCTGCTTCAGGGTCTCGCGACCTTCCAGTATGTTGTCGTCTCGCAATTGGCAGGCGCCTCGCCGAAGGAGCGCCTGGGGAGTCCCGAACTCCTTATCATTCAGCTCCACCGCTTTGGCAAACCACGCCGTCGCTTCTCGACAACTCGAAGCTTGATACCACGCTTCCCCTGCTCGATACGCAGCCTTGGTCAGCAAATAAGAGTCCGGCACCGTCTGTGGAATGCTTTCGAACATGTCCGCCGCCTGTTTGGCGTCGCCGAGGTTCAGCAACGCCTCCCCCTTCCATAACCGAATATAGTCATCCAAACCTGGGAAATCCCGCTGTGCCGCGTGAAGGAATTGGATCGACACGGCAGGATTCCGTTCAAGGAGCAACACCCCGGACAGCAATCCTGCACGTTTGGCCCAGAGTGTGGCGGGGAATCGCTCCATCAGCCGTTGCAGCCGATCAAGCTTGAGCAACAAGACTTGCTCTTTATTGAGGGCCTTGCCGAGTCTTTCCTTCGGCTGCGCCGCAGCCGCGAAACAGTCCTCTGCAGACTCACAGGTCGTGGGATTCGCCGCATCCTCATTGCCCGCCTGCACGCCCAACGCCCAGACAGGAAAGAGGGACTGCACGACAAGCAGTAATGACAGGAGGAAACAAGAGTGAGGTGAAATCATGATCTCCAAGTCTAGTAGCACATTATTATACCGCAGGGGTAGGAGATACAGCGCCTAATCACAATTGAAGCGGGGATGAGGAGTCGAGCCGAAGAGCATGGATGGAAACCCGCGATTCAATCGCCCCTAGTGGAACATTGCAGCAACTCACTACCATTGCCCATTCTACCCATAGCAGATTCAATCAGAATGAACTGCCGGTGAACGGTAGCTGCTGCCGAAGCCCTGCGCCCTGTGTTACTCTACAACCTCACCAGTGAGCGCACGCATGCCGACGATTGAACCCTCTCGCCCACAGACGAACTTGCTGAGCTTGGCTGAGCCGCAGATGACCACGCTCGTAAGCGGATTCGGCTGGCCGAGCTACCGGACCGGGCAGATTCTGCGGTGGCTCTATCAACGGCGCGCCCACACCATCGCGCAGATGACCGATCTCTCGCTGAAAGATCGAGAGAAGCTGGCCGAGGTCGCCACGATTCGGCGCACGCAGGGCTGCACGATGCTCGAATCGACCGACGGCACGCGCAAGCTCCTCCTGACATTGGATGACGGACTTCGCATTGAAACGGTGCTGATTCCTGACGAGGATCGGCTCACGCTCTGCGTCTCGACCCAGGTGGGCTGTATGCTGGACTGCAGCTTCTGCCTGACCGGCACCATGGGGCTGAAACGAAACCTCAAGGCGCATGAGATTGTCGATCAGGTGCTCACGGCACAGGACCAGTTGACCGGCACAGTACGCCTGACCAACCTCGTCTTCATGGGCATGGGAGAGCCCCTTGCCAATATCGACGCGCTCTCCACCGCCATCCACTCTCTCACGAATAAATCCTGGGGATTGGGCTGGTCGCCTCGCCGCATTACGGTGTCGACTGCGGGGCTCGCCGCTCGGCTGAAAGATGTCGCCGTGCTCGGGGTGAATCTCGCGATTTCGTTGAACGGCACGACGGAGGAACAACGTCAGCGGTTGATGCCGGCAGTCAGCCAGATCGCCTCCCTCAAGACGCTCATGGCCGCCTGCCGCCGCTATCCGCTCGCCCCGACCAGACGACTGACGTTTGAATATGTGTTACTCGCCGGTGTAAACGATCTCGACGAAGACGCCCATCGACTGGTGAAACTGCTCAGAGGCCTCCGTTGCAAGGTGAACCTGATTCCTTTCAACGAGTTTCCGAGCAGTGCCTTCCGTCGGCCGACCGACCACAGCGTGCTGGCATTCCAGACTATCCTCACGCATGGCGGCATCGACGCCTTCATTCGCAGAAGCCGGGGACGCGATGTGCTGGGCGCCTGCGGCCAATTGGGCGATCTCTCACCCGAATACGCGGACCGTGCCTTGACACAAATTGAATCCCGTTGCTAGCATACACCGTGCGTACCGCCCAAACATGACCTGGCTGTATTCCCGACACATCATGCACATATCCTGGTTGATTGCCGCGAGCAGTCTCTTCTTCGCCCTCACATCGCCCGCTGCCGCAACGGAACCTCGTGAGTTCCTCCTCTCCAATGGAATGAAAGTCTTGTTAGTCGAAGTTCCCAAGGCTCCGGTTGCCACAGTCCAAGTCTGGTACAAAGTCGGCTCTCGCAACGAAGTCATGGGCCGTGCGGGCTTATCACATATGCTCGAACATATGATGTTCAAGGGCACAGCAAAATATCCAAAAGGCACCTTCTCCCGTCTCATTCGCAAGAACGGCGGGATGGACAACGCCTTCACCAGCCAGGACTTCACCGCCTACTTCGAGAATCTCGCGGCCGACCGCGTCGAACTGGCCCTGGAGCTCGAGGCCGATCGCATGCAGGGGCTCGTGCTTGAGATGAGTGAGTTGACGACGGAGCGAGAGGTCGTGAAGGAAGAACGACGCCTTCGCACGGAGGACGACCCACAAGGTGCGCTCGTCGAGGCGCTCTTCGCCCAGGCCTATCTCAGCCATCCCTACCATTGGCCGGTGATCGGCTGGTTCGGCGACCTGGATGCGATGACCCTCGATGACTTGCAACGGCATTACGACACGTATTACTCGCCCAACAATGCGACCCTCGTCGTGGTGGGAGATATCAAAGCCGAAAGCCTGCTCCTCACGATCAAACAGCTGTTCGAACCGATTCCGCGAGGACCAGAGCCCAGGCCGATCGCCACCATGGAGTCGGAACAAAAAGGTGAACGCCGCTTTCTCCTCAAGCGGGATGCCCAAGTCCCTTTCGTCATGATGGGCTATCGCGTGCCGAATTTTACGAGCGAAGACTCGTACGCGCTCGACATTCTGGACTCGATTCTGTCTCATGGGAAAAGTTCTCGCCTGTACCAGAGCCTCGTGTATGAGCAAAAATCGTCGCTAGCAGTCGGAGCAGAATACAGCTTGCTCCAGACCGATCCTGGCCTTTTCTACTTCTATGCCCTCGTGAGCCCAGGCCAGAAACCGGAGATGGTTGAGGAAGCCCTTCATCGAGAGATCAAACGCCTACAGACCGATCCGCCAACAGAGCAAGAACTTCAACGGGCGAAGAACCAGGTCGAAGCCACCCATGTCTTCGAACAGGACTCTAACTTCCGGCATGCCATGCTGCTCGGGCAGGCTGAATCTGTCGGCGCCGGATGGAGGAAAATCGACCAGTTTGTGGAACGGATCCGGGCGGTCACAGCCAAGGACATCCAACATGTCGCCCGACAATACTTGACGGAAGACAATCGGACCGTCGGCACATTGATTCCCGTACCTCCCAAACTACCAGAGGCGCCCTCCACCGCCGCGCAACAGGGAAGGCCCTGATCATGTCGACGACGAAACGGAAACTACTGAATATCGCGCCTCGAGGACAAGTAATCCTGACCCTCGCGATTGGATTCTGTGCTTTCCTCTGGCCATCCAGTTCCTCTGTGGCAGCAGAGATAGCCCCGACGAAGTTTGTGACCTCGAACGGCATCACTGTGCTCGTCCTTGAGCAACATTTCCTCCCCATCGTTGAACTCCACGCGCTGATCAAGACCGGCTCCGCGCAAGATCCTCCCGACAAAGCAGGACTCGCGAACATCGTCGCCAGTCTCCTGGACGAAGGGACGACCACGCGGACGTCAAAACAGCTGGCAGAGCAAATCGACTTCGTCGGCGGGGCCTTGGAAGCCAAAGCCTCAGAGGATTTCACCACAGCCTCCGCCCGCGTACTCAAGAAAGACATCGACCTCGGCTTCACCCTGCTTGCGGACATGCTGCAGCACCCTGCATTTCACAAGCAGGAATTCGAACGGATTCGCACCCAACTCCTGGGCGAGATGGCCAGCGACAACGACGACCCGGGGCACATCGCCATGAAGGCGTTCAATCAGCTCGTCTTCCACGGACACCCTTACCGCTGGCCCGTCAATGGAACGGAAGAGACGCTCAATAAGATCACCCTGGCCGACGTGCAGGCCTTCTATGGGAGGGAATATTCCCCCTCCCAAGTCATCCTAACCATCGTCGGTGATGTCACGCTTGAGCAAGCCACTGCGCTGGTACAAACCCATTTTGGAAACTGGAAAAAGGTGGCGGCGACAGCAAGGAGTACGAAAAAGCCCTCGCCGGTCGAACGGAGGACGGTCCAACTCATCGAGAAAGATCTCACCCAATCCACTATTGTACTTGGGCATGGAGGGCTTCCGCGCGCTCACCCGGATTTTTATTCAGTTACGGTGATGAATTACATCCTGGGGGCCGGTGGATTTTCCTCCCGCTTGATGGACTCGATTCGTGACAAGCAGGGGTTGGCCTATGGAATCATGAGCCACTTCGACGCCCGCCTGATGCCCGGTTCATTCTGGGTCAACCTCCAAACTAAGACCGAGACGACGAATCAAGCCATCGCCGGCGTCCTGGCTGAAATCAAATCCATTCGTGACGCCCCGGTATCCGACCAGGAATTGGCCGAGGCCAAATCATTCTTGATCGGCAGCTTTCCGCTCCGATTCGACTCCACCGCGAAACTCGCGCAAGTGCTCGCCCAAGTAGAGTTCTATGGCCTGGGATTCGAATATTTTTCGCAATACCAAAAATCGATAGACCGGGTGACGAAGGATGACGTGCAGCGCGTCGCCAAACAGTACCTGGACCCCCAGCGTTACGCCTTAGTGGTGGTGGGCAACATCGCCAAAGCGAAGGTTAAACACTAGTCAACAATACGTGGACCCCAAGGTCAGGCATCCATGGTGACCGAATCCCTCCACGGAAAACTCAGTACACTCCGCCAGGTGATCTCGGATATGCAGTCCGTCCTGGTCGCCTTCTCCGGTGGGATTGACAGCACCGTCGTCCTGAAAATCGCCCATGAACAGCTCGGTGAACGTGCGCTGGGCGTCACCGCTGTCTCACCGACGTTTCCCACAATCGAACTCGACAGCGCGAAGCGGGTGGCCTCAGAGATCGGCGCGCGGCATGAACTAATCCACACCGATCAACTCGAGATCGCAGGCTTCGTGCAGAACGATGCAGCCCGCTGCTTCCATTGCAAAACCGATCTCTATCAATTGCTGGACGGACTGCGCGAACCACGCGCGTGCCAGTGGATTGTGGACGGGACGAATCTCGACGATCTCGGGGACGATCGACCAGGAATCAAAGCTGCCCGCGAGTGGGGAGTTCGAAGCCCGCTGGTCGAGGCCTCCCTCTCGAAGTCCGATGTGCGGGCACTCGCCCAGACGCTGGGACTCTCAAACTGGGATAAGCCGGCAGCCGCTTGCCTCTCTTCCAGAATTCCTCGCGGCATACCGATCACAATCGAAAGTCTCCGTCGCGTGGAGCAGGCTGAAGAAATTCTGCAGGCTGAGGGATTTCGCCATGTGCGTGTACGAGAGCATGGAGATCTGGCGCGCATCGAGGTCGGGGCAGAGGAGTTTTCCAGAATGAATCAGCCGGACCTGCGCGCATCCATCAGCGCCCGTCTCCGCAAGGCCGGCTTCCGCTTCGTCTGTATAGATTTGGAAGGGTACCGAGCTGGCGGGATCAGCTTAAGTTGATTCCGCCAGACTCAGGAATTATCGCTGGTAAGATTTCGACAGCGCCTCGAGCGCCTCATCTGCGAATTTCCGGTGGTCCGCGTCAGTCAGACTTCGCTGCACCACCTTCTCCGCTACCATCAATGCCAAGTCCGTCGTTTGGGCGCGAATATCCTGAATCGCCTTGCGACGCTCATGATCGATTTCACGCGTCGCATCGCCCTTGATCCGCTCGGCCTCGGTCGTCAACCGCTGTTCATTTTCCTCCATGAGCCGCTGCGCCCGCTCTTTTGCTGCAATCAGAATCCCTTCTGCCTCTTTCGCAGCAGTGTTCAACTTGGCCTCGTACTCCTTGAGTTTCCGTTCGGCCTCTGACCGGTGGCGTTCAGCTTGATCGAGACTGTCCTTGATTTTCTTTTCCCGCTCTTCCAACACACTCAGGATGCCGGGAAAGGCAAACTTGTAGAGCACGAAAAAGAGAATCCCGAACGACAGGACTTCCCAAAAGATCAGGGAGGAAAAAAAGTGAGATTCAAACTGCGGCATAGTTCACATCAGAAAGGCTAAGGTTGAGACTGAGGTTGAGATACTTCCCCCGGCCTTGACCTAGACCTAAGCCTGCTCCTATTTGCGGAGGCCCATGATGATGAAGGCAATGACCAGGCCGTACAGCGCGATGGCTTCCACCAGCGCGAACCCGATCCACATATACTTTCCGACGCGGGCTTCCGCTTCCGGCTGGCGCGCCACTGCTTCAATCATCTTCCCGAAGATGTAGCCGATACCCACACCGGCTCCGGCAAACCCTGCCGCGGCTAATCCCATGCCCAACAATGCTGCTGCTGCTGAATCCATTATGTCCTACTCCTCCCTTGTCTGAACTGACACGCGCTAGTGCGCGTGCTCATCGTGGCCGTGTAAATGGAATGCGTCTCCCAAATAGACGCAGGTCAACACGGTAAAAATATAGGCTTGAATGAACGCGATTCCGACTTCCAATCCATTCATCGCGATCGTAAACGCAAATGGCAACCACCCGATCAACAATCCGCCGCTAATGGCCAGGCCGAACAGGACCCCGAGAATCACGTGGCCGGCCGTCATATTCGCAAACAACCGAACGGCCAGCGAAATAGGCCGCGCCAGTTGGCTGATCAACTCGATCGGTATCATCAACGGCAGCAGCCAGGCTGGGGTACCGGGCGGAACGAGAATGCCCAGGAACTTCACTCCGTGTAATAAAAATCCCATGACCAGGCTGAGCCCATACACCAGGCAGGCGAACACGGCGGTCACGATAATCTGACTCGTCACGGTATAGCTGCCGGGGATCAACCCGATAAGATTACAGAAGAGAATGAACAGAAACAGGGTGGCGATGAGGGGGAAAAATCGCATCCCCTCTTTGCCCATCGTATCCATGATGATGCCACGAATAAAATCGACCATCATCTCCGCCATGCTCTGCAACTTGCCGGGCACCAGCTTGCGTGCCGATCCCGCCCTCACCATGAGCACCGCCACCAGGGAGACGACAACCCACATGATAACGACAGCTTTATTGATGGAAATATCCAAGCCACCAAGAGACATCGAGATATAGTTGTGAAGCTCGAACGGATGAAGGGGACTTTCTTCCATGGCGCTTTCGTGCTTTCTATTGAAACGCGTTATGACTTCGGCCACCGTTGCGCCGACCGGTACGCATTCCTGATCCCGGCCACAACGCCCAACACAAGACCTCCGACCATCCCCCAGGGAGTGGAACCGAAGAGGTACGTGTCACACACCCAGCCCACCCCTCCTCCGACAATCAGCGCAGCGAGCAGATCGGTTCCGATCCGGACCGCTTGGCCAAGCCCCGCGTACAATGGATCTTGTGAAGGGGGCATGTCGTACCCACGGAGGAGAGTGCAATGCAGCCCATAACGCAAGGACTCTGCCGATGGCGGGCGCGCAATTCAAGCAGAATCATCCTAAATTTGTCAAGCCGACCATGGGCTGTGATAAAGCCGAAACAGTGGGGTATAGTGAGCGGCGCGTATGTATAGATCGATACACTTTCGCCCATGACTCGTTCCTCCCAGCCATCATTCCTGAGCGGTCCCCCACAGCCCCTGATCCTCACGCTGGAAGGCCAAGGGAGGACACCCCTTGAACTGTACCGCCTGATTGCGTCTCCCTCTCAGCCATCCTTCCTACTCGACAGCGGAAAGGGAACAGACGGTGGCGCCCGCTATTCATTTTTGGGGAGTGATCCCTTCTCGGTGCTGACTGGCCGACAGGGACAGGCCTCCCTTCGGACCCATGAAGGACGCGAATGCTCGTCGAAGGATCCCTTCGGAAGCCTCTGCCGACTATTCACTGGCCCCCAGATCGAACCTCCTCCTGGTCTGCCCCCTTTTTGGGGCGGAGCCGTCGGCTACCTCAGCTACGATCTCGTGCGCGACTTTGAAACGCTTCCATCCCTTGCCCAGGACGATCTCCTGCTCCCCCATCTGCAATTCGGTCTGTATGACATCATCACCGCCGTCGATCATCATACCGACCGTGTACAGATTGTTTTCTGTCCACCCATGGAAAGGTTTTTGGGAGAACCACGAGAGAAGCTCTATCGCGAGGGCTTAGACCGGCTGGCCGCGTGGGAGGCCAGGTTGAGCGGACAACCCGTTCCTCTCGATGACCTCCCCCTCCTCGATCAGATGGCCTTTCATCCTGACCAAACGCGGGAGGCCTACCTCGATCAAGTCCGGCGCTGCCAGGAGTACATTGCGGCAGGAGACATTTACCAAGCCAACCTGTCGCATCGGTTCACCCTGCAATCTCCCAGCGCCTACAACGATGGCACGGATCGACCGCTCTACGAGCAGGAACTCTATCGACGGCTCCAAGCCGTCAACCCCTCGCCCTTCTCAGGGCTCATCCACTTCAACGACGTCACGTTGATCAGTTCCTCGCCCGAACGGCTAGTCCGCTTGCAAGACCGGCAGGCGGACACGCGCCCAATTGCCGGAACCAGACCGCGCGGGCTCGACCCCCGTGATGATCAACGCCTCATCGGCGAATTACTCGCGAATGAAAAAGAGCGGGCGGAACACCTCATGCTCGTCGATCTCGAACGAAACGACCTGGGCCGCGTCTGCCAATTCGGCAGCGTGCAGGTCGATGAATTCATGGCGATTGAGCAGTACTCCCACGTCAGCCACATCGTGTCCAACATCAGCGGCACCTTGCGGCCGAATGCTACGCCCTTCGATCTGATTCGTGCGCTATTTCCCGGAGGCACCATCACGGGGGTACCAAAGATCCGCTGCATGGAGATTATTGAGGAACTGGAGCCGGTACGCCGCGGCCTCTATACCGGATCATTTGGTTACATCAGCTGGAACGGCGATCTCGATCTCAACATCGTGATTCGAACTTTGGTATGGTGTGGGGGAAAGGGCTACTTGCAGGTCGGTGCCGGAATTGTCGCCGACTCAGATCCGGCCAAGGAATACGAGGAAACGATTCAAAAGGCTCAGGCATTTTTTAGCGCACTGCAACAGACCTAACAATGTGGATTTACCTCAACGATCGGTTCGTGAAAGAAGAGGAGGCGGTCGTCTCCGTCTTCGATCATGGTTTCCTCTATGGCGATGGCGTCTATGAAACGATTCGCTCCTACGGGAGCCGGATCTTCATGCGGGACCAACATCTCGCCCGGCTTCGACGGTCTGCGGACGCGATCGGCCTGACCATCCCGATTCCCGAACACCGGTGGCAATCGCTCCTCCACGAGGCCATGACGCGGAATGACGTCGGCCACGAACATGCCGACGCGTACCTTCGCATCACCATCTCCCGAGGAGCCGGCGACATCGGCCTCGATCCGGCCCTCTGCCCAACACCCACCGTGGTGATCATGACCAAACCGCTTCACCCTCCTCCACCCGAACAATATCGTATCGGCGTGAACCTGATCGTCGCCCGAACGAGACGGAACTTGCCCAGCGCGCTCTCGCCTCAGATCAAGGCCACAAACTTTTTGAACAATATCCTGGCCAAGCGGGAAGCGATCGCGGCCGGTGCCTTCGACAGCATCCTGCTCAATTGGGAATCGCATCTGACGGAGTGCACCATCAGCAATCTCTTTTTCGTCCGAGCAGGCCGGCTCTGCACCCCGGCACTCACATGCGGTCTGCTTGACGGTATCACGCGCGACATTGTGCTCAGCCTCGCTCGAGAAGCGCAGATCCCGGTTGACGAAGGACATTTCGGAGTCGAGGCGCTCAACCAGGCAGATGAGTGCTTCCTCACCAACACCACAATGGAAGTGATGCCGGCCACCAAGGTAAATGGGCATCCAGTGGGGAATGGAACCGCAGGGCCTCTAACACAACTGCTCCTCAAACTATTTATTGCCAACCGAACGCGTTTTTTAGAACCCTAGCAGGTTCACACCCTCATAGACCCTATTGTTTTTCCGCATTATTTATTCTTGGCCTCCAGGCACAAGATCTGCACTTTCTTGACACCCAGCGGCAGACTGGTATCGTTGCAACCATGCACAACACCTTTCCCATGCTCATTACATCCCTCAAGCGCAACGCGGCAATCGGGCTCACCACAATGGTGGTCGCGGGAATTGGCTTGCTGGCCTTCTCCGTACCAACAACTAAGGCCGAAATTTATCAGTTTGTCGGGCGCGACGGCTCGATTTCCCTCACCAATGTCCCGTCAGACTCGCGCTATCGAAAAGTTGAAATCGAATCCCGCCGACTCCACGCCACCTTGTCCGAGCGAGAACTCGAACCGGTCATTCGTCGGCACTCTTCGCAACACCAGCTCCATCCTGCGCTGATCCGAGCCGTCATCAAAGCTGAATCGAACTTTGATCCACGGGCGGTCTCTCGTGCTGGCGCTATCGGCCTGATGCAACTGATGCCGCAGACCGCTGTGCGTCTGGATGTGCGGGATATGTATGATCCGGATGATAATGTGGGTGGAGGGACGAAATACTTACGTCAGCTACTCGACCGTTTCCATGGGAATTTGCCGCTGGCCCTGGCGGCCTACAATGCTGGAGAGAATGCGGTCGACCGCTATCAGGCACTTCCCCCGTTCGATGAAACCAGACAATACGTCCGGAAGGTTCTCCGATACTACCGCACGTTCCTGGTGCGCGATGGTGTCATCATGGAACGACCGGTCAACCGATACGCCCCCGCAGAGACAACAGCAACCCCCGCGATTTCTGAGCTGTCTTCCCACTAACGACTTCCCCGCTCGATAGGCGGCTGTGTTGCTGCCAACCGGCTCGCTTGGCCTCTGGAAAATCTGACCGGTAATGGGCCCCGACGCTATTCTCTCGCCACAGCGCCGCTTCCGCGACGCATTGCGCCACCTGCACCATGTTCTTCACTTCCAGCGCCGCTCGGCTTGCAAACGGCTGGGTCACGAGTTGGGCCCACCGTGACAGTTGAGCGCAGGCCCGGATGAGTGACTCGCCCGAGCGAATGACGCCGACCTGTCCCCACATCGTTCGCCGAAGTGAACTCCGCAACTTTTCTGCATCCTCCAGTGTGCCGAATTGGTCCGCTCGAATCGCGGCCTCCTGAGACGACAATGCGGGGAGCTCGTGCCGGTCGGCAAAAGCCACGGCTGCTGCTGCAGCGCGCGCGCCAAACACCAGTCCTTCGAGCAAAGAATTACTCGCTAAACGATTCGCTCCATGCACACCGCTACAAGCCACTTCCCCGGCGGCAAAGAGCCCTGGAACCGTCGTCGCACCGTTCAGATCAGTCCAGACCCCGCCCATCATGTAATGCGCGCTTGGAGACACAGGGATCCATTCCTCCGTGATATCGATGTCATAGCGAAGGCAGGTCGCATAAATCGTCGGGAAACGCCGCTTCACGAACTCTGCACCCAGGTGAGTGACGTCAAGATAGACATGACGCGCTTTCGTCGCCGCCATCTCCGCCAAGATCGCCCGCGATACGATGTCTCTCGGGGCTAACGCCCCCATGGGGTGGTATCGCTGCATGAACAGCGCCCCTTTATTGTTGCGCAGCTGCGCCCCCTCGCCTCGCATCGCTTCCGACAGCAAGAAGGGCGGACTCGACGGTAAATACAGTGCAGTGGGATGGAATTGAACGAACTCCATATCTTGAAGCACCGCCCCTGCGCGCAGAGCCATGGCCATCCCATCACCGGTGGCGTTCGGGGGATTGGTCGTCCGCGCATAGATCTGCCCGGCCCCGCCGGTGGTCAGCACGACCGCACGAGCCGGCAGCACGAACTGGCGACCAGACCCTTCATCCAGCACCACGGCCCCACAGCAACGTCCGGCATCGACCACGAGATCTACGGTAAAGTGATGATTCATGCGCTGAATACGCTCCTGCCGATTCACCTCGGCGATCAACACTCGCACCATCTCGTTCCCCGTTGCATCGCCCCGCGCGCGCAGAATGCGGCTTCGGCTGTGGGCAGCTTCCCGAGCAAACGCGAACTTACCGCCGACTTTGTCGAACTTGGCCCCCCACTCGATCAATTCCTGAATCCGCTCAGGTCCTTCTTCGACGAGGACCCGCACTGCTTCTTTCCGGCAGAGCCCATGTCCTGCTTTGAGCGTGTCGGTTAAATGGATGGCCACGTCGTCTTCTTCACTCATTGCCACCGCCACCCCGCCCTGCGCATGGATCGAACTGCTCTGAAGCGGATGCCCTTTCGTCAGCACCATGACACGGCCGGTACGGCTCAACTCCAACGCTGCGCGGAGACCGGCCACACCGCTCCCAATGACCAGGAAATCGGCCTGCACCGGAGCACGGGATCGACTAGATGGCATGGGTTACTTCTCCTTGGGAGAGCGCGTGGGGTCGGTCGTCGCCTGCCGAGCTTTCATACCGAAAGGAGCATCGCCCTGAACCCCGCGCAAAAGAATCGACTGCGTTCCGACCCACTGCAATCGCGTATGGCCTCGCTGACGAAGGCCGGGATCGTCCGCATCTTTTTTCCACAGCCCCTGCCAATGCACGAACACATCGATATCATCCCCTTCGATCATAATGCGCTCGACCGCGAAATCCAACGTGATGACACCAAATGTCTCGAAATCGCCCTGGGCCTCTTCCCGCAACCGATCAAGCTGGTCAATCGGCATCATGAGCGAGGCCAAATCCGACGACTCTTTCTTCACATAGGCTTGGCGAAGCGATTCCACCGCCCGATCGATGCGGAGGTACCGTTCGTGATCTTCGGGATATTGAATCGTCTTGCCGCTGCAGCCGACGCCGATCAAGGCTATCGAGCCGAGCAGGAACAAGACGGGAAGCAGTGGGAGTTTGTATGGGGACATCATGATTGCAGTATAGGAATGGGTATCAGGCAGGTCAAGCGGCCCGTGAGCCGGCCCTCGCCGCGTCGCAGGTCTCCCAACTGCTTGACCGGCGCCACAATCATGATCAATTTAGTCCGCTGATGGTCTTGCAATTTGAGGCGAAAACTTCTACACTCCCCCCTTCGCAGGAGAGAGAATGCATGTCCAGTGTGTTGAAAAAACGCCGCAAGAAAATGCGTAAGCACAAATACAAGAAGCTTCGCCGGCGTCAAAAATTTGAACGTCGTAAAAGCTAGGCTCACCCGAGAACGGGGAGGAGGGGTCCGTGCCCGAAGGCAAGAAGGTTCGCATCCGCGTCCGGACTGCGAGTTGCGTCTACGTCGGCGACTTTCTCATTCCTCCCATGCGTAATCGTGTGTCCGATGCGATCAACGAAGAGCAACGCCTCTTTATCAGCCTCACCGACGTGGTGATCGATGATAAGGATCGCTCGGACTTCGTGGCCGTCAACAAGAACCTGATAGAGTCCATCGCACAGTTGTAACTGCCTACAACACCTCCGGCTTGAGTCTCCACTTCCGCCGTTCTCTCTTGGTTTTCCCTAGCCACCTCCTCTAACCAGAATGCTGAAAAAGTCTCTGTTCTCACCCGCCCAACCCTGGTCCGCCAAGACGCACCTTTCACCAAGCGGCGTTCTCGCATCGTTCAGACCCTCAACGTACCGAAGGAGATTCTCCGAGGTCGGAATCGCTGTAAGGGGGCTTTCCCGTTCGCCAAGACTCTTGCAAGGCCGAACGGTCCACACGAAGTGCGGCATGTACCTCCTCGGCCCCTCACTCACTGCGGCCTTGCCCGCGGAACGTCGCGTCTTGGCGCGCAGGGGTTGAGCGGGTGAGAAGTTTGGCCCTTTTAAGCATCCTGCAGAACTGTTCTCCTGTTGTGCCACGCGTGCCGGCCATCGAAATTCAACCGTGCCAACATAGTTTTTCCGCAGTCTGCTAAAATCGCCCCTCATCATGTCCAACTTCTCACGATTTCTCCCGTTCCTGAAGCCCTACTTGTCCCGCATGGGACTCGCAGGCCTGCTGGTCATGGGTGTCGCCGCCATCAATCTGGCCTTGCTGCGGTTAGCCGGCATTCTGTGGGACGTCATTACCGTGCAGCACGACCAGTCCAGGATGACGGACCTAATCACCGTTTTTCTCGGGCTCGTCGTCCTGCAGGGCCTCTGCTCGATGGGCCACAGCTATCTGACCGCGTGGATTTCCCAACGCATCGTCGCCGACTTTCGCCAACATCTCTTCAGGCATCTACACACCCTATCGGTCAGCTTCTTTGCCCGCCGACGAACCGGAGAACTCCTCTCACGGCTCATGAATGACGTAACAGTGATCCAGTCCGTCGTCACCGAAACGCCTATCGACAGCGCGAAACAGCTCGTGACCTTCGTCGGAGGGATCACGTTCTTGCTGATGATGAATTGGCGGCTCTGCCTCTTGATTCTGGTTCTGCTCCCGTTGCTCGTCCTCGTGGCCAAATTCTTCGGACGAAGGCTGAAATCCCTCTCGACTTCGATTCAAGATCAAACCGCTGCATTGAGTACCCTGATCGAGGAAGTGATCTCCGGCATCCGTATCGTGAAATCCTTCGTTCAAACACAGCGCGAAGAGACCAGGTTCGCGTCACAAGTCGAACAGACCCTGTCATTGACGATGCGACGGGCGAGCATCATGGCGGTGTTTATTCCCGTCATCAGCCTCCTCACCTTCTCCGCCGCGGCGGCGGTCTTGTGGTATGGGGGAATTCAGGTCATCGATGGAACTGTGTCGCCTGGAGATCTCTTTGCGTTTGTCCTCTTTGCCGGTATCCTGATCGGCCCCTTCAGTTCCGCTGCTCGCGTGTTCGCGCAGATCAGGGAGGCGCAGGGTGCCACCCAACGGGTATTCGAAATTCTGGACACCCATTCCGAGGTGAGCGACTCGCCCACGGCCACGTCGCTGTCCACCGTCTCGGGACACATTCAGGCGGAGCACATCGGCTTTGCTTACGATCCTCGACAACCGGTCTTAACCGACGTGTCGTTCGAAGCCAAGCCGGGCGAGCTGGTCGCTATCGTCGGTCCCACCGGCGCCGGAAAAACGACCGTGATGAACTTGCTCCACCGCTTCTACGATCCGACCGAGGGGCGCATTACCATCGACGGACAGGATCTCCGCCAGGTCACCATGGATAGTTGGTATCGGCAGATCGCGCTGGTCCCGCAAGAGACGATCCTGTTCGGTGGGACGATTCTCGACAATATCCGCTACGGAAACAGGGAGGCGACTGAAGAGGAGGTGGTAGCGGCCAGCCGTGCGGCCCATGCCCACGACTTCATCATGAGTTTTCCGGATCAGTATCAAACCATCGTGGGAGAAAAGGGAATCAATGTGTCGGGCGGGCAGCGTCAGCGCATCGCCATCGCCAGAGCCATTGTGAAAAATCCACGGATTTTGCTGTTGGATGAAGCCACCTCTGCCCTCGACAGTGAGTCGGAACGACTCGTCCAGGAGGCGCTTGAGCAACTCATGAAAGGCCGAACGACCTTTGTGATCGCCCACCGCTTGACGACCATCCAGCGAGCTGATCGCATCCTCGTGCTCAACAAAGGGCGCCTCGTTGAAACCGGCACCCATGCCGAACTGATGGACCGTAAAGGGCTCTACCAGTACCTCTACACCCTTCGACTCATCGAACTCCCTTCGTGAGCCTCGAAGACTTGCCATGATCGCTCCGCGACTCGACTTAGTTTCCGCCCTGAACCGACCGATAACACAAGAGCCTGCAGGCTGCTCTAACAGACCGGCCATCTTGTTCGTGGTTTGCCGGGTTGCTCTCGTTCATCTCCTATCTCTGATTTGTCTGGTTCAATCTGAGACACGAAACAAGCAAGAGAAACCAGCTAACCCTCCCGCTTTACGAGATACGCTTGCCGTGTCACCATGATGAATTCTTATGCTGGCGGACTGAGTCGGACTCCTGTTAGGGTTGTGAGAAAAATCCTGCTCTGCCGACTGTTCTCGTGTACGAACCGTTGAGGAGTCCCATGTCACCTTCGCGCCGAACCGTCCCATCAAACTCAGCCAGTCCACCTCCGCGCACCGCGGAACAGCAGCGCCTCGAAGAAGACGCCCGCCGGCAGGAACATTGGAAACGCTGGGGCCCCTATCTCAGCGAACGGGCCTGGGGGACCGTCCGCGAAGACTACAGCCCTCAGGGAACCGCCTGGGAATCGTTTCCCCACGACCAGGCTCGCTCGCGCGCCTATCGCTGGAACGAGGACGGATTGGCCGGCATCTCCGATCGTCACCAATACATCTGCTTTGCCATCGCCCTCTGGAACGGGCAAGATCACATTTTGAAGGAACGGGTCTTCGGCCTCACGGGCAACGAAGGGAACCACGGCGAAGACGTCAAAGACTATTACTTCTATCTCGATTCGACGCCGACCCACTCCTACATGAAGTACCTGTACAAGTACCCGCAAGCGGAGTTTCCCTACACAAAGCTCGTGGAGGAAAATCGTCGACGGGGCCGGCGTGACTTGGAGTACGAACTCATCAACACCGGCGTCTTCGATGAGAATCGCTACTTCGATGTGGTCGTCGAGTATGCCAAGGCCACGCCGGAAGATCTCGTCGTCCGCATCCAGGTCGTCAACCAGGGGCCCGATCCCGCCGAGTTGACGCTCCTGCCCACTCTCTGGTTTCGAAACACCTGGTCCTGGGGTCTCGATGCGAGGCGGCCGCGCATGCGGGAAGGAGCAGCAACCAAGGGCATGAGCGTCATCGAGTTGGACCACGAGTACTATGGTCGACGCCGCCTCTGGTGCGATCGCCAACCGACGCTGCTGTTCACAGAGAACGAGACAAACACCAGCCGGCTCTACGGGGACGCTGAGGGAGCCAGGTATGTGAAAGACAGCTTTCACGACTACGTGGTGCAGGGCGACAAAGGGGCCGTGAACCCCGACAAGATCGGCTCGAAGGCCGCTGCCCACTACACCTTCTCGCTCGCTCCGGGCGCCTCGGACACCATTTTCCTTCGCTTGACGAACGACAACAGCGACAAGGGCCTCACGCGGGAGACTGTTGACGCGACGTTCACGCAACGGATTCGGGAAGCCAACGAGTTCTACGACAGCCTCGCGCCGAGCGATCTCTCTGAAGATGCACGCCGCGTGCAGCGCCAAGCCTTTGCCGGCCTGCTCTGGAGTAAGCAGTTCTACCACTACGACCTGACGCGCTGGCTCAAAGGCGACCCACTCGGGCCGGAACCACCGCGCGAACGACTCCATGGCCGTAACGCGGACTGGACGCATCTCTACAACGCGGATGTCATTTCGATGCCGGACAAGTGGGAATATCCCTGGTATGCGGCCTGGGACTTGGCGTTTCACTGCATCCCGCTGGCATTGGTCGACGCGACCTTCGCCAAGGAACAACTGATCCTCATGCTTCGCGAATGGTACATGCATCCGAACGGTCAGATCCCTGCGTACGAATGGGCCTTCGGCGACGTCAACCCTCCGGTCCATGCCTGGGCAGCCTGGCGTGTCTATAAGATCGAGAAGAAACGCAAAGGCGTGGGAGACCGGCTCTTCCTTGAGCGTGTGTTCCAGAAACTCCTCTTGAATTTCACCTGGTGGGTCAACCGCAAAGATACCGAGGGCAAGAACATCTTCCAAGGCGGCTTCCTCGGCCTCGACAATATCGGGGTCTTCGACCGCAGCGCGCCGTTGCCGACCGGCGGCCACATCGAACAATCGGATGCCACGAGTTGGATGGGCATGTATTGCCTCAACATGCTCTCGATCGCGTTGGAACTGGCCCGCGAGAACCGGGCCTACGAAGACGTGGCCAGCAAATTCTTCGAGCACTTCGTCTACATCTGCCGCGCCATGAACAACATCGGCGGTGAGAAAATCGAGCTATGGAACAAGGAAGACGGGTTCTTCTACGACGTGCTCCACCTTCCTGACGGGCAGAGACTGCCCTTGAAGGTCCGATCACTGGTCGGGCTGATCCCGCTCTTTGCAGTGGAGACGTTGGACTCTGAGCTCATCGATAGCCTCCCCCGGTTCAAACACCGGATGCAGTGGTTCATCGAAAACCGTCCAGACTTCAGCTCGCACGTGGAAACAGAATCACATGACGGCGAGGTCCGGCGCTTCCTGTCGCTGGTGAACCGCGACCGGCTGAAATCCGTGTTGCATTACATGCTGGACGAAGAGGAATTCCTCTCTCCCTACGGCATCCGCGCCCTCTCGCGCTACCACAAGGATCATCCCTACGTCCTGTCGGCGATGGGCATGGACCATCGAGTGGACTATGAACCGGCCGAATCGAGCACGGGAAATTTTGGCGGGAACTCCAACTGGCGTGGCCCGATCTGGTTTCCCGTCAACTATCTGCTGATCGAATCCCTCCAGAAGTTCCATTACTTTCTCGGCGATGAGTACAAGGTCGAGTACCCGGCCAGATCCGGTCGATTTGTCCCCTTGAATGAAGTCGCCGCGGAATTGTCACGGCGGCTCACCCGCATCTTTCTCCGCGATCAAACCGGGCGACGCCCCGTCTTCGGAAGCACCGCCACGTTCCAGGACGATCCCCTCTGGCGAGACGCGGTTCCCTTCTACGAATACTTCCATGGAGACAACGGGGCCGGCCTCGGCGCGAGCCACCAAACGGGCTGGACGGGCTTGGTGGCGAAGTTGATTCAGCAGTCGGGGGAGTAGGACGGGACAGATTATGCGGTCTTCTCGCTCGCGCAGCTCCGCCTGTCGAAAAACGTGGCGTCTCGGCGCACCGAGGGTGGGCGGGTGCTAACGGGAGACAGGCCCTCGTTGGACGCGCGCAATGTAACCCCATCCAATCCGCGCCGCCAGTGAAGGTGAGCAATTATGAAGGTTGATAAAGAAGAGTGCCGGGATCTCGATCGAGCCTTGAGCCTCGAATGGCTGGAGACCAACGGCCTCGGTGGGTTCTCGTCCGGCACGGTCGCGGGCGCCAATACACGCCGCTACCATGCCCTGCTCCTCACGGCACGGAAGCCGCCAAGCGAGCGCTTCGTGTTGGTGAATCATCTCGACGAATGGCTGGAGGTGGATGGTCAGACGATCCCGATCTCGACCAATCTCTATCCCAACGCCATTCACCCCGAAGGGTACAAACAGTGCACCGGCTTCACGACAGACCCCTGGCCGACCTGGACCTATCACCGCCATGGCACGGTCGTGCAACGAGAAGTCTTCTGCGTGCGCGGCCGCGACCTGGTCGTGATTCGATGGACGCTCGCCGGGCATAGCAAGAAGGCGATCACACTGCGCGTGCGACCGATGGTGAGCGGGCGCGACTATCACGCAACCCATCATATGAACGACAGTCTGCTTACCACCGCCACGACAGTGGCTGATGGACTCGTGTCCTGGCGCCCCTACAGCGGGTTGTCTTCAGTACAGGCGTTCCAGAACGGAGGGTATCGCCATGACCCGACATGGATTCGCACCGTCCAGTTTCCTGCCGAACAACAGCGAGGGCTCGATTTCGAAGAAGATTGGTGGTCGCCCGGCGAATTCACCTACCGGCTCGATCACGGAGCCGCTGCGACCTTGGTACTCACCACCGAGTCGATCGACTCGGTTGATGTCGCGGTTCTGACCGAGGGTGAGCGGAAGAGACGTGCGGGGCTTCGAGCTTCGGCCCCAACCACTGACTCATTGGCAGGCGAACTCTGGTGCGCTGTGGAGGCCTATCTCTCTGCGCGAGGCAGCCGGCAGACCGTCATTGCCGGCTATCCCTGGTTCATCGACTGGGGACGAGACACCTTCATCTCGCTGCCGGGACTCTGCCTGGTAACAGGCCGGTGGGAGATAGCCTGGCAGACCATCGAATCATTCGCCGCGCATATCTCGCAAGGCATGGTCCCGAACCGTTTCCCTGACATCGGCGAGCAGCCGGAGTACAACACGATCGACGCCTCACTCTGGTTTGTCCACGCGATTGAACGGTATTTCGTGTACAGCAAAGACGAGGCGCGCGTCCGTGAAGTGGCCTGGCCTGCGGTGAGACAAATCATCGACGGCTATCGGCAAGGCACTCGCTATGACATTCATATGGATGAAGACGGGCTCATTGCCGGGGGCATACCCGGTTCGCAACTCACGTGGATGGATGCGAAAGTCGGCGACTGGGTCATCACGCCGCGTCATGGGAAGCCGGTCGAGATTCAAGCGCTGTGGACGAGGGCCTTGGAAATCGGAGAACGTCTTGCTACGAAGTTCGGTGAGCCGGCCTATGCGGAACGTTGCCGAGAAGATCGGAAGCAAGCCGTGGCGTCCTTCCGCGCGAAGTTCTGGAACGAAGCAGGGGGCTATCTCTACGATGTGATCGACGGACCGGAGGGCGACGATGCATCGATCCGCCCCAACCAAATCTATACAATCGCCCTCTGCGACGACCTCGTGACCAAGGAACAGGCCCAGCGGATACTCCGGGTCGTGGAGGAGCATCTGCTCACGCCGGTAGGGCTGAGGACTCTCTCGCCAAAGGACAACCGCTATCGCCCGCGGTACGAAGGAGGCGTGGTGGAGAGAGACGGAGCCTATCATCAAGGCACGGTCTGGCCGTTTCTGTTGGGACCGTATGTCACAGCGTGGCGGAAGGTCAACGGCAACAGCCCGGCGAAGAGAGCAGAGGCGCGGGCGTTTCTCAACGGGCTGGAGGGCCATCTCCATGACGCCTGTCTCGGCCAGGTCTCGGAGATTTTTGACGCGGAAGCCCCCCACCACGCACGGGGTTGCTTCGCGCAGGCCTGGTCGGTCGCGGAACCCTTGCGGATCCTGATCGAAGAACTCGATGCGAAGGCCGAAGCCAGGCCTCTGCGTGAGAAGCGAGTGGTCATACGCCGGCGTAAGGAAACGCCGCCGCCGCAGAAAAAGTGAGCGAGCGCGCCGCGCGCCGGAAGGAGCCGCAGTCCTGAGCAGACCGACCGGCGCGATACCGGGGCATAAGACGGTCAATCGTTGCCCGGTCACACATGATCACGACGTTCCTTGCTCGTCTCACATCACCCTGAAAGGTCATCACACAGTTGGTGTCACAATCGTTGGATCGTAATCTGCCCTGGGCCACACGCCTCCAGCCCCATTGCTGGAGCTGCGAAGCCTGCATAAGATATCGAACCTAATTGAGAGCCGTTCGCCAAGCCCTGCGCCGGTCAACCATGACCTCGCAGGTCCGGAGCGACCCCTCAGCTTCACTCCCGCCCACAGCCAAAGCCCCCCCTGACCGAAGCCTTCCGCGCCAAGCACGAGTAAGGACCGGGCAGCCCGTTGACAATGCCACAGACCTTCTAGTTCCGCTGACCGGTCCCTCATCCTTCACTCTCGCGCCTTCCTATCAGCCTCGCTGGAGAGTTACGCAGTCCCCTTTCTCTGCTAACCATGCTGTTACATAGATAGGGGATAGATAAAGGATGTGGTATGGGAACGTATTGCCTCCTGCCCGGTAGAAAGATGAAAGGAGGTGGGCGAGGGCCGCAAATCAGCCACAGCCTGAGGCGATCTGGCTCGCCGGACATACAACAAGACAGGGATCCCTGGTAATCCACTCATGAAATCACCAACCTTTCAGTGACTTGTCGGAATCCTCCGATGGCATCCGGATTGCTTAGACTACATCGAGGGTTCACTACCAAGATGTCACCCATGCAAAGAACCACCGAACTTCGATTGACCCAGCTCTCCCTGGCTGTGACGGCCGTGGCCACGGCCCTGCTCGTCTGGTCGACCGGTCAGGTGGCGTGGACCGCAGCGGAGCAGGGCCAGATCGGCCGGCTATTCGAAGCGATTCTGTTCGGCGCGCTCGCAGGATTTTTGGTCTATGGCAACCTCTGTTACCAGGTGGCGCGCCTCGGACAATTGACGCGGACCCACGCTCACCAAAGGTCCCGGATGGATTCCCCCGTGCCGTTCGTTCGCGAATCGGCACCGGCCCTGACCGTCCTCGTTCCCTCGTATAAGGAAGAAATCCCCGTCATTCGCCAAACGCTGCTGTCCGCCGCGCTTCAGGATTATCCCAACAAACGCGTGGTCCTGTTGCTGGACGATCCTCCCAATCCCAAAACCCGTCAGGATCTGAAGGCGCTCTGGGCCGGGCGGACCTTACCGTTCGATTTACAGGCCTTGCTCAAGGAGCCGGCTGAGTATGTCACGCAGGCCCATGCTGCCTTTCGTGATCGACGAGCCGCAGCGATTCGTGACCTTGCACACGAATGTGCGCGCCTCTCCGACTGCTTCAGATGGGCGTCGGCTTGGTTTGAAACCCAAGCCAAGGGTTCTCCGGAGGAGTCGCACACGGATATCTGGTTCGTGGAACAGGTCTTGAACCAGCCGGCCGAAGCTTGCCGCGAGCAGGCGGCCCAATGGTTTAGCCGGAGAACACAGATCGACACCCTCTCTGCCGACCGCATCTTCGACGAGATCGATGCTGCCTATGCTCACCTGGCCGGTCGCTTCCTCGTGGAGTTCGACGTGTTCGAACGCAAGCAATACCGCAATCTCTCCCAAGAACCGAACAAGGCCATGAACCTGAACAGCTACCTCGGCCTCATGGGCACACGCGTGAAGCCGGTTCTACGGAGGGACGGGGTTCATCTGGAAGAAACCTCGCTGCCCACCGGCAGTCGGGTAATCCCCGATACGCCCTACGTGATCACGCTCGACGCCGACAGCCTGCTCCTGCCGCAGTATGCCAGTACGTTGGTTCGGCTCATGGAACAGCCCGAGCAGGCGCGGATGGCCGTAGCCCAGACGCCCTACAGCGCCTTTCCCAACGCGCCGGGCAAGATGGAACGGACCGCCGGAGCCACGACCGACATTCAATATCTCGTGCATCAAGGATTTACCAGATTCGGCGCCACCTTCTGGGTCGGCGCGAACGCCTTGCTGAGAAAATCGGCGCTGGAAGAAATTCGCGTAGAAGAGCGGGAGAGCACGGTCCTCGTCCGCCGCTATATTCAGGATCGCACCGTCATTGAGGATACGGAGTCGACCGTTGATCTGTTAAGCAAAGGCTGGTCGCTCTACAACTACCCCGAACGGCTCGCCTATAGCGCCACGCCGCCCGATTTCGGCTCCTTGATTGTTCAGCGAGCGCGCTGGGCGAACGGGGGATTGATCATCTTGCCGAAACTCCTGTCGTTCTTACGCCGCACGCCGAAGCAGCCCGGCACCATCGCGCAAGGGCTGCTCCAGATCCACTATTTGACCTCGCTCGCCTTTGCACCGTTGAGCGTGCTGCTCCTCTTGGTGATTCCCTTCTCCTCGGATCTGATGACGGCCTGGATGCCGCTGGCGGCGCTCCCCTACTTTGCCCTGTACGCCCGCGATCTCGCGCTGACCGGGTACAGGCCGATGCGGGACTTGCTCCGTGTGTACGCCCTGAACCTCCTCTTGATTCCCGTGCACCTGGGCGGAGCTCTGAAGTCGATGCAGCAAGCCATCCTGGGCACCAAGATTCCCTTCCGCCGAACCCCGAAGATCTCCGGACGCACGAGAACCCCGGCGCTGTATCTCGCCTTAGAACTCGCCATGATGCTGCTGAGCACCGGATTAGCCCTCTACTATGCGTCGCGGTTGCGCTGGATCTCCGGAACCTTTGCGCTCGCGAATGCCGGTCTGGTGCTGTATGGAATCCGGCAGTTCGTGGGCTTCTCGGAGATGAAAGAGGATCTGGCCCAGGGGTGGCATGAGTTCCTCGACCGGTACAACGGGCTGTGGTCGCTCCAGAGCGTGAAAGACCGCATGCTCGCCCGGCTCGCGCAATCGACTGACTGGATATTTACGTTCGCCCCACAGATAGGACGAGCCAGGTTCTTCACCTGGCAGGTGCTGTGGAGCGTGATTGCGACGCTCGAAGTAATGTCGCCGGCGCTGGCCTCCGGCGACACAACGGGAGGACTCAATTCGATTCAAGTTGAAAATCAAAAGCCCGGGACCATCGCGTGGACCCTCACGAACCCGGCACGACATCATGAGATCGAAGGCTACGCGTCCTCCGCCAGTGTCAATCGCGGAGAGTCGATTCGTCTCTATGTCCATACCGAAGCGCCGAGTTACCGCGTGACCGTCTATCGCATGGGGTGGTACGACGGACTCGGAGCGCGCGAAGTGCTCCCAGCGCAGAAGCGAGCCGGGCAGCGGCAACCCGCACCCTATCGCGATCCCGAAACCAGGCTGGTCGAATGCCGCTGGGAAAATCCAATGGTGCTGGACATTCCGTCCCGGGAACAGAACGCAACCGACTGGGCGTCCGGCTATTACCTCGCCAAGTTGACCGCGGAACCGACCGGAGAAGAAAGTTACATTCTGTTCGTCGTACGCGATGACCAGAAGCCCTCTACCTATCTCGTGCAGTCCAGCGTCACGACGTTTCAAGCCTACAACAATTGGGGCGGGGCCTCACTTTACGACTACAATAGTCCCCAAGGACGCGCCGTCGCCGTCTCCTTCAATCGCCCCTACGCCGTCAGCCCGGACCAGGATTCGGCTGATGCCGCAGGAGCCGGGCCGTTTCTCCGCGGGTGGGAATACAACATGGTCCGATGGCTCGAGCGGTCGGGGTACGACGTCAGCTACACCACCAATCTCGACGTACATGAACAAGCCGGCATGCTTCGATCCCATCGCGCCTTCCTCTCCATAGGACACGATGAGTATTGGACCTGGGACATGCGGCGCCATGTCGAGGACGCGAGAGATCATGGCGTCCACTTGGGATTCTTCTCCGCGAATACCTGTTACTGGCAGGTCCGCCTGGAACCGAGTCGGGGGAATCAGGAGCCGGACCGCACGCTCGTGGCCTATAAGGAACGAGCCTCGTCCGGCGATCCCATACTGCTCGACCGCGACCCGACGAACGATCATCTCGCCACGACGAAATGGCGATCGGCGCCGGTCAATCAGCCAGAAGCCGCCCTGATCGGCGGCATGTACATTGAAGGCACCCCGCTGGTGGACGGGGATCTTGTCATCGAGGCGCCTCCGACGTGGGTCGTGGAGGGAACCGAATTGGAGCACGGCACCCACTTGCCGGGACTCCTCGGCTATGAAGTCGACGGATTCGATGAGGCCTCCCCCGCTAACACGGCTATCGTCGCGCATTCGCCCGTAGGCACTCGATTTGCCGCGTCCACGATCTACACGGCGCCAAGCGGCGCTGTCGTGTTCAACGCCGGCTCGATGCAATGGATCTGGGGGCTCGATGACTTTAACGCAGCACTGTCGGACCACCCGCGCGTCAGTCCCGCCGTTCAACGCATGACGCAGAATATTCTGGAGCGGTTTCGCCGAAGCCCCACATCGATGCTGGCGCAGGATGGGCCGGGGTCATGAGCGCAGGCGCGCTTGGTCCGGACGCCATTCCTGCTGCTCGGCCTGCCCCCCCCAACATCATCCGCTTCGACACCGGTAGAGCGGCGCTCACGCTCCTGGTCGCAGCCGGCTCGATATTCATGGCGCAGACCTCGCAGATCCCCTATCTATGGGGCGCTCTTGCGACGACCGCGATCTGTGCCTACATCGCCTGCATCAGTGAACGTTCGTGGATACGGGCAGTCTGGATTAATCTCGCTGTCCTCTCTTGCACCCTCGGCGCGGTCGAAGCCTATTTCTGGTCGAAAGAGCCGCTCGAGCGCCAGATGCAATACAGCGAAGGGTTCTTCGTCCCCGATGAAACGCTCGGCTACAAGCCGGTAGCGGGACAGACTCTCTCTCATCGCACCAGCATTCGCAACGAACCGCTCTATCAGGTGAGCTACACCATCAATACAGACGGGTTGCGGGTTGCCACTCCTTCCGGCGTCGACGCCTCTCCGACGAAACCCTGTCTCGCCTTCTTCGGCGATTCCTTCATGTTCGGAGAAGGCATGCCCGACGAAGGCACGATGCCGTACCAGGTCTGGAAGAAGCTGAAGGGGACCTATCGCACTGTGAACTTCGGTTTCTTAGGGTACGGGCCTCACCAGATGCTGGCGTCAGTCCAAGAGGACCGTCTGACGTCCCACGGACACTGCCGCCCCAGCCAAGTGTGGTACCAAGCCATTCCCACGCATGTGTCGCGTGCGGCCGGGCTGGAAACCTGGGACCCGCATGGCCCTCGCTATGTACTGGATGCGGAGAGTCGCGTGCGGCGCGACGGCCACTTTGACGATGCCGTCAGTACAAGCGCGTTAGACTGGCTGAAAGCAATGCACCGGCAGCTCCCTGCCCACATAAAGGCGACACTCGAGCACAGCGCGCTGTATCGATTGTTGCTTCGCTCCCATCGACCAGTCGATGAACAAGACGTCACGCTGTTTGCGGGAATCGTGGGAGAGGCGAAACAACTGATTGAGACAGCTTATCCTCAAGCCAAGTTCCACGTCATTTTCTGGGACTATGACGATGACCGGGAAGTGGTCGAGGCGGTCCAGCGTGAACTGGCCCGGCAAGGCATAGCGGTATCAGCCGTCTCCAGCATTCTCCCGAACTTTCCGACCTACCGGGCGCGTTACGAAATCAGCCCCTACGATCGTCACCCGAACGCCATGGCTCACGAAATGATCGCCGACTTCGTCGCACAGAGCCTGCATCAAGAGATTCGCTGACGAGGTCTCTCCCTTGACGACTCGCAACAACGTGGCGAAGCCCGCCACGAAATCCTTCGAGGCTTCGTGGTTACATCCCGATCGTTTCGATCACCTGCATGTCTTCAGCGGTGAGGGTGAGCTGTTCAGCTTGGAGATCTTCTTTCATATGTTGCGGGTTCGTAGTACCGGTCAACGGGAGCATCCCGACCTGCATCGCAAAGCGAAACACAACTTGTGCGAGACCGGTCCCTAACCGTTGGGCGATGGCCCGAATGCCCGGGTCGGCAAAGACTTCTCGATTGGCGGTCAACAGCGAAAAGCCTTGATAGATGATGCCATGGGCCAGGCAGACTTCCCGCACCTCTTTGTCCCATCCGAGTGCGGCGTAACAGCGGTTTTGCACCACCATAGGTTTCACAGCCGCTTGAGCACAGAGTTGAGTGAGTTGTTCGGCCGTGACATTGCTGATGCCGATCATTTTCGTTTTCCCTGACCGATAGAGCCCTTCGATGGCGGCCCACACCTCCCGGTCCGCGGCTCCCAATCCTCGCCGCTGATAGGGTCCGTGCAAGACATAGGAGTCGAGATAGTCGGTGTGCAGGTGGACCAACGAGCTGTCGAAAGACTGTGTCACTTGGGTGGTGAGATTCGCCGAGGCATCGTAGGGGGTGCGATGGTCCTGGCCATTCGTCGGCGTAAATTTGGTCTGTAGAAAAAGATGGTCACGGGCAATCCCTTTCCGCGCAAGGGCCAGCAAGGCATCCCCCACCAGAGCTTCCTGATAATGGATCAGTTGGTTGGCCGTATCGATGGCCCTGAAGCCAGCCGCCACGGCTAACTGCACCAGTTGCGTCGTAGCCTCTTTTTTCCATGCCGTGCCATACATGAAAGACGGAATTGATACATTGTTATAGGCGGTCAAAGGCATGCTGCGTTCTCCAAAATGAACAGACTGCTGATGCTTGCGGAGGGCATGCTAGAGCCCTCACGAAAAGGCGGGACGCCGGGCTTTAATGAGATCCGCCACCGGGTAACCCAATTGCCGTGCCCGCTCCACCAGACGCCGATACGTGGCTTCGTCCAGCTGAGGGGTCCGGGACAGGATCCAGAGGAATCGACGATCCGGAGTACCCACCAGCGCTGTCCGGTACTCCGGATCGAGATCGAGGATCCAATAGTTCCCCTCGCGGGATGAGCCAAACAGCCGAGCGAACCAGTTGTCGAAGACCACCGTGAGTCGCGCGTTCGTCTTGGCATCGACCACCGTTGCGACTCCCTCTGCCTTATCGACCTTGCCGGTATCCGTCACACACTCATTGTGCACGCCGACTGTGCCATCAGGTCGGCTCGAATACATCGCCTTGGAATCCACGCAATGACGCTGAAACCACATCGGAAGCCGCGCAATTTCATACCACGTGCCGGCATAGCGGGAGAGATCCACCGACGCGACCGTCGTCAGCTCACCTCTCGAATCCACTCCCGCACAGGCCCCCAGCGTGAGGCACAAGGCTGTCAGCGCGAGACGGGCGCTTACAGAACCTGAACAATTGGCGCCACATCGTATTGGCGACGGCCTCATCGAGATCAGCACCACCTCCAGCCTCGTAGCTGGCCGCGGCAGACATAGCCGCGGCCCACCATATTCCCAAAGAGCGACGCTACTTCCGGACGGCAACCCCGTGGGTGTCAGCCGTTTCTTTCCCGTCTTTCATATTCGTGATAGCCGCCTGCCCCTTATAGTGACCGACCTTTCCTCCGCCGTCCACGTGGATGACGCCGACGCCGGGGATCGTCCCTTTGGCATTGTTCACCGTCTTGTCATTCCCGGTGAGCGGATTGGAGCCGCGCAGCCCGACGAAGACATACTGACCGTCCGGCGCGTTGTCCATGAGATCAGGAGCGGGGTCTTTGTTCGCATCCGTCACCAGCTCGACCGAGCCCACGCTCAGGTTCGAGAGCGTATCGATGATTTCGATATTGTTCCCGGCCCGGTCCGCACTCCAGACATAGCGTCCGACTCCGGCCATCCCGTGGGAATCGGCAAATCTGTCATCCCGTTGAGACACCAGCCTGGCCGAGATCGATTTCGGAAGGTTGGACAGATCGAGGGCATACACATCATAGGAGAGAGGCGCCACCGGCCAGCCGCCCCCGGAATTGATATACATCGTCTCGCCGACCTGAATGCCGCCACAGCCGGCGGGATGAATCTGATTGTTGTTGAGCGTGGCCACGACTTTCATCGGCGTGGTGGTGACATCGAACACCAACAGCCCTCCTCCTCGCAGCGTAACAAAGGCGTAGCGACTAGATGACTCTGTGATCGGACAAATCGGCGAGGCATCCGGAATTTCCCCGCTCTCCAGCGCTGCAAGATTCACCACGTCCTTCTGGGGATCGAAGGTGAATTTATGGGCGGCATAGTCGGTCCAGATCCGGATGAACTTCTTCTCGGCGATATTCGCCGCGATCGCCATCTTCTGATCGGGCGTCGGCCAGGCCGCATGGACATTCTTCCCCATCGACAAGCAGGCCTCCGGTTTACGGGTCTGGGCATCCATAAAGAGAACGTGGCCGCTCAGGAAGGAGAGGATTGCGTGATCCTGGTTCTTGTTGAAGAAGAGCATGTGCGGACGCCGGACCGGCTTCTTGGTCGCCTCTTCGCAAAATTTGTTGATCTCGCCGGAGAGATCGATGGTGACAGCCGGTTTCGCAGCGGCAGGATTCGCCGCGAGCGCCGCACCATCATAGATATAGAGAAAGCCGCCGCTTTCTTTCGCTGTATCGGATTGATCGGTGAGCCACACTTCATAGGCGGAGGCTGGAGCGATGCCACCGATTCCCACTCCTGCCCAAACCAAGGTGCTCGCCGCGATGGCAAGAATAAGAAGAGGCAGACCTCTGCTCACCAGATCGTTGATTTTCATTTTGGCCTCCTTCCAACCAGACGTGACAGGTGAGAATGCCGTCTCTTGCTGACATGCGATGACCATCGCACCAGCAGGGAACGATATACACTAAGAGGATTCTGATGAGAGAGCAACCAGGCCAGGCTACGCCGCCCACTCAAGACCACGAATCCCCAGCAAAACGTCAGAATAAAGCATGAGTCAGATGGCTGTGAGATGCGGGAGATGGGGCATATTGGGAACCAGGTTGGCACCAACTACGGGGAGAAGTGCACTCCCGTCTACCAACTGGCTGCGGGCCCCTCGGCTTCAAACTGGAAATGATAAGGCATTACGAATGTGTTGTTCATCATACGAACATTATTGACTCCTCCAAGCGAAATTGTTGAACCGCTTGAATTGACCAATTTAGAAAAGTATCCAGCAATTTCATCGGAGAAAATTCTGTGATCGTAAGGGCCATTGTAACCACAAGGACGGCTCACTTCCATGTTGCCAGAGCTATAGGTCGATCCGACAATTTGCTTTATGTCGGAGTAGTATTCGCCCTTTGGCACACCACCAACGTCGATAGAGTAGAACACGCGAGAAACCATGTGCTCATCGGTACTCCCGTATTCTTGCGAGTCTTGGATGCACTTCTGAACATTGATTCTCACGATTGGCATGGAGTCCTCCTAAGGTGTGTGTCGGATGTGTCCTTATTAGGTAGCCATGAGTTCCAGAAGTCAATCCGTAAGGGCATCAGGCCCCCTGATAGGCAATCAATGGCTCAGTCGTAAAGGCTGACATTCGCCGCCGCGGGCCAATCAGCGCCTACCTGGCGAACAGCTCTCTCCCAGCCAGCTGTTTGACTGCGTCTTGACCCATGTCATGCCGTCTTGCCGCTCGAGTGGGGGAATGAGGATGGGCGAGAATCAAAGGCCCGCATGACACCTTCCTTACCAGGAATCCAGACCATCGCACAGCCTTCTCGGACGAGTTCCACCCTGCCGATATGCCAGCCGGGACCGAGTCGGGAGGATTGGACAAGGATCGTCGTGCCTTCAGGCAGGTCAGGAGCGGCGGCTTGCGACTGGGTGGCGGAAAAAAAGAAAGCGAGGAGAAACGGAAAACTGACCGCCCGCATCGGATCTCTTCAGAATCCGAGCGATCCGGAAATGTGGGAGACAGCTCTTCACGCCGTCTCCCGGACACATTGCCGGCGGTGACTTATCGACGAGCGGCTTGATCTCGGCGGCAGCTTTCCTCCGCTAACATCTTCTGGCCCGCGCTGGCGTCACTGGGAATACGCCCCTTACATGCCTCCAAGGTATCTTCCACAGATCCCGCGGCTACACGGTCGATGCCCTTCGTCGTGGCCGTAGCAGGCGCCGACACGGCACCTGACGTTGCCATCGTCCCCTCACTCGCACAACCGCCAACCATCACCCCCAAGAGGGAGAGAAACCCGAATACGCTCACTGACCGATCTGCCATGGTGCGATCCCCCTTATTAATTGCACAAGAATTATTGATTCATAACGGAGGCGATTTTACTCCCGCTGTCGGAGAAGAACAAGCCTGGGCATGGTGCCAGAGCGCGGAAGACCGCCGGAAAGAGGATATGGTGTGACGCGATTGAAAAAAATTCCTGCGGAGCGGAGCGAACATCGGATCGTGCGGGCTGAGAAATAGTTGCTGATACCTTCTGCCCAGCACGCGATGTGGTGGCCGGACCCTGTGAAAAAAAACCAGGGCCCGGCCAGGCTGTTCATTGCTTCGTCACTCTTGCTCACTATGGCGAAGCAGTCATCTTCGTTCCTTCCTTCACAGGCGGCTCGATCTTGATGTTCGGTCCCTGAACTTTTGGCAGCAGCCCTGCACCGGGCTTCTCCAGCAACCGCTGGTTATCTTGATTGATCGACAAACTCTGCTTCACGTGAACGTCGTCAAACGCCGCTGCCCTGGCCAACGAATTCTCTCCGGTCGCATTGATCTGGCCCGGATCGTTCGCGAGCGATTGCCCGCTGACAGGATCGACGGTCTTGCCCATGGGATACCCTGGATGTTTCGGCAACAGGGTCGGATTAGCCAGGACCAGAGAAATCGAGAACAGCATGACGATGAAAACGGTGAGTAGCACGAGAGAGGCCTTCATGATGCAACCTCCTTGGTGAGAGGGGGAGAAACAACAACGCCCTCGCGGGCATAGGGCCGACGGGGGCGCAAGAAGGGAACGAGGGGGAGAGACACAGAAGCGTGAACAGCGGTAGAAACGGCTACCCCGGTATCATACCTCACCTCCGGGATAGCTTATAGCATCGCCCCCCGATCGAAGCAGAGTCAAGCGGGCGTGAATCGGCTCATGGAAACAATTTGCTCGCATGGAAACGTTTCCGTGCGACAAGCAGAATCGCCAGAAAGCGAGGAGCCTTAATATGGATGATGAGGCGCGAATCCGTTCGCGGAGCGGGTAACCTGACGGGATGCTGAAAAAGCCCGTCAACGTGATTGGAAGGTTAAGGCGGAGGCCAAGGCTGAGAGGAAGAAGTCAGGTATTCGCTCAACCTTGACCTCAGCCTACCTCACGCGCGCGGGCTTGCCCGCGGAACGGCGCGTCCTGGCGCGCCGGGGTTGGGTGGGTGAGACCAGCAGGCTTTTGGCACTGCATCTTTCGGTGTACTTATCCTACGCTTCAAGCAGGCGGCCGTCAGAATCCCAGTTCTTTTTCTAGATCCGCCTGTCCTTTCTTAAACTTCTTCTTTTCTGCCTCGTCCTTCTTCTTTGTGAGGGCTTCCAGCGCCTCTTCCCGCTTTTTCAGGGCCTCGTTTTCCTTTTTGCGGACTTCTTCCTCCTTTTCGCGCACCAGCGAGGCCACTTGCGCAGTCTTGATGGCGTGGTCGGGCACTGTCATCCAGGAAAGTCGATAGCCGGGCATTTTGAGCGCCTGGTCCTGATAGAGCACGACATATCGCGTCGGGTAACTGCGCTGGCCGATCTGCCGTTCTTCCAAGACATAGACGGTGGGGGTCCCGAAGATATTCGGCGGATACATGTCGTGCAACGTGAACATCGTGCGGCTCATGCCCTTGGCTTGCACCTGTTGTATCTTCTCCAGGAATGCCGTCATATTCGCCGGGTCAGGTTTGACGTTCTCCATCTGTTTGGCGTTCTCTTCATCCGAAGCCTCCAAGGCCTTCTGCTCATCCTCCAACTGGTAGCGATACCTCTCCTGGAACTCCTCCAGTTTAAACGGCCCCTTCTTGGCCTTTCCCTTGAAGAACGCCATCGTCTCGTTCATGCCCTTGGCCACATAGGTCAGTCGGCCGAACGCCGCGTCGCTGGCATAAAACAAATAGGTGCTCTCCGGCGCCACCGGCGTCGTGAACTTACTCGCATCCGTTGCCGTTTCCGGCGTGAGTCCCGTTCGCATCGAACTCGTTCGCTGAGCCAATAAGGTGAGCGCGGGCCCCTTTCCACGCGCTATCATCTGCCCCACGGCTCTCCTCACATCCGGAACCGGATCGTTGGCGAGCGGAGCAATGAGATCCGCGTCGCTGTCTTGTGGACCGATCATGCCGATCGCATCCGCCGCGGCAATCCTCAACTCAGGTTCGTCGCTCTTGAAGGTCTTCAGAATCATAGGCACATAGGTGCGCTTGGCGGACGAGCCCAATGTACGCAAATCTTCCTTCAAAATCTCTACCGCATCCTTTCGAAGCTTGTCGCAATTTGCCTCTTTAGCGGGTTTCTTCCTGCAACCATCAACATACTTTTTCACGACCTCGGGTTTTGTCATGGTCGCGGCCTTGGACGAGGAATCAGGAGTTCCTTCCGGAGAGCCGTTGCCCCTAAGCGAGGTCGCTCCAGAGAGGCTGGGAATGGCGCCCAGGCCGGCAAGGAGCAGAGCAGCGGCCATAACCGACGTGAACGGCAAAGGCATCTTCATGGGTCTTCCTCCTGGACGATGCAAGAGTGACAAGCTAAAACAAGATCTTCGAGTAATATTCCAGATCATCCACCGCTGTCTTCTCCTGTTCTTGTTGCGCCGCGGCTTGTTCTAAGATCTGTCGGGTGCTCTTATCGAGTGAACAAAAGGCTTGCATCTTTTTCACTTCATCGTTCAACCGGTCCAGCTCTTTTTGATAGCCGGCCTGTTCCTCCTTCATGTAGTCCACGACCCGCTGCTTGTCCCGCCAATCGACGAACGGATTCGCGCTTTTGTTCGCGTCACAGACTTTTTTGTGCACCGACTCATGGTCCTGCAGGGCGCCTCGCAGACAGCGTGTTGCATTAGGATCGATGGTGGTGGTGCAGCTGGGATCCGTTTCGGCTTTGAATGATCGCGCGTTTGAGGTTCGGGCGCTGGACATTCGAAAACCCACGGAGCCTTGCACGCTACCTCGGTTCTCGCTGGTGAGCAGGAGGGGTTCCTTCGCACCTTTCTCTTTGGCCTCCCACTCCTTAATCAAGGCGTCGTACTCCTTCTTCGCTGCCTCTACTTGCTTGATACGGCTATTCAAATCCGTCTCGTCTTGTGGGCTGCAGCCGCACCCTAGCGGGACGCTCACATTGCTCTTGAACCCGGCTGCTCCCTGCGCACCGCTGCTGGAAGGAATCCAGAGCAACGCCATCAATGGGAGCAGACTGCACGTCATCAATCTGAAGATCTTCATAGGTTCCCCCCTATACCATCAAGGCCCGATGCAGTATAACGACGCCGTGGATCGCCTCACGATTCGTCCTGCCCACTGGTGTGCCCTTCTTGTCACCGTTGCTGCGGCCACTTACGCCGGTGCCTTTCACGGCACCTTTCAATATGACGACCTCTCCACGATTCTCATCAACCCTCATCTCGATCGGTGGGAGACGTTTGTCGGTCATCTCGATCACATGGTCCGGCCGCTGCTGTATGCCACATTCCTTCTCGATCGGTCGCTCTACGGAACGAGCGCAACCGGCTACCATCTGCTGAATCTGCTGCTCCACCTCGGCGCCGGGCTTCTTGTCTATCGGATCCTCACTCATGCCGTGACGGAGGAGACGAAGCAGGTCCCATTCTGGACCGCATTGCTGTTTCTGATCCATCCGATCCAAACCGAAACCGTCACCTACATTTCAGGACGCGCGTCCGCTCTCATGGCGTTTTTCTATCTCCTTGCCCTTCTCCTCTATATCGAAGCGGCTGCACGCCGGCATGCCGGATTCCCGCATTTAAGCTATGTATTCGGAGCCATCTTTTCGGTCGTCTTGGCCCTTGGCTCGAAAGAAACGGCAATGACATTTCCGCTCGCGCTCCTTCTCTGGGATGTGGCGATACGGCGGCTCGACGGTGCCGCTTTGCGCAAAGCCTTCCTCTCAGACCATCTACCTTTCTGGCTCGTTCTTCTCGCTGTGGCTGCGTGGGCCTGGTGGCACCCTCGCTATACCGCACTCGCGCAATTCAGTTTCGGCATTCGTCCCCTCTGGGAGAATATTTTGAGTGAACTCCACGCCGTCACCTATGCGCTGTTGTTGTTCATCTGTCCTTGGAAACAGAACTTCGACCACGATCTCCCGTTACTGCACTCGTTGTTCGAGTGGCCGCTGCCTCTCGACCTGCTGGTGTGGTGCGGATTGGCTGCCGCCGCGTTGCTTGCGGTTCGTCGTCTCCCGCTCCTCTCATTCGGAATCGGGTGGTTCTTCGTGCAGCTTCTCCCAACCAGTCTCATCCCGCGCAATGACCTCTTGAGCGAACGCAATCTCTACCTGGCGTCCATGGGGTTTCTACTCGTAGTGGTGCTCCTTGGCTCGGACCTGACTCGTCGGCTCGTAACCGCTCTCCGGCACCCGCGCCTGGTCCAAACCGGTGCCGGCACGATCGCTTTCGCCCTGGTCTTCTGTCTCTGTGTCTTTACCAATCAGCGGAACGCCCTCTATCGCGATCCGGTCTTACTCTGGTCCGACTCAATCGAGAAATCGCCGCTGAAGGCGAGGCCACATAACAACCTCGGCCATGGCTACTTGCTCCGGAATGACCGGGACCGGGCCATCGAAGAATTTCGCATCGCGGCGCAGCTGGATCCCGACTATGTGCTCGCCCGGCGAAATCTTCGCGACGCCTACCTCCACCAGGTCGGACGACAGTAAACGGCCGCGCTACTCGTTTCCGACTCGCAACACCGCCTGCCCGTACCGCAACAGGCTGGTGGCCTGTTCCCAGCGATCCCTGACATTCAACCCCACCAACAGTAACCGATGGCCGTCCTTGAACATGCTCGCGATCAGACAACGTCCGGCCTTGCTCGTATATCCGGTTTTCACGCCGTTGACATCCGGGTCGAGGAGCATCTCGTTGGTGCTACGGAGAAGGACCTGCCGTGCGCCGTCCACGCTGGTGATGTCCCGCGTAATCGTCCGAACCATCATGGAAATGGCAGGCACTTGCAGCGCCTGCTCCGTCAACTTGGCCAAATCCGCCGCTGTCGAGTAGTGGCCGGGGGCATCGAATCCGCAGGCGTTGGCGAAATGCGTATTCTTCAATCCCAACGTCCTGGCCCGCTCGTTCATCAACGTCACGAACCGGCCGGCGTTGCCCCCGACATACCAGGCAATCGCCTCGCAGGCATCGTTCGCGCTGGTTACGAGCATGGCCGTGAGTAAGTCGCGTAAGAGGAATTGCTCGCCAGAACGTAACTTGAGCGAGGACCGATGAACGAGTGCACGACGGTCGACACGCACAACTTGTTCCGGAGTCGCGGCTTCCAGCGCAACCAGCGCCGTCATCAGCTTTGTCAGGCTGGCCGGCGGAAGCCGACGTGTCGCATCTTTCTCTAAGAGCACGCGGCCGGACTTCAGTTCAACCAGATACAGCGCCGACGCCTTGATCGACGGCCTGACCGGAAGGTCCTCAGCACCGACGTCGACGCAGGACAGCATGACCGTCACGGCCATGCCGACGACGAGCAAGCCTCCGCGCCCGACTGCGCTCATGCGCGCACCTATTGTCCAAAGAATTTCTTCATCATGTCGCCTGCCTTCTGCATTTCCGACCGATCGTCGGCAGGAGGCTCAGGCGCCGAGGGGACATCCTCCTGTGGCACATTGACGCTGGGCTGGCGCACCGTTGGCCTATTTCTTGAGCCGGGTCTGTCCATAGGCGGCTGCCCCATGCCTTCACGGCCCGTCTGGCCGCCCATCATGCCGCCCATCATCCCGGCCATGTCGAATTTCGTGTATCCTTCAGGTACCTCAAATAACTTCGGGTCCTGCTTGCCGATCTTGACGTTCTTGAGTTCCGTCATCATCCGCTTCTTCTCGTTCCCCTCCTTGTACAACAGATCGGACTTGACGGAGATCCCCTCCTTCGTCCGCCAGGAGAAGCCGCCATACTTTTTCCCGTCGGCGCTGGTCGCGATCGTCTTGTACTTGGTGACCTTCATGTCGTTCAACACTTCTTCGCCCATCACCGTCTCCTGAAAGTCCCACTGCGAGATGTCGTTGGCGGCGGCCTTCCCCATCGAGTTCTCCATGTACATTTTCTCTGACGGCATCAGTTGCCACATCACTTTGCTGTCATGCCGGAAGATTTGGACCGACCCATCGCCGCTGCCGGTCAGCATTTCATGGCGCTCCTTGGAAGGCGTGACGTATACGCGCTGTTCAATCGTGCTGTCCTCAGTTTGCATGAGAGAATCGGCCGAATACTCGACTTGAGGACGGCTCAATTGAGCTGCCTCGGTCTGGACCGCCGTACATAGACTCACGAACACAATAGCCATCAACAGACGTCGTGACATGGCAGACTCCTTCAGAAAGATTGGTTGCACCGCCTGACTCCCCGACATTGCGTCGGCCGGCCATACCTACGAGGAATACATATGCAGGACGATTCGGGGCAGGATGGTACAACCCGCGAAAGCAGAAGTAAAGTAGGTGGGAGCCTCCCGGGCGAATGATGGGAACTATTGTTGCCCCTGCGGCGACTTGCGATGGGCCGTACCCTGCAAATCCATATCGAGCATGACCGGATTATCGGCGTGCTTCGGATCGAGAGCGTTAGGGCGCACCTTGAGACGACTGGCGGTTGGCGCTGCTCTGCAAATCCATCTCGAACAGGACTGCACTGTCGGGCTTCTTGCTATCGAGTTTGGTCGGCATCCGGTCGGCCATCAGTTTCACCAAGGGCACCGCGACGATGTGCGGAGCCTTGTCCGAGGGATTGGAATAGAGCGCGAGCCTGACATTCTTCGGCCGTTGGCTGGGCGTCAACTGAGGCTTGAGGTCCGCCCCCACAAATCCCACCAGCATCCCGCTGCCGTCGGCGAGCTTTTGGATCTCGAAGGCATTGGGGGCGGGCGGCGTCCGTTCCAACGGGAGATCCGGACTCTGCGTCACCAAGGCCATGCCCAGGAACTGTGGGGCGATGAAGCCAAAGCTTCCCGTTGGCGCGACTGAGAAACGGATACCAGGGGTGGAGGAACTGAGTTCGGCCACCCCGTTCTTGGCCCGCAATTGCCGCCGCAACTCCGCTTCGCTTCCGGTCGCCTCGATGAAAACCGCTGCCGGTGCGGCTTTTTGCACGGGCAACACCTCCGTCTTGCCATCCACGCCCCCTCCCCGCGCCGCCTCGAGCGAGGCCGGAAGAAGGCTCATGAGAGTCAACCCCAGCAGCGTCCCGGTCATGAGGTAATGGACAGGCCGGGTGCGAGTCAATCGTGCGACGATGTCAAACATGGGTGCAAGTCCTCCTGATCCATCGATAAAGAACGGGTCTTTCAGACAACGGTGACTCTATTGTTTATCAAGCTTACCCCTCGCGGTGCAATCGAAGTCCCGTCAAACGTTAGACGTGAGGGGTCAAATGGAAAAGACAAAATGCCATGCACCGTGATAAGACAAGATTCCCGCCCCCGTGTTCCTTGCCCCCTCCAACGAGGGATAGGGTCTGAGTCGTCCCCGGAGTAGAGTGATGGCTAGAGAACATTAAAGAGGTCCTGCATGACGACCCTCTGGAGAACAATTCTCAGCCTCGCAGTGACGGCGTCCCTCACCGGATGCGTCGGCACCCGCATCGAATACTTCACGGACACGACTTATCCCCCGCGAAGCGCCACCTCTGCTGTCGATTGGCTCCCGGATGAGCCCGCACGACCCCACGTGGAAGTGGCAAGGATTACCGTACGAAGCTCAAATTATAGCCTGGAGACACTCCGCCACACGATGCTGGATCGCGCCCGCTCGCTGGGGGCCGATGCGATCGTCCCGGAAGTGCCGATGGTCGTAATGTCTCGGACGGGAAGCCCCTACTATGAGCCTGGCTTGTTGGGCCCAGCCGGAGCGGCGTTTGGTCTCTATGGATACGGGTGGTACACCCCCTACAGCTCCAACCCCTACATCCTGACACAAGGGGCTACGGACCAGCCACGCATCGAACATGCCCTCTCAGGCATCGCCATCCGGTTTGAAGACACCCCGACAGACGTGCGGTAACCAGCCCCGGTAGGCATAGGCCCTCTTTCCACATTCGCTCAAGAGTACAACAGATTCGTGAGCAATCCCTAACCATCATTATTCACGATGGTTTGGTGCACGACCTGCAGAGGCACAACCGTCCGTGACATCATCCGGGGTCAATTTCATTTCCTGAATTGTGGTGGAATATTTTGTGGCGGAGGCGTGGGAGGGGGCGGCGGCAGTGACTGGATCACGAAGGGATAGGGCCCCCAAGCATAGGGATAGTATCCGAACGCCCCCCCCCAGTAATAAGGCGGGTAATATGGGCTGTAGAAAGCAGCGGCACCGCCTCCTGACTGTTGTGATGCGACTGCGCTCCAATCGATGAGGTGTTTGATTTCGAGGACCGGATAGGTGTAATCACTTTCATCCAGCGGCCTGGTAGTTGAGCCTCTAACTACACCGATCACGGTAATCGGCGTGCCCGGAGGGACAGTCGCCGGGTCGAGAAACTCTTCTCGGACAGCCAGGAAACGCCCTTCGGAGCGAAGGCGCTCTGTTGTCGAGGGCCCGTCGGCCTTCGCAGGAAGTTCTAAGACCTCAATTTCGGTCTGGTCCTTCGTCCGTTTGCCTCTGATGACGACACCACCCACCATGACGACGCGCCCGACATAATTGCCAGGGGCTGCGTGTAGGTCTGCAAAGGCGATACTGGTATCAATCTGTTTTTCCAACTCAGGTGGAACGTCGATCTGGGCTGCGTTTCGATTGACCTGGTGGGCTGATTCCGCGCAGGAAGACAGAACCAGAATCCCACCGAGAAGAAGAGCGGCAACGCTAATTCGAGACATAGAAGTTTTTCCTCCTAGAAATGATAGGAGAGGCCGACCAAGACATGCTGTGCTCTGTATACACCTTCAAAACCTCCTGCAGCGCCAAATGCCTGATCGAACCGTAGCGTGGCCCCCGTATATTTGTATTCGGTAAAGACGGCGACATAGGGAGTGACGAAGGCGCGCAGGCCCGCGAGCGCATTCCACCCACTGGTGACATCGGTATTGCTCTGTGTGGTGGCGGAGTCACTGAGGTGGGCAATCACCGCGCCCACGCCGACTCCAGCGTATGGCTGGAACGTGCGACCAGGATACCGGCCGATGAAGTTGACTCCGACAGTGGTCACACTCAAATGGATGCCGGGAATGTCATCCAGATTCTTGATGTGAGGAGTGGTCTGCAACACCTCGCCTTCGATCCCGAGCCAACCGTGCTCGGGAAAGTATCCGAGCTTGGCGCCGTAGCTGACAGAATTCTTGAGGTCAAAGTCGGGTGCTTGCAGCCCCGCGAGGCCGTTCGTTCCCGAAATGCCGGTGAGGCGATCTGCGAAGTTGGCCCCAACATCTCCCGCCACATACCATTCGGCACAGGCGGGACTTGTCATCCCGAAGGTCACTATCGAGAGCCAGGCCGCGAAAAGGCCGGTGGCAACCAGTATCATCTTCTCCACAGTGGAGAACCCTCCCTGTGACAGAGTTTTCATCATCTTATCAAGACTCAGACCCGGGGGATATGGCCTAGCTCATGGGCTGCGGGTGAAGTGCCGGAACACCCTCTGCATGGTGGCGGGAGAACAGGCCATCATCTCGACGTCACAGCGCAAATCAGGCGAAATCCTGCGCAGCCTTTCGACGTTCTTCGATGGTCTGATTAAACCCCGCCGCCGCGCGTCGCAAATCGGGGGCGACGCTGTTTTGTCCGGTTCACGTTCGTTCCAGATCGAGCAGCTGTTTCTTTCGCTGAAGGCCCCAACGGTAGCCTGCAAGATTGCCGTCTCCTCGAACGACGCGATGGCAGGGAACGGCCACCGCGATGCGGTTCGTGGCGCAGGCTCCGGCCACGGCACGGGCAGCCGTCGGTTGCCCGATTGACCGTGCGATCTCTTGATAGGATCGTGTCTGTCCGCGAGGAATCTGTTGCAGCGCCTGCCAGACCTTGCGTTGAAAAGCGGTGGCCTTCACGTCCAGAGGGAGGAAAGTTGCGTCCATTTCCCCGGTGAAGCACTGAAGGATTGCGCGGACATGTTTCTTCAATCCGGTCCTGTCCCGGCAGAGTATAGCCTTGGGGTAATCGTGCTGAAGTGACGCCACCAGTGCGGCCGGTGTGTCTCCGAGACGCACGGTCGCAATGCCTCGTTCCGTGATCGCCACGAGCATGTGACCAACGACCGTCGGCGCGATGGTAAAGCGAAGCGTCACGCCGGTCCCTCCGGACTGAAAGGCGGAGGGCGTCATCCCGAGGTCCGCATTCGCTCGTTCATATAGACGACTGCTGGAACCGAAACCGGCTTCGTAGGTCGCGCTCGTCACGGTCTCACCTCGTTTCAATGATGCGGCAAACCGCTCCATTCTCTTGGCGCCTTGGTAGGCCTTCGGGGAGAGGCCAACCTCGCGCGTGAAGGCCCGTTGCAGATGAAACGGACTGAGCCCGACTTGAACAGCCAGCCATCGAAGCGTGATTGGCTGATCCGCATGTTCATCCAGATAACATCGCGCTCGTTCAACCCGCTGTACTGCCTCGGAGCCGGCAGACGACTGAGGTCGACAGCGAAGACAGGCGCGATACCCTGCCGCCTCCGCCCGTTGCGCCGAGTCGAAAAACATCACATGGTCGCGAGTCGGGCGGCGAGAGTGACAAGAGGGGCGGCAATAGACTTTCGTTGAGGACACCGCATAGACGAACCGGCCATCGCAGCGACGATCACGGTTCAGCACGGCCTCCCACGCATGGTCTGCATTGACTCGCAACATAAGCCCCTCCCTCGTCGTTGGGCGATGATACCGCCAGAACGGGTCGCGGCACTATCCGATTGTTGCGGTCAAATTCAGAGGGTGATGTTCAGAGATGGGACGCCGCGCATGGTCGAACGGCAAAACTTGTCCCTCGTTCTCGTCTGCCTAGTCGTTCAGCGACGGCCTGTTCGGCGGGATAGAAAATCTCTGAGCAGCATGACGAAGATCATGAGGGGAAAGAGCAGCAGAGCGACGTACCAGCTTGTCCATAAACCAGGGTCCCGCATGATGAATCCCTCCTTGCATCGACTGCTACAGCAAGGCTTGTACCGTTCGAGATCCTGCGCAGCCAAAACTACATTCAGGACAAAAGATTCAAGGTACCCACAGAATATAGTGGCATCACTGTCTGGTGCATGAGAAAGACTGCAGCAGAAGCTGTGTCGTCATCGACACAGCCAAGTGGGATCTACATGACAATTGTAAAGGCGATGAGAGAGGCACCGCCGCACAACCGGGCTGACGTCGCCATCTGATCAGTCGTACAGAGGAATAGTGCGAAGAAACTTCCGCATTTCCCAGAACGTTGGGTGAGGCTCGTTCAATTGAGGCTGCTCCAAGTCGATTTGAACATTGTAGAGAGGGGTTTCTTCAGTTCCGACTTGGGTAACCTGATACCAACAATCGTACTTTTGCCCCCAGCGATCCAGGTACCGTAGCCGGATATAGCCATTGTTAATGAGTTTTGCGCGGATCGGTGCATCCGGGCCCAATACAATGGACGCCACGTGTTTCTGATACCTTGGACCACGAGGATATACCTTCTTGACGGCGAAATTACCTTCCCATCCACCCATGTGCAAAAGGCAATCGTACGCCACACCCCCACCCACATTCTCGAGTTCGGGGAAAATGGTGAGGACGTTCCCCGAGCTCATCGCGGACAGGTTTGTGATACGAAGATCCGGTTGAGCCGCGCGGAACTCCTGTCTGATTCGGGTCACGAACGCATGTAGATAGAATGAAGCGGTAGCCCCGACGATGAGGAGAGAGAGCAAGCCAAGCAGCAATAACCAATCCATGGCACCGGTATATACCAGTTAATAATCTCGTGCGGAAACTGAAACGGAGAGAGGCTACGTTCTAGAGTGGCAAGTGTCAACCGGACGAAACAGTAGATGCTGGCATTTCAAACTGCAGAAGGCCGCACGCCGCGAAACTGGTCTTCTAATCGTTCCTCGATCTCCGCAGGCTCGCGCGGTGGACAGAGCGCATGGCTGAATCCGCTGACTGGCCGGGATCGTGAACATGAAGAATGGCAGATTGTTCATCGTCCCATTGACTATGGATTTTGGGGGGAGTGAGAATGAAACATGGACGGACGACACCAAACACCCCGCCGAGGGCCTAACGGACATAGGACGACTCAGTCCCCGCTAATCATGTGTTCGTGGTATCGCCATGGGTTCGACCCGCCGTCCGGCGCGTAAGTATCGCGAGATTGCACCACGTCGAACCGCACGACGGCGCGTCGCATCGAATCCAACGAGAACGCGGGGCGCATTCCACGTGCCGGTCTTCATGGTGCTGAGCTAACCCCCTCCCCTGCGAGGGGCACGCGTGAACGGTCGAGACAAACTCACGCGCGTACCACCACGAAGCTCCTGAACGTGAAGGAGATGCTCCATGAACTATCGAATCTATTCCTGGCGCAAACCGGTCAAACGAATTCAGCTCCTGCCCGTAGATCTGTCGTCGAGATACCCGGACTCTCTTCGGCCATCATTCCTGCTCGTATGGTGCTGGAAAATCCTTCTGACTGCCGAGACTACCAGTCTTGCCCTGGCCACGTGGTGGCGACGGCAGATTCAGATGGGCCAGCAGATTATCCATGATCGTCCGCTGCGCCTGGCGCTTCGAGCACGAACACGACAATACGGAGAGATGCTCGAGGGATGGCTGTCGCGGGCCTTTACGACCTTGTGGCATGCTCTTGTTACTCTCAAACGCGCCGGCCTGCCGATGAGCCGGAACAGGAGCTTCGCTATCCCCTCTCAGCTCCGTTCTCCGCGGGTGGTTGCCCGACAGTCCTCATGGAACCCTGCAGCGTCGCGATTCATGGCGCACTCGACAGATCGACGTTCTCCGCACTTGTCGTCGCCACGACAGCAAGACCTCCGTCAAAATTTGACCGAAGAACATACCCGACTAGTCGAAGAACTCCTGGCAGATGAAGAGGAGCTCACGCGCGTATCGGCGAGGGTTGTGCGCCTGCAAAGCCTCATCCGCGCTCAGGAACATCTCCTCGGAGTGATCGCGTCTATTGATGAGAACCAATCGGAGAGCGGCCAGTTTCCTGCGGAGATCGTCGACAACCTCGTCGGCATTGGAAAAGCCTCCAGCCGGGGAGAGGTACGGAACATGCGCCTGTTTGGCGGAACTAGAAGGATTCCACGCAGCCGTGCACCGCGAAATAGAAGCTAGCGGCTCAGCTATTCGGGCCTAACAGGGAAGGGGAACTGCATGACATCGCACAGATCAACCCGATACCCGGCTCTGTATTGTAGGTTGTAGGATGGTAGGATGATAGACAGAAGAGTTGGTTCTGGGCACGCTCTCAGACTCACGGACAGAGGGTCCCACTTGAAAGCGTGTATCATCTGTGTCCTGACTCCGCTGCTCGTACCGCTGCTTTCCTGGTCCCTCGTGTTCGCGCAACAAGAGATGCCACCGCCGCAAGAGACGCCCCCGGAACAAGACACGCTGCAACCTGACTCACCGAGTCCCCAGCAAACTGCACCGAGACAAACCCGACCGGCTTTTACGCAGCAAGAGCTGGATCAGATGCTGGCGCCGATTGCACTGTATCCCGACTCGCTCCTGTCGCAGATTTTGATGGCATCGACGTACCCGCTCGAGATTGTCGAAGCCTCGCGCTGGTCCAAAGCCAATCCCAACCTCAAGGGCGAAAAGGCGGTACAGGCGGTTGCAGAGGATGCATGGGATCCCAGCGTCAAATCTCTCGTCGCATTTCCACAGATCCTCATGATGATGGATGAGAAGCTGAACTGGACGGAACGACTTGGCGATGCGTTTTTGGCCCAGCAACAGGAAGTAATGGACACAGTCCAGAATTTACGTCAGAAGGCTTCTGAAGCCGGCAATCTCAAATCGAACGACCAGATCCGCGTGGAACAACAGGGCCAGTCCATTGTGGTCGAACCGGCGAATCCGCAAGTGGTCTACGTCCCCTACTATAACCCGATGGTGATGTACGGGCCCTGGTGGTGGCCGGCGTACCCGCCGGTCTACTGGGGTCCTTGGCCCGGCTATTTCTACGGCCCGCGATTCGGGGTGGGGTTCGCCTGGGGCATCGGAATCGGCATCGGCCCAGGATTCTACTTCGGCGGATTCAACTGGCCTTACCGCCATGTCAACATTGCCAATGCGAACAACTTCTACCATCACTCAGTGAACGTCAATCGGGGGACGGTGTGGGCACATGATCCGGTCCACCGCCGGGGTGTGCCGTATCGGGATGTGGCATTGCGTCAACAATTTACTCGCATGAGCGCGTCGCCTGAGGCGCGCCGCCAGTTCCGCGGACACGATTCGTCTTCGTTTGTCGGCCGTAGCTCGTTCGGCAATCGCCAGGAGTCCCGCGGCGGCTCACCTGGTCGCTCCAATATGCCAGGTGGCAGCCGTTCCGACATGCGCAGCGCCCCAAGCCGCCCGATTGTGCCGAACAGGATTAGTCCTCGTTTTGAGCAGCGGCCTCATGCCTTCGAGGGCGTGGGTCAAGGAGCAGCCGAACGTAACTTCAGTGCGCGGGGGCACGCGAGTTGGCAAGGCTTTGCGTCACCGCCCTCAGGCGGCTTTCGAGGCGGCGGTGGTGGTGGTTCCCATCAGCCTTCTGGCGGCTCACATGGAGGCGGCGGCGGTTCATCTCATCATCGCTGACTGTTAGGAGCGTGACGTCACAGCTTCTCCGACATTCAATTCCGTCATGGAGAATAGAGTGAACAGGTGCGAGGCAGGGAGGTTGGGGCATGCATAACTGGCGGGGTGGGTTGCTCAAGACAATCTTTGCATCGGCGCTCATGACGACGGCACCGGTGGCCCTTGCTGCGACTGCCGGGCAAGAGTACTTTGCATCGCCCGAGGCAGGAACCGAGGCTCTGGTTGAAGCGGTCAAAGCGAACGATCAACCGGTGTTACGGACAATCCTAGGCCCTCACAGCAGGAGATTGATGAGTTCAGGCGACAAGGTCGCCGATCAGCAAAGTCGCGAGGCATTTATCAAGGCTTACAGCGAAGCCAACAAGGTCGTGCTCGACGGTGACCAGCAGGCCGTGCTCGTGATCGGTCAGGATGAATGGCCGATGCCCATTCCGCTCGTGAAATCTCCCGCCGGGTGGCGTTTCGACAGTCCACAGGGTGAAAAGGAAATTCTCGTCCGCCGGATCGGCCGTAACGAACTGTCTGCGATACAGGTGTGCCTGGCCATCGTGGACGCCGCGCAGGAGTATGCAACGCTCGATGTGGACGGCGACGGCATTCCGGAATATACGCCACGATTCGTGAGCACTCCGGGAAAGCATGATGGGCTCTACTGGGAGGCGAAAGCGGACGAGCCGCTGAGTCCACTTGGCCCGCTGCTTGCCGCGGCGACAAACGAAGGCTATACCGAGTCCGCCACCAGGCCGCTGGCACCCTACCATGGGTACTTCTACCGGATCCTCACGAAGCAAGGGAAAGACGCTCCAGGCGGGGCCCGCGACTATCTGATCAACGGCCAAATGATCGGCGGGTTTGCGGTGATTGCCTATCCGGCGCGCTATGGCGTATCAGGCATCATGAGTTTCCTCGTCAATCAGGACGGGATGGTCTACGAACAAAATCTGGGGAAGAACACCGCAGCGATTGCCGCCAAGATAAATACTTTTAACCCCGACGCGAACTGGAAACAAGCAGCCCCCTCACCGACGCTCGTGAACACTCACTGAGTGATCATCGCCTTCTGATCGGAAAGTCGGCTGATCCTCGGTAGCGGACAGCGATCCAAACTCCGCCGCGAAACGGCGGCTCCCACAGTTTCATTCCGACCCCTAGTGATCATGCCGGTGATGCAGTTCAGACAGGTGCGGGTGATCATGGGTGAGGGGCAGGTGCAGATGCAGATGAGCATGCGGTTCTTGAAGAACAGCCTCTCCGTCATGCCGGTGGTCATGATGATCTTCGTGCTGATGAACGTGGTCATGTTCTAACGCCTCATGCCTGTGTGCATGTGTGTGATGCGCCCGGAGGAGCAGCGCGATTCCAAGCAGCATGAGCGCCGTGGCGATCGCGTCTTGCATGGTCCATCGCTCGCCCAAGACCGGCACGGCAACCAGCGCGCCGATGAAGGGAGCCGTGGCAAAGAACCCCGCCTCACGCGCCGCGCCGAGCAGCCGGAGGGCGCGCATGTCGAACACCAAACTCACCCCATAACTGACGAGTCCCAGCAGCAAGGCCGACAGCGTCATCCCGACCGAGGGCCACGGCTGGCTGGTGAGAACCGCAAGACCGAGCATCCCCAGACCGGCACCGAGGGTCTTGATGCGCGTGACCACCAGCGGATCGCGCAGCGAGAGACGTTGACTCAGATTGTTATCGACCGCCCAGCAGAAACAGGCGCCCAGCACGGCAAGGATGCCAACGAGGTCGCCACGGATCGCGCCGGGCTGATAGGTGAGTATCCCGGCAGCAATAACGATCGCGAGGACGCCGGCAAGTTCGAGTCGGACCAAATGTTCGCGAAAGACAAGCACAGCGACCAGCACGGTGAAGGGCGCTTCCAGATTCAAGAGCAATGAGGTCAGGACGCCTGACAGGCGCTCCAGTCCCCACAACATCAGGAAGGGACCGAGCATCCCTCCGGTGAGAATCACTCCCGCCAGCAATCCGACATCGGCCCGACGAACCGGGGCCTCTTGTACGCCGAACTGAAACGGGCGACCGGTCATCTCGAAGAGGAGCAATCCCAGGCCCGCGCCAAGGTAGAGCAAGCCCGCGATCAGCAGCGGGCCGCTCTCCGGCAGCAACAGCTTGGCGAAGGGAGGACTGATACCGAACAACAGGGCAGCAGCAAGCCCGAAGAAAGCTCCTTGCCGTTTTGAGGGACCCATGGGATGGCAGCTTACCGAGGGGAAAACCGCGGCGCAATGGTCAGGCTTCGCCGGCGGCCTGGTCGGACATCACGCCGCGGGCTGTGGCGGGAAACAAGAGGAGATCACCGCGAGAAATGGGGACTGGGTCTTCCCTTTACTCTCGAATTTCTCGGACTTACTCTACCTTATGACCAATTTGTGTATTACTAATATCCATATGAATGAGGCATGGTACGAGCTGATTGTCACTGAAGATCGTATGAGGTTGATTCCAGTGAAACACTAAAGCGGGTTTCTTATCTGAAGTCTGGGTGGTTAAAACAGATTCTCCCGGCCCTGTATAGACCATCACCCACGTCTCAGGGGCAACGATATGATTACCAAACCAGAACAAAAATGATTGGAGGGGAATTGCGTCATTGTTTGGCATGCGCACCCCAACACAGAGAAGATACTCGCCAAGATTAACTCGACCATTTGCCTGTAGATGAACACACTCTTGGTTTGGCTTGTTCCGGTAGGTGACAGTTATCAGCTGCAAAGGTGGCCTACTGGCTTGTATCAACGCTTCAAGGATGGGAGAGGTGTCAGCCACGATGCCACCATCGAATCGAAATAACCGGCCAGCATCCATAAACCAGCATTGCGATCCCAATGAAGGAAACAACTATGCCAAAAGCGTTGGCTCCCGCCTCTACTTTCCCAATTCCGTAGCCGAGAAATGTTCCTCCCAGACTCGCCATAAGGAGCTGCCCCCCCACTTTGCAGTTGCCCTGACCGGAGTCTCTCATCGGCACGAGCGTTATCAACCTGAAGCCGAACATTGTCTCCCTGCAACTTTGCAATTTGTTCTTGTCGCGAACTGAGTTCATGATCAACGCCTCGGGCGACAATTTGTAATATGTCTCGCTGAGACGCGCGAAGTTGTGCTGCTGCAAGAACTGGTTCCATTGCAGACTGCTGCAAGCCGCCACTCTGCTGAGCGTGCTGAAGGTTTGGCAGAGGGATGACTTCTCCAGCTAGCTGGATATCTTTCGTGCCAGTCCGTTCTGGCTCAGGAGGGATGATATGGTTTTCGTCCGTCATGGAGGTGGTGCAGAGAACGCTACAGTGAGCATCATGGTTAAGTCAATGAAATGATCTGATTAACGGAGAAGAACCTCACCCAGCTACTAACCAAAGCTTGTTCGTTTCTCTTTAAGAGGAAGTAGCCGGACTGTCCTTCACTGCGCGCATCGGACGAGCACAGTTTCATCCTGCGCGTTCTGCGAGCAAGAGGGATGGCCTGGCTGGTCCCTGCCCCTGTCTGTGAAGGATTGGAGGTGGTTTGTGAAACCCAGCGCACCGGGGTCTCTTTCACAAGAGACCCCGGTGGCCTTGAGATGGCTGGTAGTTGCGCTATTGCACTTCGACGGTGATGGTCTGGGTGGCAGCAACGAGCTTGTGATCCTTCGTCGCGCCGGTCACGGTGACCTGGTGCTTCCCTTTGCTCAGGCCCTTGAACGACCCGGGGAAACCCTTCTGATACTGATTGTCCAAGTACACATGGGCATGCGCGGCCTGGGAGCCCTTGGTGAACTCATACTTCAGCTCGAAGCTGTCGCTGACCTTGTCCCCGTCCTTGGGAGACGTAATCATGATCTTCGACCCGTCCTCGATCGGCTGATCCGCGGCAAAGACTGGTGCTCCGCTGAGACAGCCCGCTAACGCGATCCCCAATCCCATGAATCCGATACGTCCTATCACATGCATTACGGCCTCCTTGTTTGAACCAGCTGAATGACCACTGCAGCTTACCATCCTTTACGGGAGATCTTCTTGTCTGGATTCCCATCGCGGTGGAGAATATCGAGACTATTTCTACTTTTTCTGATTTTCCCAGTCCATCCCGCTGCGCGCATCGAGCGAGCACCGTTAAGTCTAATGCTCCCTCCAAGCTCGCTCGTTATGTATCATGGATGGGGGCTGATTGATCTTCTACTGCGTGCGTCAGCGCTTACTTTCTCCCAGTTCATCAGCCAACCAAGTATGGGCGTGAGGAGCTTTCGACTGCGGCCGTCTAGCCGAACTCCCCCGCTCCAAACATCTACTAAAGGGAGTGGCTGCGGCTACCCTTTACTGCGCGCATCGGACGAGCACAGTTTCATCGTGCGCGTTCTGCGAGCAAGAAGGGCACCTGACCGCTCCCTCCTATCCTCACCTCTTGGCTTCCGGCGGCGGCCAGTTCATCTCCGTGTGTCTGCCGCAGTAGTAGCACGAAAGGCGGTAGCGGGCTTTGCGGCGAGGATTCGGCAGTGAGGTAAAGGTGATGGGGGTGTCGTCAATGGGGCAAGTGGGTTGATCGTGGAGGAGATGAACCTCGGCCATCATAGTGATCGAAGCGACGTCCCACGGTGGAGTCGCCTGTTCTTTCCCGGTGATCTTCTCTGTCATGTGGCAGCGCTGACACTGCGCTTCGTAGGTTTTGATACGTGCATTGTGCAGGGTGTGATCGGTGACGTCCATCGGCCCCCCGCATCCAGGCTTAGGGCAGGTAAGATGTTCGTGCTGTAAGGCCTGGACGAACCGACTGTGTGCAGTCCGTTCTTGTTCTGACTTCATGGCATCTCCTCCGAATCATTGCTCCGGTCGCTTCCATTGTAGGGCGATTGGACTCTCTCGCCTCGTTCGCAGTTATTCTTTCTTTTCTCTTCCCCTAAAGGGTGGCCCAACCGCTCTTCACTGCGCGCATCGAACGAGCACCGTTTCATCGTGCGCGTTCTGCGAGCAAGAAGAGCCGTGGGCCATCCTTTCATATCCCCCACGCCCCGCTGATTTGGATATTCGCTCCGTTCACGTACCGTGCTTCGTCAGACAGCAGATACCGCACTGCGGCCACGGTGTCGTCTATGGTTCCGATGTAGCCTGCGGGTATGCGTCTGGTCATGCCGGCGAGTTCTTCCGGCGGCGCGCTGCCGGAATCGATGAAGCCGGGGGAAATCGCATTGACGGTAATGCCGTGCGGCGCCAGGAGTTTGGCCAGGGTGCGAGTGAGTATCAAGACGCCGGCCTTGGCGATGTAATGGGCGGTGACGTCCGGCTGTGAAATCATCTGATCGGCGTTGGCCATGCTGAAATTGATGATGTGTCCGGATTTACGGGCTTTCATTCCGGGAGCGACAGCCTGAGCCAAATAGAAAATGGGATGGAGGTTGCCGTCGAACATCTCGTTCCAGCCTTCGGCTGTCTCCTCGAACAGGTTCACGCGATGGTAGGGCCCTGCGCCGTTGATCAGTGTGTCGATCCGCCCCCACTGCTGTTCGACTTGGGCCACAAGACCTTTGGCCGCCCGGGGGTCTGACACGTCACAGCGAATCGAGAGCGCACGACCCCCACGATTTGTGATGGCGTCGGCTGTGGCTGTGGCCTCTGTTTCGCTCGTGCGGTAGCAGATGGCGACCGACCACTGTTGTGCCGCCAGATCGAGCGCGATCCCCCGTCCGATGCCTTTGGCCCCGCCTGTGATGAGCGCCACTCGCTCTGCCATGGGTGATCCCTTATGTGGTCGGTGTGGCCCGTTCAGCTAATCGAGTCTTGAGTCGGGTCGCGAGCAGCTGCAATGTGCCGGCTGTTCGCATGGAGAACGTCCGGTCTTGTTTGGGTTTCTTATTGTCCTCCCGGCAGTCTGCGATGAGCGCCTGCAAGTCTGGGATCGTATCCACGTCGCGCCAGGCGGTGGTGAGTCCGACAGACAAACACAGTGCCTTGGCCTGCTGTTGTGTGACGGCGATGACTTGATCGGTGGACCAAGGCACCCCGGTAAAGAGCTTTTCTGCCGGCTGCGTGAGGCCGATGAGGTAGTATCCGCCATCCAGGGCTGGTCCCAAGACCACGTCCGAGCGGCCCAGCAACGCGAGCGCCTCTTGATACACCGACAGAGGCAAGGTCGGGACATCGGTCCCCACGATGATCACCTGCTTGTAGCCTTTGGCGAATAGTTCGACAAAGGTGTGGTGCATCCGCTGGCCAAGGTCCTCTCCTACTTGATCCAGCAGCCTGACGCCCTGTCGTTCTTCCATAATTTTGAAGAACACCAGTGCAGAGGAAGGAGCACAGGCCAGGTACCGGTGGAACGGGAGCTGAAGTCTTGCGACAGCCAGTTTGGTCCGTTCCAGCATGTCGAGGACGAAGCTGCCGTGCAGGGTGGCCGCCTCGTTGGGCGTCAGGGGCGGGCAGAGCCGCGTCTTCACCTCTCCAGGGGTTGGAGCCTTGGCGAAGATCACCAACGCCGCGCGGGGCGAGAGGCGGGAGGTGTCAGGCGACTGAGAGGAAGGCTGCTTCATGATTTAACGAACCAATCCATACCACCGACTAAGTGTATGAGAGCGTACGCCGATCCAATACAGAAATCGCAGTGCCCACATCAAGAGGATCGTCCGCAACGGTCCCTGCTGCTCCCAGCGACGGAAGGAGGTGGTCACGGTCGCGGTCAGGGCCGCGGTCGCTCCCTTTCGTTTGAGTCTGCGGGAGAAATCGATGTCCTCCATCAAGGGCATATCAGTGAAGCCTCCGAGTTGTTCGAAGATCGGGCGGCGCACGAACAGGGCCTGATCGCCGGTGGCGATGCCGCTCAGTCTCGATCGCCAGTTCATCATCCCGCTGATGATGTTTCCCCATATCGATGGGCGATTGAATCGGACGTCGAACCGTCCGCCCACCATCCGTTGATCAGTGAGCGTCGTCTGGATCATCGCGTTGGCATCGTCTGGAAGCTGCGTGTCGGCATGGAGAAAGAGAAGGACCTCTCCGCCACTGGCCTTTGCGCCTTCGTTCATCTGGCGGGCGCGTCCGCAGGGAGCGGTCACGAGTCGGACGGGGCTCTGTACCGCGGACTGAGTCCTCTGCCTGTAGGACTCGACAAGCACAGAGGTCTGATCGAGGCTCCCGCCATCCACCACGATGAGTTCATCGAAGCCGAGCGCGGCGGTGTGCACCAGTGTGGCCATGATTGTCCGTTCTTCGTTCAGAGTGGGAATGATGACGGAAATCATCATCGCCATGACACGTTAGCAGGCTGCGGAAAAACTATGTTGGCGCGCTAGAACTTCGATGGTCCGTACGTGTGGCACAGCAGGAGAACACTCCCCCAAAATGCTCAAACGCGCCGCCCAACAAGGCCGCAGCTCGCGAAGTAGGCTGAGGTTGAGGTCAAGGTTGAGCGAAGATTCGAATGGCTTCATCTCAGCCTTAACCTTATAGGAACGCTGGCGGACTGTTTCAGCATCCTGTTAGGCGGGTTTCTTCGGTTCGTTGAACATGAAGTACATGACGACAATTACGGTAGACCAAAACACGACTTGCTTGTGCCAGAAGAGGACCTCACCATAGTGGAAGAAGCCGGCTGCGAGCAGGAGGGCGCCGCCGATGAGGCAGTAGCGGAGGGTCATGTTTTCGACGACCGCATTCGCCCACACGGCAACCCCTCCGAAGTAAATCACGAACGAGACGAAGTCGATTTCGAATCCCCCGCTGATCGAGAGAAACACGTTGAGGAAGCCGATGAAGATGAGGGCGGTGCCTATTATCATCCCCGCGACACGCATCTGCCTGTCGCTCCCGGAGTCGTCATCCGGCTCGCGGCGCACCGGCTCGTTTGTCGGTTCTGTCGGCATGGTTAGCTGGTTCCTAAAAGGGGTTTACGCGTTGGCGCTCAGCATCCTGCTAGATCTTAAAATGTTTGCTCAGGGTCAGGGCCTGTCGCTGATATGATGAACCCAGAACTGATCCGTAGAGTTGGGTTGGTATCTCCGTCATCTTGTCATATACAACCTTAAAAAATGTTTGCCCATCGTGAATCAGGAAGGGCACGTCGTGTGGCCGCACTTCCAAGACGACCTGGGTTCCCTTTATTTCCCCTCTTGCGCCATAACCAAAGCCTGGATCGAAGAACCCTGCATAATGCGTTCTTACTTCTCCACAGGCCGCCTCATAAGCAACCATTTCAGCTGCGTAGCCTGGAGGAACGCGTATTCGTTCCTTTGATGCAAGGATATAGAACTCCTCTGGCTCAAGCAAAAGGCTGTCATCTTTTCGCCTGTGTATAGGCTCCCAGAAATCCAGCGCCGGGTGGTAGCCGATTTTTGAAAGGTCAATAATGTGGCTGTTCTTTTTTGCCCTGTATCCGACTATATTTCGATCAGACTCTGAGCCCTGTAGATCAATTCTAAGAAACAACCCCTTATCAATTCTTACATCTCGTGCCGGAACCGGCTCATCAGTCGAAGTGTTATGGAATAATAGGATGTCATCAGCATGCAGCTTCTTGATTGCTGAGTCACTAACAGTTGCCTGTCCAGCTACAAACCTAACTTGGTTAAGGCACATCCCCGTTTTTAGCTTTATCGCAAACGAGCGCGGAACAATTTCCAAGTAGAGTGGGCCTTTGTACCCCGCTTCGATGTCATCAAAACTAGCGCAAAGGTCGGTAATCACTCTCGTGAAAATATCCAGACGACCTGTTGTACTCTTTGGATTCGCTCTGGCGCGGAGGTCCTTGCTTAGGGTGAGACTCTCCAAGAGTGGCACCAAATATACATGTCCTTTTTCTAAAATTGCGCCTTCGCGGAGATCTATTTCATACATTACTAGATCCTCTTGAAAAGCATCCATCACGGCGAGCCTATGCCCCACCTCAGAACGCTCAGGGAGGAAGCTGCTTAAAAGGCGGTAGGCTTTAACTCCAAGCCTAAGATCCAAACTAGCTGGTTGAATTTGGCGGTCTTCGATAGGAGAATCGGCCTGAACAACGCCTAGCGCAATGAGCTCTTTGATCTGTTGGTAGGAAAGAATTCCTGACTGCCGGGTATTAGTTGTCACAGTTCGTCCACATCTCCCCCGCAGCTGTTTCCCCAGGCAGCATAGCCGTCTCGGTCGGGGTAGCTGTCACCACAGGACGCAAACGCTTCAGCTGAGCCATCGTCCGATGATCGTGTGCCGACCATTGGGAGTTCGTGCCCGCCTCCAGCTTTTGGCTGTGGGTAATGGAAGGTCTTGTTCTCGTAATTCCTCAGGACCGCTCCGTCTTCATCCATATGCACCATATAGTCGCCGGGAAGCAAGGGGATCTTGCCGCCGCCGCCCGGCGCATCGATCACGAAGTGTGGGACCGCCATCCCGCTGGTGTGGCCCTGCAGTGACTTAATAATATTCAGCCCCGTTTCGACCATGGTGCGGAAATGATTCGTGCCCTTGGTCAGGTCCGCTTGGTAGAGATAGTAGGGTTTGATGCGGGCGAGCAGGAGCTGATGCATCAATCGTTTCATGATTTCCGGATCGTCGTTGACGCCTTTGAGCAGCACGGTTTGCGCGCCGAGCGGCACACCGGCATCGGCTAACATCCCGCAGGCCGTTTTGACTTCCGGGGTCAGTTCATCCGGGTGGTTGAAGTGCAGATTCATATAAATAGGGTGGTACTTCTTCACGATCGCGCAGAGTTCCGGGGTGATCCGTTCCGGTAACGTGCCGGGCACCCGGGAGCCGAGGCGAATCAGTTCCAGATGCGGGATGGTGCGCAGGGCCTTGAGGATCCGTTCTAATAAATGATCCGGCAGGAGCAAGGGGTCGCCGCCGGAGAGAATGACGTCCCGCACTTCGGTATGCTCGCGCAAGTAGGCGATGGCCTGGTCGAGTTCGCCTTTCTTGAGGAATCCCGGTTTCCCGACCAGGCGTTTTCTCGTGCAGAACCGGCAATAAATCGGACACTGGTTCGTCACCATGAGCAGAACGCGATCCGGATAGCGATGGACAAGATGCGGGACCGGACTCATGAGATCTTCCTCGAGCGGATCGTCTTCCGCTTCGAAGTCGTCCATTTCGGCGATGTCCGGGACCACCTGTTTCCAAATGGCGTCGCCCTTTTTTTTAATCGTCGCCATCACAGCGGGGGTAATGCGCATTGGATAGTCGCCCACGATGGCTTCGATTTCTTTCGCGTCGACACCGAGCCGCTCCGCTAAGTCTTTTGGTTTCACGATGCTGTCGGCGAGTATGCGTCTCCATGCTTCCATGCGGTCTCCTTTACTGTCGAGTGGATCAGCAGGCCTGCCGGCCCGATTAGTTGCCGCCGATCCGATCCTGACCGTACGCTTTGTCCAAGTGATTAAGGATGTCGTCGGTTTCTGTCAACACCATGTCCCCATCCTTGAGGACCGGGACATAGTACTGGCCTGAGACTTCGTGGACCACTTTGCGCATCGGGCGAACGTCGGGCACGACGACGTGTTCATACTCGAGGTGGAGGTCCTCCAGTTTCTGGCGCACCACTTCGCAGTCGGGACACCAGGCAACGTGATAGAGGGTAAGAGCCATAGAAGACACTATAACTGATGCAAGTGATATGTGGAGTGGTTCGGTTCCGGTTCACGATGGTTCATGGGGTTCCTGCCCTATCGCGCAGGGCACCATGACGGCATCTTTCATCCCGTGGATCACTTTCTTATCCGCCGGGCATACAGTAGCCAGGATACCAGCCAGTTCGGTCTTTTCGCCACTCACGAAATAATAGGGCGAGAGTCTGGCACGACCTGACATCCGGTTCATCTCACCGCTCACCGGATCGAAGTAGTCGAGTTCATAGAGGCGGCCCTTGTGAAACTCCTGCAGGATATAAGGCGTTCGAGGAAAGGCGGCCAGAGCCTTGTCGATGGCTCCCGCCCATTCGCTCTGCGGCATATCATGTCCGACCGATACTCCTCGGCTGCCCCAGGCGAGTTCAGAAAACCCTGATGGCTTGATCACGAAGTGCCGCTCTTTCTGGGTGGCCGTGGCCAGATCGTGCCAGTTCATCACGGCCCGTCCGCTGATCGCCAAACCAGGAATTGTGGCGGATGGAGGGATCGGTGCAGGATCGAGAATCCACGTACGCGGCATGAGGGTGGTCAGATGCAGGAAGACCTCCAGGCCCAATGCCTGCTCCCAGAACGGTCGCAAGACCGGGTGATGGAGGAGGGCAAAGGCGAGCTTTTCTTCCAGCGCCGGCTTGTACGGAGGCGTGACGGCGACCCGGTCCTTCTTGATCGCATATTGGACGAGTTCTGATTTGGGAATATTCAGGAGATCGAATAACTCATAGAAGCGATAAATCAAGCCGATCGGCTGGTCCATTCCCTCGCTGGTGATCCGGAGGCCTTCTTCGGTGAATCGAATGTGACGAGGCTCCACGCAGTAGGCGTCGAGACCGATTGCTCGGAGCCGGGCTGCAAGCCACGTCATTTCAGGCCGATAGTCTTTGGCTTCCTCCGACATCAGAATCGCGACGCATCCGGTATGCTGGGCGAGCTGGGCTCTCAACATGGCCGCAAACCCTCGAACCATCCCCTCGTGGCCTCCCACGAGTGAAAGACCATCAGTCTCCCTATCGGCATAGAGAGCCGATAAGCATGCGGTCATACCGATTCCTCCCGGGACTGAGTCGAGCTCGGTGATCACCATGCCGTCCTGGGTGGGGATGATGTCCGGTCGGATGACAGAGGGAAGCTGGTCGCGAAACCGTTTCATCCGGCTGAATGTGAGCAGACCTTCCGGTTTTCCTTGGTCGAGGTATCCCGCGACCCAGGGTGGTTGAAGGCCGCGCAGACTCTCGGTATAGAGGCGGTTCAGGGCTCGATAAAAGATTAAGAGTTGCGGTCCGAGCTGGTGAAAGAAATCTAACTGGTCTTTCGTGAGAGGGAGCGGTGCGGTGGCAATTCGCCAGGTCGTCGTGGCTGTGACCACTCCGGGAGCCGAAGCCTGCCCGGGCAGAGATGGAAAGAGCCCAGCTTGCCTCAGCTGGTCACGGATGATCGTGCTACGGTGAAGGAGGTCGGAGGTAGCCAAGTCAGACAGAGGCAGTATCCGTGTCAATGAGAGCCCCTCATGCGAGGCCAAGTGACTGTAACACGGGGATTTAGGATCGTACAAGGGGCGAGGGGAGCGGTGGGGAAGGCGTGGCAGGGCTCGCCATGCGAACACAGTTTTTCCCCGCCCTCTTCGCGACGTAGACCGCCGCACCGGCGGCGACAATGAGTTCCGATGGAACGGACGCATGGATGGCAAATGAGGCGACCCCGATACTACATGTGACGGAGAACGGCGGAGTTCGAAGCGCCACCAATTCCGGTAACACGGGTAACGTCGTCACTCGGTTGCGAAGCCGTTCGGCAGCGCTGAGCGCACCGTCCATCGAGGTATCCGGCAGAATCAAGGCAAACTCTTCCTCCTCCATACCGGGCGGCCAAGTCGCTCGACCGCTCAAGACTCTCTTCTGGGCTCTGCTGTCTGTCCAGCAGCCAGCCATTTCGTGGAGGACCTCAGCGCGTATCTGTCAGTAATCCAGCGAGGACGAGTTGGGTCAAGGCATTGTGGCGTTAGCTGAGAGGGAAATCAGTGAAAAAATGACATCCCCTTGGGCCCTCCTGCAGAATGGTGCTAGTATGAGCCGCACATCGATTGGAATCCTTCCATGTCCGTATGCACAGAATGAGCTGGTGGGCCCTGCCGTGACGCCACCGATCGCGCTTCCACAACTCGTGCCGAGCCGCACCTGTCTCCAGTGCGATGTCTGTTGTCGGTTCCCGGACCCCGATAGCGCCCTCCGTCCGTATTTTACCGAGAACGAAATCACCCGGGCTCTGTCCGGGGGCGTTGAGGGAATGGTCTTTCCCAATCGGCTAGGGTCACAGGTGATCCTGGTTCCCGACCTCCATGGAGACGGGTATTTCTGCCCGGCATTCGACCCAGCGACCTCGACCTGCCGCATCTACGCGCAGCGTCCGCTCGATTGTCAGCTCTATCCACTGGCTCTGATGTGGAATGAGGCGCACGACCAGGTATTATTGGGGTGGGATACGAAATGTCCGTTCATGCGAGAGGAGATTCCGGGGGAGATCCAGCGTCATGCCGGCCTGGTGATGGCCTTGCTCGATCAGCCAGACATCCGTGACCAAGTAGTCGCGCATCCTCGCCTCGTCGGGCGGTTTCAAGAGGACGTGGTCGTGCTCGCAAGCCTTCCGCGCCTCACTGATGCCGCGGCTGGCCGGTGGGGGCCTGTGCCGCTGCATCGGCTCACGCTGGACGATATTCCGCGGATGACGAGGGCGTTGGATCGGTCGGGGTGGTGCCGTGCTCAGTCGCTCGCGGCCTATTCGCCTGCCTATCACTATATGTGGAATGGATTACTGGCCTATTGGTGGATGGAGCTTCAGGGGGCCTTTTGCCTTTTCGCACAATCGCCGGACGGGTGGTTCATGCCCCTGCCTCCGATCGGGGCTGGCTCAATCGACGCGCCCCTGTTTGACGCGATGGGGCTGCTGCGGCGCTGGAACGGCGACTCGCCGGTCAGCCGAGTCGAGAATGTGCCATCCCAGTTGGTGCCAGAGCTGGAACGGCTGGGATATCGTCTGACGCCCAAGGAACCGGACTATCTGTATCGCGCGACGGACCTCGCGGCCTTGGCTGGCGACCGGTATAAATCTCAACGCGCACTGTGCAATCGATTCGAACGCGAGCAGTCTTTTGAGGTGGAATCCTATCAGGTTGGCGACCGCCAGGGTTGCCGTGCCTTGCTGGGGGATTGGTCACGGCAGAAGCAAGCGGAAGGGCTTGAGACGTTCGGGGTGATGCTGCTGGCTGATGCGGCGCCGGCTCACGAAGTCATCTGGTCGCAGGCGTCGGCCCTTCGAGTCACGGGGAGGGTCGTCAGGACTCACGGTCGGATGTGCGCGTATACCTTCGGCTATTGGTTGACGAGCGCGACATTCTGTGTCCTCTTAGAGGTGACGGATCGGACTCTTCCGGGTCTGGCGCAGTATCTATTTCGAGAGACCTGTCGGACGGCCGTGGCGGAAGGGGGCGAATACATTAATGCGATGGATGATGCAGGTCTTCCTGGATTACGCGCATCGAAACAGGCCTATCATCCCGCCGGGCTGATTTCCAACTTCGTTGCCTCCCCGACGCCTGAACCATGAAGACCTCAATCGCCGAATCATTCCTCGAGCTTCGCCGCTATCGGTGGTTGCCCTATCTCATTATCGCCATGACCGTATTCGCGGTCCTAGGCGGCAGCATCCTGACTCGGTTCGTGGAACTTCGCCTCGTGGAGGCGAAGGGGGAAGAACTCACGCTGGCCGCGGCGGAAGTTGCCGAGAAACTCGACCGGATGTTGTTCGAACGCCGAGGCGACGCCCTCATGATGGCCCGAGTCTTATCGTTGCGAGCCTCCGATCCGAAATATCTCTCCGAGTATCTGAAGTGGATGAAGACGGAGTATTCCCCGATCTATCTGTCATTGGCGGTCACGGACATCCAGGGTACGGTAGTGGCAGCGACGGAGCCTTCGCTGGTAGGACGCGACTATAGCCGTGCTGCACCATTTATGGCCGCGCGTGCGACGCGACGACTCGACATTGCCGACGTCGCGGTACAGGAAGCGGAGAGTGGCGTCGACACGATCGCGTTCACTGCCCCGATTCTCGACTCGCAAGGCACGTTCCTGGGCGTCGTGACTACGCGGGTGGGGATCCCATTTTTGGAGGAAGTCACAACCAGGACCATTCGCTCACTTGAAGCTCGCCATGGAGGGGGCGGCCGAGTCGAGTACCAGATGTTGACACAGCATGGCAGGGTGTTTGTCGATTCGGATCTGCCACACAAGGGCTCCATCAATCTCAAAGAACTCGGACTTCCTTCGGTACTGCTGAGCGAGACCGGTGTGCCGGGGTTTATCGAGGAAAAGCATTTGCGTCGGCACGTCCCGGTGGTGACTGGCTATGCGCAGACCAAGGGCTTCGGAGAATTTGAGGGGCTGGGGTGGTCGGTCCTGGTGCGAATGGATCGGCAGGACATCCTGGCGCCTATTCGCGTTTTCTTGTGGAGGGTCGGGATCGCAGGCGGGGTGGTCTGGATTCCCATGCTCGGTTTGTTGTTCTGGGCCACGGCACGATTGCGCGCGGAGCATCGCCAAGCACGACAGGAAAGTGCCTGGGCGAAAGCCGCTGAAGCCGCGTTGCTCCAGAGTCAGGAGCGAAATCGGGCCATTGTCGACACCGCGCTTGACGGGGTGATCACCATCGATTCGACCGGGATTGTGACCGATTGGAATGCGCAGGCCACGGCGATTTTCGGATGGTCCCGCGAGGAAGCGCAGGGACGGACTCTTGCCGAGACTATCATCCCAGAGCGGGATCGTCAGGCGCACGAACGGGGTATCCGTGAATTTCTCCGGACAGGGGTCGGAACGATCTTGAACCGCCGGATTGAAATTGTCGCCCGGCACAGGGACGGATGGGAGCTTCCCGTTGAGCTTGCGGTGTCACCGGCAAAAATCGGGGATGCGTACATCTTCAGTGCCTTTATCCGGGACATCACCGACCGCCGCCGGGCTGAACGGCGTCTCGCATCTCAGTATGCGGTGACTCGAGTCCTCTCCGAGTCGACGACCCTGGAAGAGGCTATTCCGAAAATCATCCAAGCAATCGGGGAGAGCCTGGAATGGGATCTGGGCGTGTTCTGGCGTGTGGATAAGGTGACGGGGGTGCTGCGCTGTTTTGATCAGTGGAAGGCACCGTCCGTGCAGGCCGATCCGTTTACCTTGGAAACCTGGCAGCAGGTATTTAAGCGAGAAAAAGGCTTGCCGGGGCGTATTTGGGCAAGCGGAAAGTCGGTCTGGGTGACGGACGTCGAGCTGGACGTCAATTTTCCTCGTGGCGTGCAGGCTCGGCAGGCTGGGTTCCACGGGGCCTTTGGATTTCCTGTTCTCATCGGGGGTGAGATCGAGGGCGTCATCGAACTCTTCAGCCGCCAGGTGCGGCAGCCCGATGACGAGTTGTTGAGGATGGTGGAAGACATCGGTCTCAAGATCGGCCAATTTGGCGAGCGGGCGAGGACGGAAGGGGTGCTACGGGAAACCGAGGCGCAATTGCGGCAGGCGCAGAAGATGGAGGCGGTCGGACGATTGGCCGGCGGCGTGGCGCACGACTTCAATAATCTCCTCACGGTGATTCGAGGGTACAGCGAATTGCTCCTGGGTCGCCTGGGGCCCACCGATGCCATGCGGAAGGACATGGAGGAGGTGAAGAAGGCGGCGGACCGGGCCTCCGGGCTGACCCGCCAGTTGCTGTCGTTCAGTCGCCGTCAGTTCATCGCGGCAAAAGTCGTCGATCTCAATGCCCTCGTGGCCAATATGGACGGTATGTTACGGCGTCTCATCGGTGAAGATATCATCGAACTCTGTGCCGAACTCGACGCTTCGACCGGCGCCATCAAGGCGGATCCCGGACAGGTCGAGCAGGTCATCATGAACCTGGTGGTCAATGGGCGCGATGCGATGCCCAAAGGCGGGCGCCTGACGATCGAAACCCGGAATGTGACGATTGGGAAAGGGGCGCGTCTGGATGCCGTGGGGGTGGAGCCGGGACGGTATGTGTTGCTGGAGGTTCGTGATACCGGCCATGGGATGGATGCTGAGACCCGGTCGCATTTGTTCGAGCCGTTCTTCACGACGAAGGAAAAAGGGAAAGGGACAGGATTGGGACTCTCGACCGTCTATGGCATCGTGAAGCAGAGCGGGGGGAGCATCACCGTGGAGAGTGCTCCCGGTCGGGGCGCGACCTTCCGGATCTACTTCCCACGGGTCGAACAAGAGGTGCCGGGAACGGCGGGAAGTGCCGAAGCGACCGATTCGGCACATGGCCGCGAAACGATTCTCTTGGTCGAAGACGAGCCGAGTGTCCGGGGTCTCGTGCACGAGACGCTGCGGCTTCATGGCTATACGGTGCTGGAGGCGCGCCATGGCATCGAAGCTCTCCTCACTAGCGCAAAATACGTCGGGCCCATCCACCTGTTGTTGACGGATGTCGTTATGCCACAGATGAGCGGGCCCGAAGTCGCGGAGAAGCTCCTGATCGTCCGGCCTGGGGTCAAAGTGCTCTACATGTCGGGGTATCCGGACCACCCGGTGTTTGACCAGGGCGGCGTGAGCCGCGAGACCGGGTTCCTGCCGAAGCCGTTCTCACCTCATGTGCTGGCGCAAAAAGTGCGCGAAGTTCTGGATGGTGTGAAAGTCGCCTAGCCCGCATTCGGTCATTCCGCCGGATCGCTTGATCTTCAGCCTCGTTTCCGTTTATCGTGCCCTACCACAGCGCGAGACCGTATGAACCTAGTAGGTTCACGGGAAAACTGTTTTGCACTTCAGAACTTCGATGGTCTGCACATGTGGCACAACAGGAGCACACTCCCGCAGGATGCTCAAAAAGGCCGTCCAGCAAGGCCGCAGTGAGCGAAGGCGTACCCTCTGGGGTACGTTGAGGATCCGCACGATTCGAGAACGCTGCTTGGTCAAAGATGCGTCTTGGCGCACCGGGGTTGGGCGGGTGAGAACAGAGACTTTTTCAGCATCCTCCTAAAGGGCAGGAGCCATGAGTCAACAGGCACGCGAAGTTAATGTCGGACAGTATCGGATCGAGCGAGAGCCATTCTACGCGGAGGTCCGTGGCGAGATCGGGTTGTTCACAATCGCGGCGAACAGCAAGATGCCGGTCATGCTCAAGGGGCCAACCGGGTGCGGCAAGACCCGATTCGTCCAGCACATGGCCTACCGGCTTGGCCGTCCGTTGATCACGGTGGCCTGTCACGAAGATCTTACCGCCTCCGATCTGGTGGGGCGGTATCTGCTCAAGGGCCAAGAGACGGTCTGGGTGGATGGGCCGTTGACGCTCGGCGTGAAGCATGGCGCGATCGTCTATTTGGACGAAATCGTCGAGGCGCGGAAGGACACCACGGTCATCATCCATCCCCTGAGCGACGATCGCCGCCTGTTGCCGATCGAAAAGAAGGGGCAGGTGATTGAAGCAGCCGACGACTTCCTCCTGGTGATTTCCTACAATCCCGGTTACCAGAGTGTGCTCAAGGATTTGAAGCAAAGCACGAAGCAGCGCTTCATGGCGATTGAGTTCGACTATCCGGCGCCTGATGTCGAAACTACCGTGGTCGAGCGGGAAGCGGGGGTCAGCCGTGACCTTGCCGCCAGCTTGGTTAAACTCGGTGGAAAGGTGCGGAATCTCAAGAATCATGGCTTAGAAGAAGGGGTCAGCACTAGATTGCTGATCTATGCCGGGACACTCATTCGGCAGGGCGTGGCGACCGATCGAGCCTGCGATGTCGCGATTGCCCGCCCGATCACGGACGATCCCGATATGCAGCGCAGTATTCTGGAATTGGTGAAGGCCATTTTTTGATCTTATGGCTGTGGCTCCCCCGTCGCGGATGAATGCGCTGATCGTGCGGGACACCAAAGACGGAGCGATCCTCACCGTTCACGTCCAACCTAAAGCTTCCACCACAGAGTATGTGGGCATTCACGGTGATGCGCTGAAGATTCGTGTGGCCGCTCCACCGGTCGATGGCGCAGCCAACGATGAATTGATTCGGTTTTTAGCCCGCCAATTATCGATTCCTTCTACCTCGGTGCGGATTCACTCCGGTGCAAGCGGACGGCACAAACGTGTCCTTGTCAAAGGGGCTACCGCGCAGCTGGTGATGGCTCGGTTGAACCTTGGCCATCGAAAGGGATCAGTGAAACCATGAGGCAAGGAATTCTGTCCATTATCGGGGGATCGCTGTTGCTCACCGCCTGTTCGGCGCACCCCGTTCTGTATCCCAACGCGCATTTGCAGTCTGTGGGAAAAGACATTGCGCAGCAGGATATTGAGGCCTGCGTGCAATTAGCGGAAGCGGCCGGGGCGGAGGAGGGCAGTGGAACGGCCGGTCGTGTGGCGACCGGCACCGCAGTGGGAGCCGGAGTCGGCGCGGCGAGCGGCGCTGTCGGCGGAGCCATCTCAGGCGCAGCAGGCAGCGGTTCCATGATCGGGGCAGCGAGCGGAGCGGTGTGGGGATTGCTCACCAGCCTATTTTACGCGACGATCGGCCCGTCGCAGCCGAATCAGGCCTACACGAACTTCGTGAATCGATGCCTGCAAGAGAAGGGGTATGAGGTGACGGGCTGGCAATGAGGGGGAGGGTCTCACAGCCAGGGCATCCCTTTGCTCCCGGAACGCGCACGATGAAACAGTGCTCGTTCGACGGCCACAGTCGGGATTGCCCTGACTGTGAGACCTGAGAGAGTGACAGGATGAGGAGCATAACTGCTAAGAAGGTGCTCGCGGAACGCGCGGCCTGAGAAGGCCCTCGCTTGGGTAAAGAGCGCGTCTCGGCGCGCTCGGGTGGTCGGGTGAGAATTGGGCGCGCAGTAGTGGGCTCCTCCTCCCTGCCAGCATGGGAGGGTGAAAGAGGTAAGAATGGGGCGCGCATGTGAGGCCGCCCTCTTCCATCTCGTCACGAGTCGGGAGAAGGAGAGAGAATGACAAAAGTGAATTGTCGGTGTTGCAGTTGATCTGGCAGCGGGGGGTGGTGTTCGTCCTAGGAATAAGTCTTATGGCCTGTGCGGGGCCGGAGCCGTTGTTGCGGTCGAATGCAAAGTTCCAGCTGCAGGGGCGGGAGGCGGCGAAGCTTGATATCGCTATGTGTCAGCAGGAAGCTGACGCGGCCGGGTTGAAGCCTGGCACCGGCAATCGAAGTGGTAACGTCGCCGCTGGAGCTGGGCTGGGTCTGATTAGCGGCGCTGCGGTTGGTGCCTCCAGCGGTTTGATTGGCGGGGCAACAGGTGTGGTGATTGGCTCAGCAGTCGGCGGCGCGCTCGGAGTCATCATCGGTTCAGTGGGCGGCGCCTACAGACCGCTTGAACCCGATCCTCCCTATGCCGATGCAGTGGTGCGGTGTTTGATTGAAAAGGGATATGACGTGTCGGGCTGGCAGTAAGGGAAGGCTAGGTGACGGGGTAGTTTCTTGCTCGCGCAGCCCTCACGATAAAGCTGTGATCGGTGGACGCGCGCCGGTGAAACTACTGGCATCCCATGTTCGAGAGGTGGGAAGAAAGAACGCGGATATGCTTGTTGCTTGAGGATGCTCAGCATAGGCTGGCTTTGCAGTCGGTGACCACGAGATTTGCGATTTTCTCACCAGCGTCGAGATCGATAACCAACCAGGCCAGTCCCGCTAGCCGTTCGTCTTGGTGTGTTCCCGATCCCCCTTCGATCAGGCTGACGATGTAGTAGCGCCCGGCGGGAATTTTGGTAAACCAGAAATGTCCGGTGGGGTTGGCTCTGGTCGTGCGGAGATAGGGAGTCAACCGCTTTTCCGTCTGGAGCCGAGTCAGCGCCTCATGCGTGCAGTCGGCCGGAGGGCGTGGGGCTGCGGCGTTTTCAGCGGAGGAGGGGATTCCTGTCGCTGAACAGGATGTGGTTCTGACTGTGTGGTCAAACCAATGGCGTGTGTAGGGGGTGATGGGGATAAGATGGACGGTCGCGCCCGCTTGCGTGATGGCTTTTCCGGAAGGCGAACCGAGAAACGCCTGTCCAGCCAGAATGCCTCGCCCCTTCTGCTTGTAGGGAAATAGGTCTTTTTCGTTCAGGCCTGGAGGCTGTGGTGTCATGGCAGGAGACGCGTTGCCTGGTTCGGCGGCCCACGCCTGGTCGGACCACGAGCCTCCCGGCAGGAGTGTCAGTAGTGTGAGGGCTATTCCGCACAGAAGTCGGCTGCGCAGTGGCATGGTGGTTACGAAATGGGTGAAGACGATGCCGGTGTTTCGTCCAAGGGGTTCGGCGCGGCAGCGGCCTTGTGTTTGAGGGCGCGGCCTTTGGCGGGAGTCGGGTCTGTGACGACGCCATAGACCTCCCGTCCTTCGTGGCCTTCCGGGAGATATTCGGTGATCGGGAGACCGTCTTCTCGCACAAATAACAGACAGTGGCAGTATTTGTAGATCTGCATTTCGTCGCAGGCGCAGATCCAGCGACGGAGTTTGGCCTCTGCTTGTTTATCCTTATAGAAGTTACAGGGACAGAGGGGTTTGCCCAGCTCGTCCACGTGCATCGTCAGGCCTTTGACAACGGCTTCGGTGACTGCGGGAGTGGGATGCATGGTCGTCCCGCTCTTCTCCGCGAATCCCTTCACATACTTCCACATTTTGTCGAGACTCTCTTGCTTGGGCTCAGCCATCGCAACTCCTTTGGCAAAAGATGCTGGGCGAGGGGCCAGGGGGGAGGCCTGCGCCGCAGGAGCGTAGTTTACAAGCGCTAGGGCGTCCTTTACAATCCAGCACTTCCTGCAAATTCCATGAAATTGGATCGAGAATGGAGATGTCGGATACCCATAAGCAATTGATCGCCAAATTGGCCAAAGAGCTGGGGCCAGATACAGCCCAGCATCTGGTGTCTTGTTTCGCCGACTCCACTGCGAAACCGAACCAGGTAGAGGGTGTCCTTGTGTTGCTCGACGAGCTGTCCGAGGCGTCGGCAAAGGTTGCTCGTGCCGCGATCGACTCGTTTCCCGAGTTGCAACGGCGGGATCGGCTCAGCGATTCGTTGGCCTGGCTGGATCTGGGGATTGCGTTAGCCGAATCGTCCGGCGCAATCGGGCTGAAGTTTTTCAAGGAGAGTCCACTGGTTCTTGGGTTGATCGAGCAACCATCGGTTCGGTCGTTGGTGCTGAAAACCGCCCTGGAACTGGCCGAGCAGGATGCGAACGTCGCGCTGGAATTTCTCCGCGTGGCACCGGAGGTGGTGACGGTCCTCTCGCCGGATCAGCTGGGGGCCTGGTTAGAGATCGGGCTCGAACTGACGCAGGTCGATTTTGTCGTCGCGCTGGAGTACATCCGCCAAATTCCGGCGGTCGCCCGCGTGTTGCCCATTCAGGATTCCAGGGCCTGGGCGACGTTCGGGCTGAAACTCATTTCCACGAATAGTTTCGGCAAGACGGACTATTTCGGAACCATCGAATTCCTCCGCACCAGTCCGCTCATCCTCGGCGATCTCGAGGATCCGTCGGTGAGGGCCAAGGTCGTCATGGTCGGGTCGTTGCTGGCTGAACGTGATCCCGGGTCGGGCATTGCCTGGTTATCGGAATCGCCGCGTTTGTTGCGTGGCGTGTCGAATGAAGGCTGGCGGCTAAAAGTATTGCAATATGGGGCCTTGGTGGCAGAGCGTGACGCGGAAACGGCGCTGGCTTATTTGCGGCGCGCGCCGGAACTGGCGAGCGTGATCGGCGAGTCTGCCGAGGCCACGGCTCGTTTCGAGGCCTGGTTCACAGCCGGGATGGAAGTCCTGGCCTACAGTGTCGAAGGGGCCAGAGCCTATTTTGCCCTGGAATCGCAGAAGGCGCTGACCTCAGTGGAGGCGGCGTTAAGCGGTGTGCCGCTTCGGCAAGTGGCCCGTACCGTGAAGCTCTTCGTGCAAGGGCTCTGCGGAACGGATCTGACGATTCAGGCGCTCCCCGATTCGCTGAGCCAGGAGACGTCTGCGCGGGCCACGGTAAGCCAGGATGGGCGCGTCATCTCGCTCCCGGCGCTCCTCCGTCGCTATCCCACTGCCGAGGAGAATACGCGTTTGTATCTGGTGATGGCGGCTCACGAAGCGGGGCACGTGGAGTTCGGGACGTACCGGCTGACCCTTGGTCCGTTCGCGGACTTGGTCCTGAGCCTGCGCCAGAAGTATGGCCGTGCGAAACAGGCTGCGCCGGAGACCTTGGCGGCGCTGTTTCGTCTGTATCCTCATCCGGGACTGATCCAGGACTTGTGGATGCTCGTGGAGGATGCGCGGGTGGAGTTTCTACTGCAGCGAGAGTATCCGGGACTCCAGCGTGATCTACAGCAATTTGCGCGGGAAGCGGTCACGACGCGGTCTCTCACGCACGGGCTGACCGTCAAAGAACTCGTCGTCGATCAACTGCTCCAATTGTCGACGGCCGCGTCGCAGCCTGTCGCGATCCACGAAGCCATCAAGGACGAGATCGCCATCCTCTGGCCAATGTGCCGGGCTATTCTGGTTCCAACGGCAACGGCGGAAGAGGCTGTGCGCCTGGCCCATGACCTCTACGTGCGACTCGAGGAGTTGTTGACCCCGAAGGGGGCGATGATCCGGGTAGATCAGGCCGATGATGCGTCAGAGGAGCTGGGTGTGGGGCCGTCCGCGTCAGAGCAGACTGGTGAGGACTATCGCCCTGTCACCAACTGGGTATATCGTGGGGCGATGAATCCTGAGTTCATTCGTCAGAATGACCGGGATGAACGGGCCTCGGACGATCAGAAGCAATCAGAGGACATCGAACGAATGGCAAGTGCCGCCGGGGGGGCACAGGAGTCGTCAGCGCAGGGTCAACGGAATCGAGAGGGAACGCACACCGCGACTGAGAGTGACAAACTTGCCGGGGGGCGGCAGCTGCCCTCCCATGTAGAAGAACTCCTGGCCTTGAAGGTCGAGCAGCCGGCGCCGGTCGATCATGCCGGGCCCGGCGATCGTGCGGTGCGCTATCCGGAGTGGGATCAGGGGATCGATGACTATCGCCTCAACTGGTGTCGCGTCGTCGAGCGCGCCGGGGAGGAGGGGAGCGGGGATATCGTCGGCGCCACGTTGAGCGCGCACGGGAGTGAGGTCTCGGCCCTGCGACGATTTTTCGAAAGTCTGCGGCCACCGGGGTTGCGGCGCGTGCCGGGCCAGGCCGACGGCGATGAACTCGATGTGGATGCGGCGGTTCGTATGTGCGCGGAGCGGGCGGCGGGGGCAGACCTGTCGGACCGGATCTACGTCAGGCGGGAGCGAAAAGAACGGGATGTCGCGGCCGCATTTCTGGTCGATGTGAGCGGATCAACCAGTCGACAATTAGCAAGCGGCCGCCGCGTGATCGATCTGGAGAAAGAGGGGCTGGTGCTCTTGTGTGAAGCGCTTGAGGCGGTCGGAGACCAATATGCGCTCTACGGCTATTCGGGCCAAGGCCGCGGGCAGGTGGACTTTCTTGTGATCAAGGATTTTGACGATCAGTTGGGCGGGAAGGCGGCGCAGCGTTTGGGCGGACTGGCTCCCATGCAGCAAAACCGTGATGGGGCGGCCATTCGCCATGCCACGGCCAAATTGCTGGCGCGAGAGGCACGGACGCGACTGCTCGTCCTCATCAGCGACGGGCGTCCGCTCGATGACGGCTATAAAGATGAATATTCGCTGGAAGACACCAAGGCTGCGTTACGCGAGGCGCGTCAGCGGGGGGTGCATTCGTTCTGTATCACGATCGATCGGGAGGCTGATGGCTATGTCCGGAGAATGTACGGGGACGTGCAGTTCGCGGTCATCGATCATCTCGAAGCTTTGCCGAGGCGATTGCCGAGGATTTATCAACGGCTGACGACGTAAGACGTCAAAGGTAAAAGGTAAGAAGTGGAAGAAATGGTACCGCGGCAATCTGAAACCAAACGTTTCCCCTTTAACGTTTCCCCTTGTACGTGCGAGAGAAGCTGATGATGAATTCATCGGAGAGACCGACCGTACCGCCCTGGTTACACAAGCTGTTTACGGGGAATCAGTACCCCTATGTCCGTCGGCTGGCGAAGTTTGCACAGCCAATCAAGCCAGGGGAGGATCGTTCGGAGCCGACGAAGGAGATGATCGAGGCCAAGTTCTGGGAAGTCTATCCCCGTTGTCGGGCCAAGATTCTTCAAGAAGTCAAAGTGGGGATGATCGTGGTATTCCACGACCTCGGCGAATATCCGGCAGGCGGCTACCAAGAGTTGGTCGACAATCCGGAGGAGTTTCTGGCCAAGACCTACGGGAAGAAGAAGATTAAGGTCAATTTCTACGATGGTGAAAACTTTGTGTGCACCATCAATTTCAAAGTGGCGGGCTGGACGGAACATGGACATGAAGGCTGAGGTTCTGGCTAAGGCTGAGGCGGACGGGAGAGGCGATTTCCCTTGGCCTCAACCTTAACCTTAGCCTGTGACGGGAGGATCGGAGATGGGCAGACCGAAGATTACGGTGGTGGGTGCGGGGAACGTCGGAGGCACGACGGCGCAGCGGCTGGCGGAGAAGGACGGGTATGAGGTGGTGCTCGTCGATATCGTCGAGGGCGTGCCGCAAGGCAAGGCGCTCGATATCACACAGGCAGGGCCCGTCTGCGGCTATGGCACCCGTGTGGTGGGCACCAACGGCTATGATGAAACGGCCGGCTCGTCGGTGGCGGTGATCACGTCCGGCATTCCGCGCAAGCCGGGGATGAGCCGTGACGAGTTGTTGACCACGAATGCAAAAATCGTGAAATCGGTCGTCTCGGAGCTGGTGTCCCGATCGCCGAACGTCATCCTGATTCTCGTCACCAACCCGTTGGATGCCATGGTCCATGTGGCGCGTCGTGTCAGCGGACTGCCGAAATCGCGGGTCTTGGGTATGGCGGGGGTGCTTGATTCCGCCCGCATGCGTTCCTTTATCGCCGCCGAATTGAATGTGCCGGGGCCCGACGTGGATGCGATGGTGCTGGGGGGGCATGGCGACACGATGGTGCCGCTACCGCGCTATACGACGGTGAAGGGGAAGCCGGTTTCTGAACTGATGTCGAAGGAACGATTGGATGGGATCGTGGAGCGGACACGCGAAGGGGGGGCCGAAATCGTGGGCCTGTTGAAGACCGGCAGCGCGTTCTATGCGCCGTCGGCCTCGGCGGTCGATATGGTCGAGGCGATCGTGAAGGACCAGAAGCGGGTGTTGCCCTGTGCGGTGCTCTGCGAGGGCGAGTATGGATTAAAAGATGTCGTAGTTGGCGTGCCGGTCAAGCTGGGCCGAGGCGGGGCGGAACAGGTAGTCGAATATGAGCTGACGGCAGAGGAGCAGGCGGGGCTGGTGAACTCTGCTCGTGCAGTGCGCGAACTCTGCGCAACAGTCGATCGATTAATGGCCTAACGCAATTATGGTCCGAGGCCCGCTTGACAAGAGAAGCGGGCCTACAGTACAGACAGCGGCTTAGCAATACACTGAACGAGGAGATACTATGAAATTTCTTGAGAATCCGATGCAAACGATGGGCGCAGGATTCGTGCTCACTGTGGTGTTGATTGTGGTGTATCTTGGTATGGCCGGCATTGGGGCCGGTGATGCCGATTGGGCCGGTCTGTTGTTGCGCTGGGTTCACTTTTTGGCGGGAATCACCTGGATCGGGTTGTTGTATTTCTTTAACCTGATCAATGCGGGGTTCTTGAAGAGCCTGGATGGTCCCACCAAGAATATCGTGATTCCCAAGCTGATGCCTGCCGCGCTGAACTGGTTCCGTCATGGCGCGACGGTCACGGTGCTCGCCGGGATTGCGTTGTACTTCTACCTGCCCAAAGATCGATCCAGCGCGATCGCGTTGGGAATTGGCGGGTTATTGGGCATCATCATGATGGTCAACGTCCATGCGATTATTTGGCCGAACCAGAAGAAGATCATTGCGGCGGTGACAGCGGCAACCCAGGGGACCCCTGCACCGGCTGAAATGGCCCAGTGGGGTCGGACTGCGCTCCTCGCTTCGCGAGTCAACTTTATGTTGTCGATTCCCATGCTGTTATTTATGGGAGCCGGCAGCCACTTCAAGTAAGACGGTGCACGACTGCCGGCGGGAAGGCCCGCCGGCAAGTGCGTTTCCCTCTCCTGCGTCCGTCCTCCAGCATCCCTATACCTGCCCGGATGGCCCATATGCCCAGTTCCCTATAGGGCGGTGGCCCTAAGTCATTGAGATTCAGGCCTATTATCGGGACATTGCCTTGACGAATACCGGCCAGGCACCTTATAGTATCGCTCCACACATTGAGCCAAACTGGTAAGGAAGGGCGCATGACGACCGCGAGTGAACCACGAGTTCTCCAAACGCTTGATGGGGCTCCCTGGGATATTGAGGCTTACCGGAAGGTCGGGGGATACGAGGCCTGGAAGAAGTGTGTCAAAGAACTGAGCGCGAACGATATCGTCAACGAACTGAAAAAAGCAGGGCTCCGTGGGCGAGGGGGCGCGGGCTTTCCCACCGGCATCAAGTGGGAAAAAGTCCTCAATCATCGGGTGAAGGAACACTATTTCGTCTGCAACGCAGGCGAACATGAGCCAGGGACGTTTAAAGACCGTCACTTGCTCAAGCATGCGCCACATCAGCTCATCGAAGGTTGCCTCATTGCGGCCTACACAGTGCAAGCGAAGGCGGCGTTTATCTATGTGAATCATGAGTACCACGAAGAACGGGATAATCTAAGAAAGGCGTTGGCGCAGGCGAAGGCTCAAGGGTTCCTGGGCAAGAATGTTCTGGGGAGCGGCTTGGATCTCGATCTAGAAGTCTTTGAAGGCCACGGGAGTTACGTGGCCGGTGAAGAAACAGCGATGCTCGAATCCATGCAAGGGCGTCCGGCGATGCCGAGGCAGAAGCCGCCCTTTTACCCGACGGACTTCGGACTCTATGGGAAGCCGACGCTGGTCAACAACGTCGAAACCTTGTGCAACATTCCGCGGATTCTCCTGAAAGGCGCGGCCTGGTTTACGCAGGTCGGCACAGAAAAGTGTCCAGGCACCATGATGTTCTCCCTGAGCGGTGCCGTGAATCGACCAGGTGTATACGAGATGCCGATGGGTATTACGATCCGGGAACTTGTGGACAAGTGCGGTGGGGGGGTGCCGGGCGGGCGCAAGATCAAGGCGGTGTTCCCCGGTGGACCGGCGTTTTCGATGGTCACTGCCGATCAGCTCGACCTGACGATGGATTTCGATTCGTTGAAGAAAGCCGGCACGGGGCTTGGGTCGGCCGGCGTGATCGTGGTCGATGATGCGACGTGTATGGTGGCGCAGACGCTCAAGTTCTCCAATTTTTTCAAGGGCGAGAGTTGCGGCCAGTGCCCACCCTGTCGGATGGGGACCATCAATCTCGCCGCGCTCATGACCAAAATTGAGCAGGGAGAGGGGACGGAGAAAGACATGGATAGTCTCCTCCAGCTCTGCGGGTTTGTGAAGGGAACAGGCTATTGCACGCTGGTGACCGGGGCTGCAGTGTTGGTCCAGAGCAGCATTAAATTGTTCCGTCACGAGTTCGAGGAACATATCCGATTGCAACGCTGCCCTTATCAGCCTGTGGCGGCCGGCGCAACGGTGCATTGAGAGGGATTCGCGATGCCGCGCGTGACGTTTCTCCATCCTCAGGGCAAGAGCGGAGAGGTTGAGGTCAATACGTCGTTGTTGGAGGCATCGAAGCTTCTCGGGTTTGTGTTGAATAACGATTGTGGAGGGAATGCCTCCTGCACCACCTGTCGGGTCGAGGTGCAGGTCGGTGCCGAGAACCTGTCGGAGATCGATTTTGATGAGCAAGATCTCCTTGATCGGGAAGCCCTCAGTGAGCCGTGGCATCGGCTTGGATGCCAGGCCAAAGTGCTCGGAGACGTGGTCGTGCTCGTACCAGAGGGCAAGTGGGTTGCGCCCACAACGCAGTCAAAAACGCAGGGTCAGGGTATTGAAATCCGGTAAAGAGATGTTACACTAAAACATTCCAGTCTGGTCATAGAAAGACGGCCTGGTCACAAGAGGAGGATCACGATGGTTACGATTACGGCGATCGCAGAGCAGAAGATTAAGGAATTGATGGTGGAAGAGAAGGATATTGTCGGCCTGCGGGTCTATGTCAAGGGCGGCGGGTGCCACGGGTATCAATACGGGATGGCCTTCGAGTCGAAGATGGCCGACGACGACACCGTAATTGAAAAGGGCGACGTCAAGGTCATCATGGATTCGCAGAGCGCTCCGCTCCTTCAGGGAGCCGAAGTTGATTACGTGGACAGCCTCCAAGGGTCCGGGTTCTCGATCAAGAACCCGCAAGCGAAGACCACTTGTGGTTGCGGCAGTTCCTTCAGTGCCTAAGGAATTTGCGCTGGACTGGCGTAAGCTGATCAGTTGAACGAATGACAGGGGAAGCCAGGATTGTCCGAATACGGCGGCCGGTCCTGGCTTCTCTGTTTTTGCGCTGGATGTGAGCTGAATCCACAATGGCACAGGCGAGCGTGACGAGACGATACCGGTTCTGCGCGGCGCACCGGCTGCACACGGATTACCTGTCTCCCGAAGAAAACTGGGCTGCCTTTGGGAAGTGCAATAATCCCAATGGGCACGGCCATAACTATGTCGTGTTGGTGACCGTAAAGAGCACGGTTCCGACCACGACCGGTGGCGGCGTGGACCTCGATCAGCTGGATCGGACTGTGACCGACCAGGTGGTCACGCGATTCGACCATCACGATCTCAATCAAGATCCTGAGTTTGCCGATCGCACCACGACGGGGGAAAATCTGGTGCTGCTGATCTGGGGTCTCTTAGTGAAGCACCTTCCCACCGGTCAACTGGAAAAGGTCGGGCTGATAGAAACACGCGACAACTACTTCGAGTATGCGGGGTCGAAGAGTCAGGCCTCGGGGCTCAGAGAGGGGCGGCATGGCTAAGCAGGGAGTCAAGCGGCGAAATCAGCGGCAAGTTGAAGACGTCACCGGGAATGGCAGACCGGCGGATCTGGATGTGCTGCAATCCCTGGTCACAGAGATGCTGCTGGCCCTCGGTGAAAAGCCCGGCCGGAACGGGCTTCTCAAGACTCCGGAACGAGTCGCCAAGGCCCTCGCCTTCATGACTCAGGGGTACCAGCGGAATATCGACCATCTCTTAAACGGCGCGCTCTTCCCGATCGAGTACGATGAGATGGTGATCGTAAAAGACATCGACTTCTTCAGCATGTGCGAGCACCATTTGCTGCCGTTCTTCGGCAAGGTTCATGTGGGCTATCTGCCCAATAAGAAGGTCGTCGGCCTCAGCAAGATCCCGCGTATCGTGGATACCTTTGCGCGCCGGCTGCAAGTCCAAGAGCGACTCACAGTCCAGATCGCCGAAACCCTGAAATCCAAGCTCAATGCGCATGGAGTGGGCGTGGTCGTGGAGGCGCGACACCTTTGCATGATGATGCGGGGCGTCGAAAAGCAGAACACGGTCGCGGTCAGTAGTTCCATGTTGGGCGCCTTCCGCAGTCAGCCGCAAACCAGGCTGGAGTTTTTGAAGCTCATACGCCGAGGCAGCGTCGGCGACTCCGACTAGCAGGACGTTGAAAAAGTCCCCCAGCGTCGTTCTCGCTTCGTTCAGATCCTCAACGTGTAGAAGGAAGTCCTCCGAGGCAGGAAGTACTGTAGAGGCTCAAGATCCATTTCTAATGGCGGACGGCCTGCACGAAGTGCGGTCGGTACCTCCTCGGACCTTCACTCGCTGCGGCCTTGCTGGATGAACTTTTGGAACGTCCTGCAGGTACGCACCATCCCTCTGATTCCTGTTTTTTGATTCCCCACAATTCGTCGCGGGCGTTCATTCGCTGGGTCTTGCTTGGGACCAGGCGCGTCGGGGCTGGGCGCGGGTGAGATGGCTGGGCTTTTTCGCCCTCCTCACAACAACCAGCCAGTATCCCGCTTACTTGAGGAGATCAGAGGCGAAGGAGGCGACGATCTGATTGAACGCTTCCGGCTGTTCGAGATTGGCCAGGTGTGCGGCATTTGGAATGATGGTTATGCGGGCGCCTGGGATTTTTTCTGCCATGAGTTCGGCATCGGAGGGAGGAGTGGCTTGGTCCAGTTTGCCGACGATGATCTGGGTGGGGCAGGTGATCTGGGCCAAGAGCGGGATTGAATCGGGTCGTTCGGCCATCGCCATTAGATCTCCCGCAATGCCACTGATCTGGTTGCCCTCGATCATCGCCCGGACCTTCTGAACAATCTCCGGCCTAGCCTGAATCGTCGCGGGGCTCAATAATTTGGGGATCATGATGTCGGCGATTGCTGAAGGCCCCTTCTTGTATGCAATCTGCGCCATTTGGAATCGCCCGTCTTTTCCTTCTGCTGTGTCTGCCTGGGCTCTCGTGTCAGCCAGGATCAATCCCTTCATGCGAGCGGCGTACTTCCGATAGAACGCCAATAAGATGTACCCGCCCATCGAGAGCCCCACGAACAGGGCCCGCTGGATTGCGAGGTGGTCCAGCAGTGCGCACACATCGTCGGCTGCTTGGTCGAGCGTATAACGCCAGAGCGGTGCGTCTGATTCGCCATGCCCTCGCAGGTCAAGCGTGATGATCCGGAACTGTGAGGAGAGCGCGTTTTCTTGCGTCGCCCACATGGTCCGGTTCAGGGGAAAGGCATGGAGAAAGACGATGGGGAGACCGGTTCCTTGGTCGCTGTAGGCGATGGTGATGCCGTTGACTTGGGTGTGCACGCTGTTTCCTCCCGCCGCTGTTCGTAACATTGGTATTGGCTATGGTCAAGGGACAGTTTGCGATCATGCTGACCGGTGTATACAATTCATCCCATTCTTGAGGCTTTAGATGACGACTTCACGCGATCAGGCTCCCGATTTGTTTGGCATTCCTGAGGGAGAGAAATCCGTTGAGGCTCCGTTGGCCGAGCGTCTGCGGCCGCGAGAGTTTGTGGACTTTGTCGGGCAAGAGGACATCACTGCGCCGGATCGGCCGTTGCGGCGGGCGATCGAGGCAGATCAACTCTCCTCCGTCATCTTCTGGGGGCCGCCAGGCTCGGGCAAGACGACGCTGGCTCATCTCATCGCGCGACACACCAAAGCGCAGTTCGTGCCTTTCTCGGCGGTCACAGGGGGTGTTTCAGAGTTGCGGGCCATTATCAAGACAGCTGAGCAACGTCAGGCGATCAACGGACAACGGACCATCCTCTTCGTCGACGAGATTCACCGGTTCAACAAGGCGCAGCAGGATGCCTTTCTACCTCATGTCGAGCGGGGGACGATCATCCTGGTTGGTGCAACGACGGAGAATCCCTCCTTCGAAGTGATCTCGCCGCTCCTATCTCGTTCCTTGGTCATCGTGCTCAGGCCTCTTTCAGACGAGGCGCTCGGACAGATCCTGGATCGTGCGCTCACGGACCCTGTGATCGGATTGGGGACGTGGAACGCCCGCCTGTCACCTGAGGCCAGAGAACGACTGATTGCCTATGGCAATGGCGATGCAAGGGCGCTCCTGACAGCGCTGGATTTTGTGGTCAAACAGCAGCCGCCTGGGCCTAACGGGACTCGTCTGATCGATGGAGCGGCGCTGGAAGCCGCGTTGATGAAGAAATCAATCCGGTACGATAAATCCGGCGAAGAACATTACAACGTCATTTCTGCCTATATTAAAAGCCTCCGGGATTCCGATCCGAACGGAGCCCTCTATTGGCTTGCCCGTATGTTGGAAGGGGGAGAGGACCCGAAATTTATCGCCCGGCGCCTGGTTATTTTTGCCTCCGAGGATGTAGGGAATGCGGATCCGATGGGGCTGGTGGTGGCGACTGCCGTCGCTCAGGCCGTGCAGTTTGTGGGGCTCCCAGAGGCCCAGATCAATTTGGCCCAGGGGACGACCTATCTCGCCACCAGGCGAAAAGATAATGCCTCTTACGTCGGGCTCCTTGAGGCTCTTGATGATGCAAAATCTCAAGGGAATCTAGGGGTTCCGCTCCATTTGCGGAATGCCGTCACGTCGATGATGAAGGGGCTCGGGTACGGGAAGGGGTATCGCTACGTCCACGACGATCCCCAAGCCAAGGCGCAGCAGGAACACCTTCCGGAATCGCTCAAGGGGCGTCGCTACTACCGGCCTAAAGACACCTAATCGGCGGCCCGACGGGGTGGTGGACAAAGATTTCTAATCGGTTATACTTAGGCTTGTGAAACGGCAGAGCCCGAAATCATCGACATCGATAGCCGCCTCGAACGAACGGCGCAAGTTTGTCCGGGCGACGTTAGTGGGTTCTGCACTGATTTCACCTAAGAGCGGAGCCAAGGCGATTACGGCCGTGTTGGATAACGTCAACAAGATCGGCGCAGGGTTGCACACGAAAGAAACGTTGGCGATGGCTCAGCCGGTGACCGTGTCGTTGGCGTTTCTCGATTCGGATCGCGAAGAACAGATGGAAAAGCTCGACGGGAAAGTCGCCTGGGTGAAGCCGTGGGAGAAGGGGTTTCTGATCGGCGTGGTCTGGGACGAACTGGTCACGAAAGAGAAGAACCGCTGGCTGTATTACTACCTCGAAGAAACGGTCAAATCCTCCATCTAGCTGGATGCTGAAAAAGCCCGCCAGCGTCGTTCTCGCATCGTTCAGACCTTCAACGTTGAGGAGAGGTTTCTCGGAGGTCGGAAGTACCGTAGGGGCTTTTCCGTTCGCCAGGATCCATTCGAGGGGCGAACGGCCCACACGAAGTGCGGTCTGTATCTCCTCGGGCCTTCACTCGCTGCGGCCTTGCTGGACGGCCTTTTGTGCATCCTGCGGGAGGCTCGTCTAGTCCAAGACGTGCGGACCATCGAACTCTTGCCGTGCGAAATTGTTTTTCCCGCAGCTTGCTAGGCGAATGCCGTAAGTTTCTGTCTCACGTCTTCCAGTTCAGCGGAGAGTGTTTCCCACCGGGCGGTAAGCCGGATAAGATCCTTCTTCCATCCGTCATACTCTATCTGTAGAGTGCTCCATTTGGTGGATTCATCTTTGTAGAGTGCGGGGTCGGCCAGTTCGAGGTCCCGTGCTTTGATCTTGGTTTCGCACTCGGCGATCTCGGCTTCGGCCCGCGCGACCTGCTTCTCCAGCCTGGCCTGGGTCTTGTTCAAATCGCGGCGATCTCCGGCTGAGGGTTTGGACGGGGCTTGCGAAGCCATGGCCCTGGTCGGTCCGACGGCCTTCCCGGGATCCACTCCCTTCAGATCGTCACTCGATTCCTTGATGGATTCGACTTCCTGCGCTTTCTTCCACAAGTAGTACTCATAGTCGCCGGAGAAGCTTCGGGCTTTGCCCTCTTCGATTTCAATGACGCGCGTGCAGACTCTGGTCAGAAAGGTGGGGTCGTGGGAAATAAAGATGATCGTGCCGGGGAAGTCTGATAGCGCATCGGTGAGCATATCGACAGAAGCCGGGTCGAGATGGTTGGTCGGCTCGTCGAGTAACAGGGTATTGGCCGGTTCGACCAACATTCGTGCGAGCGCGACGCGATTGCGTTCTCCTCCGCTCAGCGCCTTGATCGGTTTCTTTTGATCGTCACCGGTGAAGAGGAAGGCGCCGGCAATCCCGCGGAGAAAGTTCGTTTCCGCCTGGCTGGACACTTCGGAGAGGGATTCGAGAATGGTATGTTCGGGGTTCAGAGTTTCTGCCTGGTGTTGCGCGAAGTAGTGCAGCGTGACACCATGGCCGACGGTTCTGGTGCCTTTGTCCGGCTCCAGCGCTCCAGCCAGCATCTTGAGCAGCGTGCTTTTCCCGGCGCCGTTTTCTCCCACTAGCGCCACGCGCTGACCCCGTTCGATCGAGCAATCGACTCTCTCGTACACCACTTTTTCCCCATAGCGCTTTGCCGCGCCCCGGAGTTCCAGGACTTGTCGGCCACTGGCTGCGGGGAGGGGAAATTTGAACTTCACTCGCTTGGGGTCGCGCTTAATCTCAATCATCTTGACCTTCTCAAGCTGCTTGATGCGCGATTGGACCTGACTGGCTTTGTTCGCTTGGTAGCGGAATCGATCCACAAATGTTTGGACCCGCGCGACTTCTTTCGCCTGGCGCCCCGCGGCAGCCTCGCGCTGGGCGTCCCGTTCTGCGCGGATCTTTTTGAACGAGGTATAGTTGCCCCGATATTCTTCGATTTTATGGTGCCGGAGATCCCAGATATGGGTGACGACACGATCGAGAAACGCCGTGTCGTGGCTGATGATCAACAGCGTCATCTCCGAGTCCAGGAGGAATTGCTCGAACCAGCGTTGCGTCGGCTTGTCCAAGTGGTTAGTCGGCTCGTCAAGCATCAGCACATCGGGGTTGGTGAGCAGCAGATGCGCCAAGGCGACGCGCATCCGATAGCCACCGGACAGCTTTTCGACCTGACGGCCGAAGTCGATCTCCGAAAATCCCAACCCCATCAGGATGCGTTCGGCTTCGTGTTCGGGATACAGATCGCGATGGGTGGCGTCCAGCACGGTCTTGCCCGTGATGGTTTCGAGTTCCTGCGGGAGGTAGCCGATGCGGAGACGGGGACGCTTGCGGATGTTCCCCTTGTCCGGCGATTCCTCCCCGAGGATCATCCGAAAGAGGGTGGTCTTGCCGGCGCCGTTGGGTCCCACCAGGCCGACCCGTGAACCGGGGCGGAGGTGCGCCGTCGCATTCTCGAGCAGAACCCTCGTTGAATATTGCTTACTGACTGACTCGATTTGGAGCATGAGAGATTTCGTGAACCAGGCGGATCGTTCTTACTGGAAGGAGCCGATGGTCATTCGGTGATTAGATGTGAGTGTCGAGGTTTGTCGAACCTACGTGATTATTTTGGTGGAGCTGGCCGGGATTGAACCGGCGACCTCGTGAATGCCATTCACGCGCGCTCCCAACTGCGCTACAGCCCCACGTCGTTTTGCTTGGAAATAAGCGAAAATACTTGTGAAACCGCGGTCATGCTAACACGGCCTTCCCGCGGCAGTCAAGAAAACGGGAAGGGCGGATTCGGGTGCCCGTCGTCGAGCACCGCTGATCGCAATGGAGAATGTGCTCCGTGAGGCGGGTAGAGGGTTCCCTCAATAACGAGAGGCATGCGCTTGACAAACTAGAGAGTCACCCCTACCATGGCCCCTCCGCTCTGGCCCTCGGTCTGGCCAGGGCTCTTTTTTTGGGAGCATTTCAGGCGATGGGAAATCTCGTAGTGATCGGGGCGCAGTGGGGCGACGAAGGCAAGGGCAAGATTGTCGATATCTTGGCCCGCGACGTCGATGCAGTGGTTCGCTATCAGGGCGGGTCCAACGCGGGGCACACTGTGATCAATGAACGGGGCACCTTCGTGTTTCACCTCATCCCCTCAGGAATCCTCTATCACGGGACACTCTGTGTGATCGGGAACGGCGTCGTCGTGGACCCGGCCTCGTTGATCGAAGAGTTGGACCATCTCCAGACTCAAGGTGTGAAGATCGGGAAGAATTTTGTCGTCGGCCAGCGCGCCCATCTCATCCTGCCGTATCACAAGGCCATCGACAAAGCCTCAGAGCAGTCCAAGGGTTCTCGCCGAATTGGAACGACGGGGCGGGGGATCGGCCCATCGTATGCCGATAAGATATCGAGGATCGGTATCCGAATGGGGGATCTGCTCAATCCAAAGGTCTTTCGAACCAAACTCGAAGAGAACCTGGTCGAGGTCAATTGGTTTGTCGAGAAGCTGTATAAGATGGAACGGTTCGAGGTCGAAAAAGTATTCCAACAGTATATGGGCTATGCCGATCGACTCAAGAGCCATATCGTTGACACCGTCATGCTCGTTAATAAGATGATCGACCGGCGGAAGACTGTGTTGTTCGAAGGGGCGCAAGGGACACATTTGGATGTGGATTTCGGCACCTATCCCTTCGTCACCTCCTCCAGTTCAACGGCCGGCGGCGCCTCGACGGGAACCGGCGTGGGACCGACGAAGATCGACGCGGTGCTCGGGATCGCCAAAGCCTATACGACTCGTGTCGGCAGCGGGCCGTTCCCCACGGAATTGACCGATGCGGTGGGCGGCGGGCTCCAAGCACGAGGGAAAGAATTCGGATCGACGACGGGACGAGCGCGCCGCTGCGGCTGGTTCGACGGCGTCGTCGTGCGCTACGCCACCAAAGTGAACGGACTCACGTCACTGGCCGTCACGAAACTGGATGTGCTCGACGGCTGCAAGGAACTGAAGGTCTGCACGGGCTATCGGTATCAGGGGAAGCTCTATCGAGACATGCCGGCCGATCTCCAAGCGCTGACTGACTGTGAGCCGGTCTACAAGACGTTCAAGGGATGGTCCGGCTCGACCACCGGCGCGACCACGTATAAACAGCTTCCCGTGGAAGCCAAGCGCTATCTCCAGTATCTTGAAGATCTCTCCGAGTGTCCCATCGACATGATCTCAACCGGCTCGAAGCGCAGCGAAACCATTATTCTCCGCAATCCACTCAAGACCCGCCCGCGTGCGCGGTAGGCGATTCATTTCCTCTCTAGGCACAGACCGAGCGTCGGTGGTAGAATCCGCCCTCTTCGCTCGGTGAGCCGGTAGCTCAGTTGGTAGAGCATCGCCCTTTTAAGGCGAGGGTCCTGGGTTCGAGTCCCAGCCGGCTCACCATTAACAATCAAGAACTTGCGAGAGTGCTCGCTCTCGCAACACCGCTCAAAACCGCCCCTTGTGCTAAATTTGTGCTAACTCGCTGCGGTTGAAGCTCATCCAAGACGTTCACTCCGTCTCTCAAACTCTCCGGCGAATGATGTGCATACCGTTGCGTCATCAGGCTAGTCTTGTGACCGAGCAGACGTTGTACTTTGTACAAATCCACTCCACGTTGCACTAATCGTGTAGCGAACGTGTGCCGCATGTCGTGAAAGCGGAAGTCTGGAATTCCTGCCCGATCGCGCGCCTCACAAAACTCCCGAACCAGGTAGCGTACTTGGAGTTCATTCCCGCGAGGGGTCGTGAACACGGGACCGCGTAAGGCTCCCGTCGTCGCTTGTTTGGCCGCGAGCAGCTCATACACGGTCGCATTCAAGGGGATCGTGCGGCGAGTTCCGTTCTTACTCTTCCTCACCATCAGGATTCCTCGCGCAAAATCCACATCCTGCCATTGCAGGTTGAGGATCTCTCCTTGACGCATGCCGGTATTCAGCGCGAAGCCGATAATCTCTCGGAGCCAGGGCGACGACGAAGTTAAGAGGTATTCCTCTTCGTTGGCGGTCAGCCAACGGTCCACTTCATTCTGCACTTGCTCCATCGAGACTCGGTGCATGGGGTTCTCCCGGCACCATTCCCATTCGCGCATCGCCACGTTGAACGCATGGCGTACGAGCTGTAGTTCCTTGTTGATCGTGGCAGGAGCCGCTTTCTCTATTCGCCGTTGCGTCTTGTAGCCCGCCAGCAATTTCGGCGTGATCCCGGCGAGAACCGTCTCTCCAAACACCGGCCGGAGATGGTTCAAGGCCTGACAATCTCGCTGGTGGCTCTTCGGAGCCTTCAGAACCGCACGCTCTTTGAGATAACGATCCATCATTTCTCCAAAGGTGCGTTCCTGCTCCTCACGCGTCTCAAAGAACCGACCTTCAGCAATTTGCACCTTCACCTTGCACAGGATTGATTCGGCCAGTCGTTTCTCCGTCGTACCCGTCGTACGCCGAACCTGTCGCCCTTGATACATGAAACTCATCCACCAGACCTTATTCCGCTTCAAGAGCCCCATCATGCTCCTCCTTTCCGATGAGGCTTGATCTCGGTCTAGTTTCCCCGTGGCCGGAAGTATAGACCTCGCGTTTTACGCTCGCAATCAATCTCTCTAGGTCGGAGTGGTCCGCCATCCGTTTCCCTATCTGGAGAGGGGAGGACGTTGGCGGAGGGAAGGAGGACAGCCAGCGGTCTATGTCATGTTGATCAAACCGAACTAACCCATGAATCTTCCGGCAGGGGATCTTGCCTTGTGCGGCCCAGGAATAGAGTGTCGCCGGCTTAATTCGTAGCTGTTCGGCAAGGTCTTTGATCGTCAAAAGCATAGATACACGAACCGGGGGAGTCTCACGACACCCCCATTCCCCCAAGATGCGCCCGCGTCTCCGCCGGCGTCGGATTCGGAATGCACCCCCAGTGGGTGCGAGCTGGCGCTGAAGAGCAGCGGCCAGGCCTTTCCGGGTGCCGTCCCGGAGGGCCCCTCCCGTTTCAGGCCTGCCCCCCGCGAGCGCGCCATCCCGCCTTCTTCTTCGACGCCCCACCCTCGTGCTGTGAAGGGT
>JAGXAR010000020.1 GCA_018971525.1 Nitrospirota bacterium
ATCCTCTTTCCTTCAGTAGGCGTTCCGCACCCTGGTTACTTGGCCCCGGCAGGGACAGGACTGCCTTCAGGTGCGTGCCCCTTCGAATCGGAAGGCCGAAGGGTCACGAGAATGGCGAAACTCACGACTGCATAGAAGACGACAGTAATTGCAGTAATCCACCAGGCGGAATACGATAGCGTCGGGGTGAAGGACTCCGCGGTGAAGTCGGGCAACAAATTGTACGTGTGGTAGTACTTCCGCAGCAGCGAACGGACTGCGCCCATCAAGCCCATCGTCCAAATCGCGCTGAAGGCCAGGAAGACCAGCACGAACTGGGAGACGAAATCGATCTTTCCCCAGACAATCGTGCCCTGACTGATAGCCCGGTTATAAATGACGTAATTGACGACCGTGACGAACACCAGCGTGAACGCCGCCGAGTTCTTGGCCGGCATCAACGCCAGGAAGTTCCAATCCGACGGCAGCTCCAACTCCGCCACCAGTTTGGCACCGGTGGGAACGAAGCCATGAGGGGTGAGCCAGATGGCATCGCCCACGACGACCATCAAGAAACCCACTTTAATGACGGTCCGCGCAGATACAGTCAGCGGAATGAATCGACCGACAAGGAACGGGGCCAACAGTAACGGCAGCAAGAACGCCAGCGAGGTCGGGTCGGGAACCGGATAGTCCGTCATCACCTTGGTCATCACCAAGGGGAGCGCCACCATTACGATGGGAGCCAGAATCGTCATCCGAACCTTTTCGACCCCCTCAATTCGTTTCATGCTGAGCCAGATGTAATAGTTGCTGGCCAGAAAGATGAGCCCGATCATCGCTCCCTGCATTTCGAAAAACATCGAAAGCTGGTCGGCCATCATGTATGGGCAGATCGACGCATCGTAGTCGCAGAGTTCGTACGCCAACAGATAACCCATGAAGGGCAGGAACAGCAGAGCGCCCACGCCGATTAGATTTCCGACAAAGCCCATCCAATCGTAGTAGGCCCGCTCTTCTTCTTTTTTCGCCCCCATATACATGTAAGCGGCGATCAAGCCCGCCACAAATCCTCCGAACGTCACGTTACCGACGAGACGGTGGAGATTGAGGGGCATCCAGCTATAGTTGAAGATCTTGTCCCACAACGTCGCCGTTGCGAGGAACTCTTGCGGCGAAATACCCTCAGCCTTCACCGGCGTATTCATGAACGACGTCGGGCCGTCGATCACGAACAGCGTGATCGTCCCGATCAGATTCAAGAGCACGCCGAGGGCGATATGACGGGCCTTCTTCTCGCCCTTCCAGGCGTCCCACGTATAGAAATACATGTACAGCAAGATCGTCTCGCTGATGAACAGCAGCGGGTAGATCACCGCAAACACGAGATAGAAGTGATTGATGAGCCACGTGGTGAACTGCGGGTACGTCGCGAGGAGCACGAAAATAAAAAGACCACCGGTGAGGGCGGTCATGCTGTAGAGGATGACCGTCACCTTTGTGACCTCTTTTGCCAAGCGATCGTACCGGGGATCCTGCTTCCGATACCCCAACCATTCTGAGATCACAACAAAGATCGGGGCGCCGAGAATGAACCCCGCAAACAGAATGTGAAGCTGGGCGACGATCCATACCGCGGTCCGATTCCCCGTATAGGGAAACTCCACGGGAGGCGCGCCAGGAGCTTGGGCATACGCCACTCCTCCGAACAACGCCAGAAGCGCACATGCCGCCAGGAGACTGCGCTGCCACGTTTTCATGATGTTTCGCCGCCCCTCCTCACTAGATTGAAGTCAGCTTAGTTGCCCGCTGGTGCCGGAGCGGCAGCAGGTGCCGCCGCCGGCGCTGCGGCTGCAGGAGCAGCCGAGACGCTCGCTGCATCAACCCATGATTTCTTGTCGGCGTCCCATCCCTTGCCAGCCAGCCCGAAGTTCCGCTCATACAACAGCAGCTTCCAGCGGTCTTCGTCTGACAGCTTGCTCTTCCACGCCTTCATCTTCGTATTGGGAACCCCTTCGGAAATCCGCCAGAACCACACGGAATCGGAGTAGAGCTTCATCCGCTCGCCGTTTCGGAAGTCACGGGCACCCGCCTTCACCGGCTTGCCGTCCTTGCCATGGCAGCTGGCACAATTCACATCGGGGTTTGTCTCTCCAATGAAGAGCTTCCGCCCTTCTTCCATTTTGGCCGCATCGGCCCACCAACCGGCCGGCATATGCTTGTCGGCGTACTCAGCAGGAGCTGGCGGCGGCGGAACGACCGGCCCCTCTGCTTCCCCCCCGCACGCCACAATGAAGAGCCCCATCCCCAACACAACCGCCAGCTGCGCAACTTTCATTTGCTTCATAACCATCCCGTGCTCCTTTTTTCCCGGCCACATCAATGACGTTCTACTTTCAACCTAAGACGAAAAAAAACGCTTTCACGGGGAGATAATCACCCCTGTAAAAGCGCCGATCCTAACGAATCCCGTGACGCCACTCGCATGCCCCCGCCACTTCAAGTAACCGATCCAGCGAGGTGCACATCAGCCCCACGGACCGCTTCGGTTATTTCTTGCGCTTGCCCTGAGACTTCCCTCGTTTCTGTTCCTGCTTCCGCCATGAACGAATCAGTTTGACCCCGACAAACCCACCGACTGCGGCCGCCACGGCCCCCAACCCTAAATAGACCGCCAGAGGAGCACTTTCCCTGTCGTGGATACAGCCGGCTCCAAAATTGACCTGGATTCCTCGCTCTGCCTCCAGATCCTTCGGGTCAAACGAGACCTTCTGTTGCTGCTGCTCCCCCCTGGCTTCAATCAGCAGCGGATCGCCGAGATTGTCGTTATGGAGATGAAACGCCGCCTTGTAATAGCCGTTTCCATCGGTCTTGACAATCTGTCCGTAGGAGATCCTTGTATCCTTCACGAGAACGTCTATGTTCGCGCTCCCTTTTCCATCTGCCCCGCATACAAACCCTTCGACCGTGAACCGATGGTCGGCTTCATGCGTCGCAGACACGACCGAAGGGATACCACCCACCATTGCAATGGCTAGGATCCATTCCCGCCACCGTGATTCACTCTGTGCGATCTGTCTTCGCCTCACGTACTCCGGACTGACGCCTCTTCCCGTCGCCGAACCCTTGCGTCCGCCTCATACAACACAACATTTGAGCACCAGTGATTCCGGCCAATTTTGAGGCCGACCCTTTTAACATAGCCCCTACCCTTTGTCAACGAATTGACGGCCCGACCGGATGGAGAGGCAAACCCCTTTCCGAGTGCTTGGAGAGGGCATTTGCGATGAACCTGTGTGGAGAAAAGTGAGAAGGAAAAAGTCGGTCGGCAGACGGAGAACTTACAGAATTCCTCGTGCTTTTGCGTCGACTGCGACACGTTCCACTTCGGCTCGTCGTTCCGAGTCCTTCTTGGCGATCCAGCTCTCCCAGGATTTCCCAGTGGCCGTATCTTCACCGGTGAAGGCGATCGCGGAAATCTGGTCATAGCGAATGTGTCGTGTCTGAGAACTGTCGGAAGGGAACAGTTCAAGATAGGAGTCGGAACCGTTGACCTGACGATTGAAGAGATACCCGCTGAGGGATTCGCCGGATTTCAATGAAACCGTCACATCGCCGCGATAATCGAACGCCAACTCCACCGCTTCTGCCAGCTCAGCAGAAGAAGCCGGCTGAAATACGCGGCCTTCGAGCGACCCCGCTACACCTCCGACACTATGGTTCTTGGTATCAGTCATGAGAGTAACGGCTTTCGTGAACCGTATCTCGTGAAGCGTATGATTTTCTCGCGGACGACGAGAGACGAGCGACGCTTCACGCAATCTGTCATCGCGAGGTAGGGAGCACCGTCAACTTGATGGTCCGGCCAAACCCGGACAGCGTGCCAAACGTATCTTCGACTGCAGACGCTTCATAACCGCAATGCACCATGCAATCAGCGCATTTCTCATTCCGCCCCGTTCCGTAATGGTCCCACTCCGTGCTGTCCATCAGTTCACGGAACGTCTTCGCGTAGCCCTCTTGGAGCAAATAGCAGGGCTTCTGCCATCCGAAGACGTTATAGGTCGGATTGCCCCAGGGCGTACATTCGTACTCCCGCCGCCCCATCAAGAAATCTAAGAACAGCGGCGACTGATTGAACTGCCATCCCTTCTTCGGACTCCCCAAAATACGGGAAAACAATTCCCTCGTGCGCTCTCGCTTCAGAAAATGCTGTTGGTCCGGCGCCTTCTGATAGCTGTACCCAGGAGAAATCATCATGCCTTCGACGCCGAGCTCCATCATCGCATCGAAAAACTTCCGCACGCGCTCCGGGTTGGCATCATCAAAGAGGGTCGTATTGGTCGTGACCCGGTGCCCCCGCTTCAGCGCCGCTTTGATCGCCTTCACCGCCACGTCATAAACACCGTCTCGGCAGACCGCCAAATCATGCTCCTCGCGCAGACCGTCCATGTGGACGCTGAACGTGAGAAACTTTGAGGGCTGATACTCGTCGAGTTTTCGCTCCATCAAAATCGCATTGGTGCAGAGATACACGTACCGCTGCTGCGCAACCAGGCCGCGAACAATCGCGGGCATCTCGGGATGGATCATCGGTTCGCCGCCGGGAATGCTGACGATCGGGGCGCCACACTCCTCCGCCGCCGCCCAACACTGCTCGGGTGTGAGGCGTTTATCCAGCACATGATCGGGATACTGAATCTTTCCGCAACCGGCACAGGCCAAATTGCAACGGAACAAGGGTTCCAGCATCAAGACGAGCGGATACCGCTTCACTCTGCTCAGCTTCCGGGTGAGCACGTACTTCGTCACGGTAAACATCTGGGAAAGCGGAACGGCCATTCCTCTCTCTCCTCCTACTTAGTCTGTTTCATGAGGGGCTGCGACCTGCAGCTGGACTTGCTGACCAGAAACGTCGCAAATCCTAACACTCTCTAGAACAGTCGTCAATTTTCTCCGTACGTTAACCCTACCGCATTACGTTCAAGGGACTCAATCGCCACATATCATAGAAGGGGGCGGCAGGAGTAGGTGGCACGAGTCTCACCAAGCACATTGAAAATCCTGCACTCACACGACCTACGAAGCCTCGCAAGCTGTATTTGGAGGCGCCGGGCGGGTTCGAACCGCCGCATCGCAGTTTTGCAGTGCGCCCGACGAGCCTACGACCACTGATGCTCAGGAGCGACAGACTACGCCGCCAGAGGAGTGAAATCAAGGGGTTTGCGTCTTTTGATTGGAATCAACTGCTATTGAGTTAGATCCTCAACCGGGACCAAAATCGGGAGTGGAACCGGGAGTAAAACCGGGATCAGGGTTTATTGGTAGATAGACCTGAGGCTCTCGTTGTGGTTCGAGTCCTGATCGGGTCCCCGATCTGTACCCTTTGCGAACCCTGAGATCCGAAGTCCTGCCGAGTATTCCTGAGACTAAGAGTGAGCAAGAATGACAGACAGCGACGCTACCCTTATGGATACAGGGGATTAGGCCATTTGGCTATGCGATCAGTGGTGATAGAGGTACATTGGCAGCCGTGACAAAAACTGGGACCGAACCGTAACCAAAAGATTGGGGCGATTATCCCGAACAAACATGGTAGCGCAAGGCAGGTTAGGCTCTCGATGGTTGATCGGTGCCTTAATCGGCATATTCATAATCGGAGTGTGGAATGATATCGAAGCGTTTGGCTTTAAAATCATACCGCCGCAAGAACGCAGTTCGACGGATCTTCCCAATGGTGTCTTTATATTCGATATATCCCAAAGCGAACAAACGATCTCCTGTCGTCGTAGCGTCAGACTCTTCTTCAAATCCGGCCACGAACTCAAAGTCGGTAACTGGTTGAGACGGAACGGTAACCAACATGCCTGTTTCGATGGGGATGGATTGGACAATTTTGGCGGCATACGGTGGGATAGCTGGCAATGGTTTAGTGGGAGTGTGCCACCACAGTTTGGTGCTGGAACACACAACTGTTGCGAGACTCTCGCCGGTGTTGACCATCTCGTATCCAATGTCAACGGATTCTCCGTCATCGCCAACTTTGTTGATGGAAAATCGTCGGACGATAATTTTGGGGCGATGGGTGGCGATAAATTCATGTCTGGCAATCTCGACATTTTGCTCAGCGGCAATAGCGGCTTTCTCGGTCGCTCTAGTCGCAATCTTCATTTCCGCGACAGTCTCACGCAGTCTACGAGCTTGCCGACCGAACACGAACAGTTGAAAAATGAAAATAGCGGCTTGAACAATGCCTACAAGAACTAGCGCGCCTGTAAATTTTGTGAGCAGTTGATCATTCGCCGATTTCTCGTCTCGATCTTTCTTGTCTTGATCGGTCTCGGAATTGGATTTCTGTATCTCTACAACGATGGGGGATTGTTCAGTGCCGCGCGGTTGGGTGTCGGCTTTTTGCCGATTGTCCTTGGTTATGAATGGTGGTGATGGCTGTGACTGAATTACACCGTTCCCTAGCGAAAGTATGGAAATCAAGAGTAGGCCGGTTATGCGCCCCATGGTCAGCATGCCTTGATTGCTCCACCGAAGATGTCCGCGTTCAGGCGCTGGTTATGCCGGAACTCAAACTCGTTGACGCACAGATGAAGGTACTTCTTGCTAACCTTGTGGGATGTTCCGACAATCCCGCGTTTCACGATGGACCAAAAGCCTTCGATGATGTTGGTATGAATGGCTCCGCAGACATGCTCTCCCTCGCTGTGAGGCACCAATCCCTGCGAGAGCATCTTGCTGAGGAAACGATAACCCTGATGGTCATCGGTCGAGATTAAGCTGACCCTGTCCGAGACGGTTTCATTGACGAAGCGATTCAAGGTAGCTGCATCTGTGCGTTCAATCACGCGAGCCTCAACATTGATAAGACCAAGGGCCAATATGAAAGCTCCTACCATCATGGGCATCTCCGTGTGAACCGTAGCAGTTCGTAGGATGGTTCCTAAGGATGAACCGAACGGGAGGGGAAGATGCCATGCTAAATCTCGGACAATTTATCAATTAGCAGAGACAGCCCGGGTGTCGAGCGGTTCAATTTAGCAACACATAGATTCAGGACGGTTATGCTCTCTTGCTCGGAATCGGTAGTGGTGTCAGTAACGATAAGTGAATTATTCTCAATGACACTCGAAAATCGTACGGGCAGACAAGCGCTCATTTTATCAATTCCGTCTTGAACCTGATCGGACGTTAATGGCCTCGTAGCAAAAGGATCCTCTGGGGAAGGTCCGAGATACTCATAATAGATACGGTACTTGAATTCATTCATTTGAGATCGACCCCACGTTTCATGCACTGAACGGTAATATTAAGGTCCAGAGCTTTAAGGTTATGTCACTCGTCTGGCTCCGCAGGGTATACTGGGCGGGGATCTGATGTTCTTGCACCGCGGACCTTACTCAGCAGCCCTTGAACTGCTGTGCCTGACATTGACTCGTTAGTCGCTGGGCTTCTGCCATCTGCGCGGGAGTCATGAGACTTGCGACTTGATCTCGATATTCTGGTGCGAGCTTCTGCTCGTCACCCGTCAAGTGTCCCGCTGCGAGACTGAACCACATATATGCACGCACATAATCCTGTGGCACACCTTGTCCGCGCCCGAAGATGCGCCCGAAGCCTGGAGGGGGGCTCATGTTGGAATACAGCAACCCGAGTTTGTACTGCGCCTGCGCATTTCCTTGATAGGCGGCTTTCTCCCACCACTGGCTCGCCATCGCACTATCCTGCGACGTGCCCAGCCCGTTGTAATACAGCACTCCGAGGTTGAACTGCGCCTGTGAGAGTCCCTGGACAGCGGCTTTCTCGTACCACCCCCGTGCTGCCGCGTAATCCCGTGAGATGCCCTGTCCGTTGTGATACAACACTCCGAAGTTGAGCTGTGCCAACGGATTGCCCTGGGCAGCCGCTTTCTCGAACCATTCCCGCGCTGTCACATAGTCCTGGGGCACACCCAGTCCGTTCCGAAACAGCACCCCGAGGTTGGTCTGCGCCTGCGCATTGCCCTGAGCAGCGGCTTTCTCATACCATCCCCGTGCTGCCGCGTAATCCTGTAAGACGCCCTGTCCGTTGTGATATAACACTCCAAGGTTGAGCTGTGCCTGCGCATCGCCCTGGGCAGCGGCTTTCTCATACCATCCCCGTGCTTGGACGTAATCCTGCGGCACGCCCAGCCCATTGGCATACCTGACCCCGAGGTTGTACTGCGCCACTGCATAGCCAAGGGCTGCCGCTTTCTCATACCACTTCAACGCTTCAGCAGCGTCACGCGGAACACCGCTTCCATTCTCATACAGACTTCCGAGGTTGTAGTGTGCCAGCGCGTTGCCCTGCGCGGCCGCTTTCTCGTACCATCCCCGTGCTATCGCATAGTCCTGCGGCACGCCCTGTCCGTTCTGATACAGCCATCCGAGGTTGAACTGCGCCAGCGCGTCGCCCTGGGCCACCGCTTTCTCGTACCACTGTCGCGCCGTCGCATAGTCCTGTGGCACGCCACGCCCGTTGTGATACAGGCCACCGAGTTTGGCCTGCGCGGACGCGTTGCCCTGCGCGGCGGCTTTCTCGTACCACTGCGCCGCTAGGGCATAGTCTTGTGGCACGCCCTTCCCGGTGTTATACAGCCACCCGAGATTGATCTGTGCATCCGCATGCCCCTGAGCAGCGGCTTTCTCATACCACTGCCGTGCCATCGCGTAGTCTTGGGGGACGCCCCATCCGTTGAGGTACAGCCTCCCGAGATTGGCTTGCGCCTGCGCGTGTCCTTGGGAGGCGGCTTTCTCAAACCATCCCCGCGCCTTCACGTAGTCCTGCGGCACGCCCCGCCCATTGGCGTACAGCGCACCAAGGTCGCACTGCGCGGTCGCGTCGCCCTGGACCGCCGCTTTCTCAAACCACTGGCGTGCTGCGGCATAAACCTGCGAGCCGCCTTTTCCATCGCGGACCAGTCGCCCGAGTCTGGTTTGCGCCTGTGCGTGTCCTTGAGAGGCGGCTTTCTCGTACCACTCCCGCGCCATCGCGTAGTCTAGTGAGACGCCCTTCCCGAATTCATACAGCAACCCGAGGTTGATCTGCGCGAACGCGTTGCCCTGCGCGGCCGATTTCTCATACCACTCTCGCGCTGTACCATAGTCCTGTGGCGTACCTTTACCCACGTCAGACCGATAACCTAGTTCGAACTGCGCCTTCGCATTCCCCTGAGCTGCCCACGCAAGCAGCGTTTGCAAGTCCGCGGCTGAGATGTTGCTCGGGGGGGAAGCAGGTGCACGCCCTGGGGCCTGCTGTATCGCTTCGAACTGCGCCTCAAGGCGTTTCAATCGTTCCTGCTGAGCAGCCACGGTATCCCGCACACCCGCATCGAGCTGGCGCGCCGCGAGTTGTTTACGCACCTCCGCCAAATCGACATCCGCTTTGAGTGTCATGGTTAGCGATATGTGCCCCTGCTGAAAGCCGACGTCTTCCTTGGTGTCTTTCACTTGCATGACGGCAGCGGCGAACGAGGTGATCTTGTCTTTCGTGAGGTCGAAGTTCAACATTTCTGACGCGCTTTCAATGTAGACCCCGGCTTGTTCGAGTATTTTTCGTTTAGCTTCCAGCAAGCACCGCTGACGGGCGTCGTCTTTGCTGTCATGGTCGCCTAGAATGTAGGTGTGCGTGGCAGTGAAGGTCTGGACCTCAGCGAAAGCAACGGTGGGGAGGGTGAGGACAGTAAGGAGGACGATGACGGAGAAGGCGGGCATGGGGCGCAGTATGGCGCGGACTCCTGGGACCGTCAAGGCGCAGGGGGGAGTCACGCTATGGACACCCAACCACTAGATGTCTGAGGCCGAGATTATGAAAAGTTGGAACCTGGAATTCTTGCTTGTCTTATGAACGCACGGCTGTGAAGTATTTCAGTCTTAGTTAAGGGGGGAGTCGTACGACACCCCCCAATCCCCCCCATAATCAGTGCGCCCGTGTCCCCGCCGGCGAATATCGCATCGAAAATCAACTCCTAGTCCAGTTCAGTTCATGTCGCCTTCAATAGATATGGGCGCTTGGGTTTCTGTTTCTTCATCAGTTGATAATGATGTGGCTTCCAGCGGCTCGATCCAGACTGAATCACTTTGTCTATCCATTCCGGTCCGACCGCACAATAGATGGCCGCGATCGTGGGCCCCATGGCTTGGGAGAACCAGGCCAACACCTCTTCCAGCTTGCGGTCTGTCGTTGCTACATGGAACCGACACCGCGTGAACCCTTCTGTCAGCGCCTTCCACCAGGGCAGTTCCGACGACCGACACCGTTCCCAGGCTGGAGAATCTGCCGTCGTGTCCCGAAATGAGATACACGACTTCAGGAGTCCGACCGTGAATTCACGCCACTCATCGAGCGGCAGGTGTGCGAACAGGTCCACACATAGCTGCGCCCGGTCTTTCTTAAACTCCAGCTCCCAGCGCACCCACGGCCCGTCCACTACGTCTCCCTTCCCTGCTGCCTCCATCCGCTTGTCATAGACGCGCAGATAGGACTCGCTCTGTCGGCTCCCAAACGATACCATCTCCCCTTGGATATCGTCTTGGCCCTTGTAGGAGCATCGTCGCTTCGCATCATAGGTCCTCCACCGCATGACGGCTTGTCCCGCATCGGCGGCCGCAATCACCTGGCTGACCGTGGCATGCCCGATTCGATCATCCAAGGCGACATCGACGCGGGTCCCATGCCCTTTCAGCTCATTGATCCAACGACAGATGGCTTGCACCTTCTCCGGCTCCCAGGCCGAGACAATCTCACCGGATAGGGAGACGTGTACCTCTCGTGCTCGGTGGGGCATCCCCGTCCCCATGCGGCCACTTCCCCCTCCCGTGCTGAGATAGAGCCACGCACGAGGATAGCCATTAAATCCCTTCTCCAGTTCCATCCAGTCGCCGGCCACCCGCTGTTGGATCTCTTCCACGCTGGACGAGGGCACCGTGAAGGCGAGCCAATCGACACTGAACAGAAACCCGTCGAGACGAGTCTCGTCTTGGGGGTGTGCAGTTTCTGCCCCCGTAATACTAGGTTGGGGGCTTGGCGGCTGCGCCGCCGGTGTGAGATTCACATCCGGCGGCGCGATCCGTCCGTCGTCCTTACGCTGCGTCTCGCGTTCTCTCATTGATTCCTCCGTAAGTGAGCCATTCGGTCCGCGCAGGTTAGGTGGCAGCATTGGGCGTCACCACGGGCCGAAAGCCAGCGGAGAGGATGCGTTCGAGCTCCTCAATGGGAATCCGCACCGCACGAAGGCTCGGCTTCACATAGGCAATCTGCCGCTGCAAAATATGTTTCCGAATGGTACTTTCCTTCAGCCCGAGTCGGTCGGCTACCTCGCGCACGGTGAGCAGCTTGGCACTGGGTCGCATACAGACACCTCCTCTGATGTGATGTGATTGACAGCATCATGTCTGCACTGTTATAGACATGAATCATATATAAGCCATTACCACACTGTAGGTGAGCGCACCAAGAGATTTGTGTCGAGAGCGGGGATCTTTCTGAGAATTTATTGTGCGAGTATGGGATGCGTTGTCCGGAATCGTCTCCGGCATGATGAAGGAGGAACAGCACGCCATGACACTCAATCGGCAGGCCATCCGACAGCAATTTGACCGAGAGATGACGAAGGCGCGAGAGCGAATCACGACCACTCCCAATGGGGAGATTGGCTGGCTCGTGCAATTTATCCAGCTCGACCTCGACGCGCTGACACCGAGTGAATGGATGGTCCTGGCCTATGAGGTCGCGAGTTTTACCGAGGTCGATTTCTCGCAGAAGCACGTGTTCCCGGTCGTATCGTCCTGTGGCTGGAGTGTCCAGGCACTCCCCGGCGAGACACAACAGTACACCCTCCCGAGTCGCAAGGAGGCGGCCCATCTTCAAGGCACGATTCGGGGATATTTGGAGGCATTGTGGACCAACGCCGTCGCGCCGATCACCTTTTCGGATCTGACCGTGATCGTCACCCTACCGGGTGCGTTCCACGATCGCTATGGCAGCGTCCTGGTAGCGACCAAACCCAAAACGAAAGAGTTTGAATACCGCGTAGCGGTCTTACTAGCTCATCATGCGGGGCGCATTCGTCCCTGCCAGGAATGCCAGCGCATCTTCCTAGCGGCCAGACGCGATCAACTATTTTGTGACCCGCGCTGCCAAATGCGCGTTGCTTCGCGGAAGTGGAGAAAGGGTAGCAAGAAGACATCGAGAAAGGAGCACCACTAATGGCACGGAAAGACGGCAAGGACCGTGGAATCTTTGAACGGAAGGACCGGCCCGGCTGGTGGGTACAGGTGTTTGTGAACGGACGGGCTCAAACATATCGTTGCGACAACAAGACTCAGGCAAAGGCGCTCTATGGAAGACTTAAGGCGGAAATCAGAGAAAGAAAATTCTTCCCCGAACAGTTCGCAGTCAAAAAGGACATCACGCTAAGGGCCTGGATTGGTCGGTACCTGGATGGTTGTTCGAACCGAGGGGTAGGGAATGAGGAGCGTTACGGCAGACGTTGGTCACTTTTGCTCGGGGGGCGACTCCTGCGAGAGATCACGACTGAGGAATTACGTCGCCTGCAAACGAATATGCGAGCACGCCGGCTCAAGTTCGAAGCATTGAAGCAAAAAGGAAAAAAGCCAAAGGCTAAGGGATGGAGTGATGCGACGATCAACAGGCACTTCTCCTTTCTCCGTCATGTCTTAATGCTGGCAGTAAAGGAAAGTTGGATCGATCGAAACCCGGTCAGTGGGGTGAAGTTTTTCCCGGAGGTAAATCGGACTCGCTTTCTCAACGATGACGAATTGGAACGGTTGCGGAACGCGATGCTTCCGGCGGATTGGACCTTAGTCGCTTTCGCGATCGAAACCGGTTTGAGACAGGGCGAGCAATTTCAGCTTCGATGGGATTATATCGATCTTGAGAACGGCGTATTGACTATTCCCATGCCCAAAGGTGGTAAGACACGGCATGTGCCTTTGAGCGAAGGCGCAAAGCAGATCCTTCGGTCACTTGATAGCTTTCTTTCGTCAGCGTATGTCTTTTCGGGTATGAGGGGAACTGAACGACCTCTGGATGCGCGCGCGTTCGAACGACGAGCTTACGAACCAGCTTTACGCAAGGCTGGAATTCAAGGTGTGTGTTGGCACACCCTCAGACATACAGCGGCTAGTCGCCGAGTGATGGCTGGAGTTGATCTTGTCACGGTGAAAGAGATTATGGGGCATCGTGACATTGAAACGACACTGCGCTATGCGCATTTGGCTCCCGATCACCTCAAGGTCGGTGTGAACCGAGGCAGTTTGTTCGCGAGTGTGATCAATACTGACTCTGGAACCTTAACCAAAACCACAACCGAGGAAGAGAGCCCTAAAGCGGGGAGAGTGGAAGTTATTGATTCTGTGGTGCGCCCGGAGGGACTTGAACCCCCAACCCCCAGATCCGTAGTCTGGTGCTCTATCCATTGAGCTACGGGCGCTTACGTCTTTGTTTTCGGTATGTTGCGAAGTTTTCCGGTAGGTGTTCTGAAGCCCCACGACACTTTGTTTCCGCACGATCGCGCTTGTTCCATGGCATTCCGCATCGCCTCCTCGGACGGCTGGCAGTACCGTTCGACCAGCTTCAAATCTCCCCGTCCCCCGAGAATTTGCAGGATGCGCGAGAGCGTATGCGGACCCATGAGAGACGCCCACGTATGCCGCAAGGGATGGAAGGTTATACCATTCTGCAGTCCGGCTGCAAGGACGGCGGGATGATATTTTCTTCGGTACCAATTGCACGGGTTCGTGTGTCGGATCGGGTCAGTCCTGATGGGACCCACATCCCACTGCTTATACCCCGTGCCTACCGCCGTCACCTTTCGCACGGGAAATATCCAGCCGTCAGTCGGCCGTCCTTGTTGCTCCCAGAGGATCGCGAGAATTGCCATGCCTTCCTGCAGGACGGGCAGGAGTCCGGCAGGATGACGCATTACAGGTGGAAGATGGAGTACCGCGTGTGACCACCACAGGTTTCCCATCGAAGCGAGAAGATAAGTGAGAGCCGGACCCCAAGGAGTACGTCTAAGCGCACATAGAGGGAATCTTGCAGGTCCAGCGACTTGTAGCGGAGATCCTCTTGCGCGTCGGTCATGGGATGCCGAATCTTGCGCTCTTGGTCCTCGTTGAAGAACTCCACACGTTTCCAGAACTCCAGCACCCAGCCTAACGGAGACACCAGTTTGCGCATGACGTACCGAAGTGTGGCGCAATAGCGGTTTGCCGTGGCCTTTGATCGGCCTTGCGACAAGAGCCTGGTCGTGGCGTGCTCGACCTTGATCGGTCAGTATCTGCCTCGACGACCCAAGCGAACGGAGTGTTCCACTGGGTGGGATTGCCTCACAGTACGGCCGATAGTCAGTCCCCGCCTTGATAAGCCCATGCGCGACGCACGCCACTGTGGCGGCCACGGCGCAGAGGGCCTTGCGCTTGCGATAAGGGTTCTGCGGATCGCGCTTGATGTACCGGGCATATTTCTGTCGGAACGTATTTTCACGCATCCGCACCACGCTCTGTGCCGCCATCCAGAAAGCCTAGCGCAGCCTGCATTGCCGTGCTTCGAGAGCCGACTCGCGCGGAATTGCCCCGCCTGCTGCGTGCTGAGAACCAAGCCGCAGAACTTCACAAACTGGCGGTGACGCGGGAAGCGACGCAAATCGCCCGCTTCCGCCAAGATGGTGAGGGCGAGAATCGGCCCGACGCCAGGCAGCGTGCGGAGCCGCTGATAGTCAGGATGGGTACGCCGTGCCTGATCCGCCGGCTGTTCGATCGCCGCTCGGGTGGCACAGAGCGATTGCTGTTCCGCAAGAATGACCCGAAACATCTGGATCGCCTCGGAATCCTCCGACACCGGGAGGCCCACACTCTGACTCGACGTGTCATCGTGGAGAAACCCGTGTGTATTGACCTTCCGCCCGACGATTGTCCAGGCTTCTTGCTCACAGGCCTCACGGGAGTAGCGGGTGATGGCGGCCGGACAGGGGAAGCGGTGGAGGAGTCGAGTGAACCATTGGGCGCGCGAAATGGTGTAGTAGCGGTCGGCCTCCGGAAAATGCAGCGGGAGGTAGTGGGTCATGCTGCTGTGCTGCACGCGGACCTTTCGCACGGAGACCTGATCATGTGTCTGGGCCAACTCCTGCACAGCATTGACGGCCTGTACCGATGGATTGTGGTACCGCTGAAAGACCCCGGTCTTGAGCAAATGGAGCAGGACCTGCGTATCTTTGGGATCGTTCTTGTCCCAGGAGTTATAGAGGGCATCGGGTGTCCGGGCCATGGCCAGCGAGGAAATCAGGCGCAGTTCAAATCCGCATTGATGCAGAAAGTAGGCGAGCGGCCGGTGATAGGTGCCGGTGGCTTCAAATCCGATGCGGACCGGTGCCTGAACGGTCTGCCGGCGCTGTCGCAGCATGCCGTAATCCCGCTGACCGTTCGCCATGCGCCACCGCTGGCGGCCTCCAGTCGGGGGCTCAATCAGCACCTCATGGAGTTGCATCGCCATGCCGATCGCCACGAAGAGGACTCCTGACGAGGCCACGGAATTGGGGGGCATAGACGGTCCCTCCTGCTAGAGTGAGTGGGAACCTGCATTCTAGAGGAGAGAGGCTCTGCTTCCGCATATACTATGGCCCAGAGTTTGCGGCCAAGGCCGTGCGGCACTGGCTGGCCCGAGTCGGCGTGCAGACGTTGTTTATCATGCCGGGCAGTCCGTGGGAGAACGGCTATATCGAGAGTTTCAACGGGAGGTTACGGGATGAACTGTTGGATCGAGACCGGTTTGCTACACTCTGGGAGGTGCAGGTACTCGTGGAACGCCGGAGGCAAACCTATAATTGGATTCGTCCGCACAGTGCGCTGGGCTATCGACCGCCCGCACCGGAAACCATCGTGTCGCAATGCGCCTGACTCACATTGCGGCGGGTACGACCACAGGGGGCAGGTCAGTTTTATTACGATACTTCTCACGGAACAGCCTACCCGGGTACAAGGATAATCGTTGGGACACATGTTCGTCAAAAGAAACGGCGGTTGATGCGGGATGATATGTCGAGATAGGGTCCCCTTCCTGAACGAGCTTCGCCACTCCCATGGGTGAGCCAGTGAAGATCCTAGGGCTTGGGTGAGAACTGATCCGATTAACAATAGAAAGGCCCCAGCTGCCTCATGAACACCGACGGAGAGACGAGGCCGTGAGCTGAAGCCGACACCTCACACTCGTTCCAGCCGAGACAGACACAACACGCCAGTCTGCTAAACTTCACACGTACTAGCCGATACCCAAACACTGATTCGAACCGCCTACGCTCCGCTTGATGGGGACCGTCGCGATGATCAGCGATCCTGGACGAGCCACGATCTTGGTCGTCGACGACCACCAAGGCCCTCGCGATCTCCTTGCCCTCGACTTGCGTCCCAGCTATGAGGTCTTGACTGCCGCGACGGCCAAGCGCGCCATGCAAGACCTCCGCGCTCACCGGATCGACCTCGTCATCCAAGATGTCGGACTCCCTGACATGGACGGATTGAAGCTGCTCCAGGAAACGAAAGCGCTCCATCCTCAACTCCCCATCATTCTGATCAGTGGAGGAGGAACCGTCTGCTCCGCCGATGAAGCCATGCAATTCGGCGCGGCTGCGTACCTCCTGAAGCCGTTTAACCTGGAAGAAATACGGATCCTCATCGCAGAGATCTTGTCTACTCTGGGGATGGGTTGATGGATTCAGCGTGAGGGCTGACTTCTCCGAGCGGTATATGGCGGCACACAAACATCCTGGACGAGCTTCGCAACTGTCTCCGGACAAGACCTCAAGCACTTTATGTTGGCTTGAGTATGCCAAGGGCCGTACAGATCAGGGAAGTACAAACAACACATTCCGGTGCGACGTGGCCTCACGATGCCGTCCATACCAGAATAACTTGATAATAGTGAGCAGTGACGCATCGCTAGGACAACCGGTGGGCGTCTGCGCTACCCTCCCAGGCGTGTTAGACTGTAGATCTTAGCCGTTTCTCAAGGGAGGACATCATGAGCACTACGCCGGCCCTCATTTCAACGGCATCCGATAGGCATTCGCTCAACTCATCGAGTATCTTGGCCGCTGTAATCATAGGCCTCACGTTTGTCAGCGGAGCCTATGGAGCCGATACGACGGTTCCTTGGGAATGCTCCAACTATAGTGGGGAGGCTCAAACCCGCTGCATGAACGCACTCATTGAGGAACAGCGGGATAGGATTGGCAAATTGGAGGGACAGATCCAATCGCAACAGTCACAGATGGGGACTTTGCAAGACCAAGTGGATCGTCAGTCCAGTGCCTCCGCCGACGCACAACAGCCACCCAATAGTTCTCCGCCCGCCACGCAGGCGCCAGGTCCCTACGCGTACGCATATCCGCCGTATGCCTATCCCTATGGCTATACCTATCCGCCAGGTTTCGGATTAGGCCTGTATTTCGGCAGTCCCTATTTCTACGGACCTCGCTACTGGGGACCACGATATTATGGACACTGGGGACACGGACACCATCGATGATGTGCGGAGAAATAGGGTGAGCACTGCCCAGAGAAGCTGGTGAGTGGGAAGAAATGTTCTGAGTAAAAGAAGCGTAGCGGAGAGAAGCGTTCATCAAAAGAAACGCTAATTTAGGAAAGAGGATGTAGGCCTACGTTTTAGATCCCCTTCCTGGATGAAATTCGCAACTGGTAACGCTCTCGAATGGTATAGTCCGGAATGGGGGACAAACAGCCTATAGGACATCCTCTGTTAGATGACCGTGACGGTGGGCCACTCTCAGTGAAGGAGGGATGATGAAAGCGCGGCGCGTATGGACAAAGTTGCAGCTGATGTGTGTTGCGATGGGAGCTATCGGAGTCTGTACGGTCGGAATGGCCGATTTCGTGTTGATGCCGGCGATGGCCGAGCTGGCTATTCCGGAGATGACCATCCATGTGACCATGAAGAACAGAGCGTACCACGTGACAGGACACACCAGCCCTGGAGCGCTGACGGCCATTGTGCTTCGCAACGAAGATACGGTGACCCATGGGTTTAGTTCCCCCCTATTCAGGCAGACGCTCATCATTACAGAGGGGGATGCGGAAGAAATCAGGAGAAGGGGGCACATTTTCTCCTACCACGTTGATCCAGGAAAAACCGCGACGATTTACTTCAAGAAGAGCAGTCCTTCCCACCATGAGGCGGTACAGGTTGCATTCTGGTGTGATATCCATGCCCAGATGCAGGGCGAATTTCTCGTTGTCGAGACGACGAGCGAAATTTGAAGCAGAACGTTGACATCAAGTCCGTAGTTTCGTCGAATAACCCTTACTGGACGAACTTCGCTCCCATGAAGAACGCACGCTATGGCGCCGCCTCAGGCGACGATCTGTACGCCTCGAGTAGGATATTACAGAGTTTATGCTATTCTTGAATGTGCAACAAATCTTGGCCTATATCACGTTGTTGTTACTGCTGGCCTCCTGCTCATCCACGCTAAGGGATGTTCGTGAAGAAGAGCCGAGTAAGACAGGCCTTTTTGCCATTGAGCCCTTACCGTTGGCGTACTGCGTCGAGTGGACGGTCGGCCAACAACCCTCTCCTCTCTCGTATCAGTTAATCCAAGACCCTCTCATACACCAGGCTTCCCTCTTTGCTCGCAAGAAGGATGATGTCTCTCCAGAGCCATGGGTTCCGTTTGAACTCACGTTCCGGCATCTGTCTCCCTCGTCCACCTTGGTTGAATTGCGGGAAGGATACCCTCGGTCAGACGAAGAGGGTAAAAGCTGGGCCGCCCCAGCATGGCAAGCGGTGGAGCAGTGTCCGGAAACGATAAAGGGTGACAAGTCGAGAAGAGAAGGACGCTGATAGTCCCTAGCTCACGCTATTAATGGCGCACCGACATGTTCGGCGTTCCACATGCACACCAGGCCTTCGACAACTCCTGCGGTTTCCGAAACCCCAACCTCTTGTCGCGCCTTCAGGACTTGCCGGTTGCCTATATCGAGTTCGTCGGTAGACTTTGCGCTCGTTAACCGCCTTCTTAATTCAACCAAATCGCGGTCGCTGAAGAGTCAATGCGACTAGTGGAAAAGCTCATTTCCTGCTTCCATTTGGCAAGGTATTGATGTGCTTCCATGTATGCGCTGTTTTCCGCGTATAGGCTGATTCCGCTGAAAGTTCGCGAACAGCCGATCCCTCTGGACACGGGGTTTTGGTACAATCGCCGTCTACACTCATGATCATTCCAGCCGCCAGGAGTCGCGCGATGTCAGGTCCTTCGATCCCTCCTCAGAAGAAGATGACCGGGATGTTCGGTCATCCGGTCGCTGAAAATCCCATTGATCGCATGTTCGATGCCGTGTATGCACACTACGGGCTCAACTGGCAGTTCTGGAAGTGCGATATCGGGTCGGTCGAGGACCTGCCTATGGCAATCGGCGGTGCGAAAGCACTTGGATTCTCGGGTTTCTGCATCACCGTACCCTACAAGATCGCATCCATCCCGTGCCTTGATCTGGTGGATGATGACGTCCGTGTAATCGGAGCGGCGAATTACGTGACCTTCGAAGATGGACGCATCATCGGCCACAACAATGACGGCAAGGGTGTCGTGAAGGCGATCCAAAAAGTGACTCCGATCGCTGGAAAACGTGTGGCGATGCTCGGTGCTGGTGGCGCCGGACGCGCCATGGCTGTTGAAATCGCTCGCGCCGGGGCCGGGCGCCTGACCGTGATCACACGTCGCGAATCCCAGGGGCGTGAAGTGGCGGACCTGGTGCACCGGGCGACGGGAGTTCCCACCGAATGGTTGGGCTGGAAAGGAACCGTCACCCTGCCGCAGGGCACTCAGATTCTGTTGAATGCGACGCATCTTGGGGCCGCGCCAGAGCTTGAGTCGGTTCCCGTCGAGTGGAACAGCATTGCCAATGATACGACGGTGGTCGATGTGATAACGAATCCCCGGATGACACCATTTCTCGATGCAGCGCGAGGGAAAGGATGTGCCGTCGTCGATGGCGTGGAAATGTTGGTGCAACTGGCCATGCAGATATTCGAAGCCTGGACCAGCATAGCGCCGGATGAAGAGGTTTTTCAGAGGGCTGTTACGGCGGCGTTGGCCGAGTGATTTATGAAGCAGGGCAACAGAGCATACCCGGCGCACCAGATCGATCCGCGATCAATGCGGCGCGCGAAGAGCCGTTTACATGGTGAAGCCGCACATTCGTTGGTGCGGGAAACATGATCGCCTGAAGATACCATGGCTCTGGCTGATGAAATGGCTGTGCACCCAGCGATCATGGCAGACCGTCTGCGGCGCGAGACCAAGAATTTCCGCCTGCTGTCCAATTTAATCGGCAACACCAGGCAAGTCAGCCAACATTTCGCCAAATGAGGATAATAAAGGTCCCTTACTGGACGAGCTTCGTCACTCAAACGAGTAGCTGTTTCGGGGCAGCAAGACAAGATAGGCACTTCTAACAAGAGCGACAATGGCGAATGTCCATCCAATTACGAGGAGAAAGAAAACAATATTAAATACATATGGGCCAACTCCCCAGACCCTTCGTTAAATCCTCTGCAATTAAAAAAATGGAAGGGCGAGGACCACGGCAATTTGATGCAATACTTCTATATTGTGCGGGCTGCCAAAGAAAAGCACAAAAGGAAGGGTCAAGCCGCAGGAAGCTATGGCGACTTTCATTGCCCATATTGCCTCGCGGAGCAGCATTGATTCACGCATTCTGTGTACCGTAACCGCTACCGGGGTTAATTTATATTAAAAGGTACCGGCTGGGGACTGGTTCGTCAAAATAAACGGCAGTTTAGGTATGGGAGGAAACGTCGAGAAAGGGTCCCCTTATTGGACGAAATTCGCAATTCAAGAATGAGCGGCTTCGAGGCACCGATACATTGCGGAGGGATGGCGCTACACCTTGGATCGACCTAGAGAGGAGCGAGCACGAGGCGGAGAATGCCGGAGACGTCTTCAGTTTGGGCTGACGGTACCAATCGATTGAACTGCCGGTTATAGCCCGCGTCAAATGAAAGCAGAGTCGTCCACTCGTGGGATGTTTGAAGATCCCAGGCCACTGTGCCTTTTCCTCCAACAGTCTCCAGGTCCATGAGTCGATCGCTCGATCGCGTTTCGGAGAAGGCACCGGTCGCGCCAATCAGGAGCCGTTGACTCTGTCGGAAATTCATGGCGAGCGAGGCCGACGGCGAATCAATCCGAACTCCCGACCATTCTTGCTGCTCCGCACGATAGCCCAGTGTGGGAGCAATGGTCAGCGTATTGGATGGATGAAAGGCGGCCGTCAGGTTCTGTGATTTGACGCGGCTGTCGAGCCCATTGCGCATGAGATCGCTTTCCAAACTGAAACTGGATGCGAATCGGGCATTCCAGCGGGTGCGGCCGTAAGCGATCGCGGTTTCCAGCGTGTGATCGTTCGTTTTCTGCGGCGCGACGCCGATCGGGTCCAGCGTACTCGCGACGGCACGTTGCAAAACGGTCAGGGAGACATTGGGCCACGCGGGTTGGCCCCAGGACAGACTCACACGGCCATACTGCTGTTCAATGCGCGGGCGCGTCGGGTCGACGGCCACGTTGTTCCATTGTTGGCCGATGGCACTGGTCACTGTCGTGACGCCCTCCTTCCATTCCCCCCACACTTCTTTGACGGTCAGGTCAGGCTGATTATAGAAAGCCTGACCCGCATGACGGTAGGTCACGCCATACCGGATCGGCCCCGAGGAACCCCTGAGCCCCAGACGCATCATGCGCGTGGACGGATCGTCCGTCTGACCGGGCATGGCGTTTTGAATCCCCCCGGTGCCTCCCTGATTAGCGGCTACTTCGGCTTCTGTCGAGAAGGCGCCTTTGAGCCATGTCGTCGAGGCCAGCAACCCCTGAGTTCGTGGCCGATCGGGTTCCAGGGCCAGCGCACGGACGCTCGCGGGAGCGATGGGAGCCGCATAAAAGGTCGGCAGCAGATCCGCTTGATAGCCCATGGTGGCGGCCGGCGTAGGGCTCCTCTGCCAGTCCTGACCTGAGAAAACGGAAGCCCAGCGCGGGGAAAGCGGATCAGACTGATCGGCGCCGGCCGAGCCGGATGCGACCAGCGACAGTATTAGCAGCACCAGTAAGAGAGGCATGAGTATGGATATGGACCTCGCACAGTGAATCGACGCGGGCTTGTCCTGTCGTGATAGTAAGGATGAGAGAAAGCCGTGTCAATCCTCGGAGATAAACGCAGGGAAAGAGTGTGTAATGTTTCTTTCATGCGGCCGCGGACAAGATGTCCAGTACCATCGCGGCCTAACTCAACAACGGGGGAGATGTGTGCACCAGCCTACGGAATGAACTTTCCAAGATGACGCCACAAGAATGGCCGCCTTACTTGACGGACGTCGCACTCCCATGAAGCATGCCCCTGTCAAGCACTCATGAAACTGCAGGGCCCGTCGGTAAAGAGAAGCAGACTGTATCCATCTTCCCATGCGTGTTCCGGGACACAATAAACTGGGCCAGAGGCGGCGACCTTGCTCCTATTCAATCAATCTTTACAGGTGAGGGTATCAGGACGTCCGTCAAAAGAAATGGCGTGTGGATGGAACTAGGGACTGACTTTTAGATCCCCGAACTGTATCCCTTGCGAACCCTGCAGTTTGAGCTTCCAATAAGCGTCCGACACTCGGGTCAGCAATCGCTCTCGCAACCCTACTCAGGCCTATTCTGGCCAAGGTGCGCTGACTCCGAACTTTGGCTGGAGCAGGGCTAATTGGGCTGGAGTGTGGTGGAGTTGAACGCAATTTAAACACAATTACTTCTTGGCTCTCGCTTCGTTGAGCAGCTTCTCTGCTTCTGCGCTTTGGACCGAAGTCATTTTGGAAGCGACCGCGCTGCGGAGTTCCAGAGCATCCTTATGGCCCTGTGCCCCAGCACGGCTAAACCAGAAGTATGCTTGAACATAGTTCTGAGACAAGCCGTAGCCATTCGCATAGAGGAGCCCTAAATTGACCTGGGCTGTCGCCTCCCCTTGATCAGCCGCCAGGCGGAACCAGCGCTCCGCCTCCCGGTAATCCCGCGAGACCCCTCGCCCTCTCGCATACATCAGTCCCAGGTTGAGTTGAGCTGTTGCATTCCCTTGATCAGCCGCGAGACGGAACCAGTGCTCCGCCTCCCGGTAACCCTTCTGGACTCCATGCCCTTTGGCATACATGACGCCCAGGTGGGCTTGCGCTGTGGCATTTCCTTTTTGAGCTGCTTGGCGGAACCAGCGGGCGGCCTCCGCGTAATCCTGCGGGACGCCCAGGCCCTTCGCATAGAGGAGCGCGAGGTTAACCTGTGCGGAATCATTGCCTTGGTGAGCGGCCAGCTCATACCATTGCCTCGCCTTAAAGTAGTTCTGCGGGACTCCATGACCCTGCGCGTACATGAGGCCCAGGTTGAACTGAGCACGATCATTCCCTTGATCGGCTGCCTGGTGAAACCGGCGCGCGGCTTCGGCGTAATCCTGCGAGACACCCAGGCCCTTGGTGTACAAGTGCCCAAGGTTGATCTGGGCGATGACATTCCCATGATCGGCTGCCTGGCGGAACCAGCGGGCGGCTTCCGCGTAATCCTGGGGAACGCCCTGACCTTGGGTGTACTGAAGAGCCAGGTTCAGCTGTGCAGTAACATATCCCTGTTCAGCTGCCTGGCGGAACCAGCGGGCGGCTTCCGCGTAATCCTGCCTGACACCAAGGCCCTCATCATAGAGGACTCCTAAGTTGAACTGAGCCGCGATATTTCCTTTGGAGGCCGCCCGGAGAAACCACCGTGTTGCCTCTGCATAGTCCTGCGAGAGACCCTCGCCGTGCGCGTACATATAGCCGAGCATGAACTGAGCGAGTGAATCCCCTTGATTCGCCAGTGATCGAAACTCTTTGATTGCAGTCTGATACTCATGACGCTCATACGCTGCTAATCCACCTGTCAGATCTGCCCAGCATGGCGTGGCCAGACAGACCGAACAGAGAACCAAAAGCGGTACCTTGAATAGTGACTGCCTCATCTCCAGATATCATAACAAAGCGCCCTCGCCTGGGGCCTGCAGACATCAGGGTGCCCAAAACCCTGAGTAAATATCAGATCGAATCATGATGGATAATCAAATGGGTGTGAGCTCCGTCTACGAGGTCGCAAAAATAACTTCTATTGGCCCTCTGAGCTGGATGTGAGGTTCTCATCAATCGCGCCGGTCGATTCGTCAAGATAGTCCTGCTAACTTCGCTGCATTGAGCAGGATTAGTGCGAGGGCGATGCTGACGGTGATGGATGCTGTCACTCGGTTCATGACCGTCGGTGGTGCAAATTGCCCAAACCTTGCCCCGAGTAACATGCCGGCGATACTACCCAAAAGCACCAACCCCGTGATTTGCTTATCGAGCACACCAAACTCCAAGTGTCCTACGAGTCCCGCGATGGCAATGGGGGCAATGATGGAAAGCGAGGTTCCAATGGCCAATCGGGTAGGAAACCCCAAGGTCAACACTAAGGCTGCGACAATCATGAACCCACCGCCGACACCGAAAAATCCGTTCAGGACGCCCACCACAAGGCCGATCCCTGCAGCCTTAAGCCAGCAATTTCCTGGAAAGTGCTCTGCGCAGGCGCTCTTTGACTCCGTATGCGCAAGGATCTTGGCTTGGCGTATGATCAGCCATCGCGATAACAACAACAGGAACCCGAAGGCAACTAGCAGAATTTCTTGTGGAATCAAGTGATGCCCGTAGGCTCCTCCCCAGGCACCGAGCATTCCCGTCCACGTGAAAGCCAGCGTGGCTTTCACCTTCACTTGACCGACCCGACCGTACTCCCAAGTACCAAACAGGGAAGATGCAGCAACTACCACGAGCGACATCGCAGCAGCCTCTTGTACGGTCACACCTACGACATATACCAACAAAGGGACCGCAAGAAGAGCTCCCCCGGTTCCCGTCATGCCGAGTTGGAAACCGATTGGCACACCTGACGTTATTGCAAGTATAGATTGCCAGCCCATTACCAATCTGTTTGCGAAGTGCGCCTTGGTGCCAGGTAAACTTGATGCTCAACAATTGTGATTGCCCAGGCTGATTGCATTGACGAGAGTGGGCGCTAAATGAAAGAGAGCATAATCATGTATTTTTGAAACCCGATGAGCGGACTTCTAACCCGTCATTAATATTGCTTATCACTTCCAGGAAAATATTGTAACGTTTTTGGACCAGGCTACCCAGGATCAATACTTCGCAACAGCGTAAGGAACGGCCCCATACCGGACGAGCTTCGTAACTCCTAATCGATGTCATCTCGCATCTTTTACAGGAGAACCTTTGTAAACTCTGCGTCTGGAGGACCTTGGGAGACGAAATAATGAATCTCTGTTCCCAGATGTCTGCTCTTGAGGTCTTCAATAAGTGTGACTTCGGTACTCGTTACGACTCCCAAAGATGCTCGGTCCTCCTTGTAAGGAAGAGGAAATAGCCCGTGGAAGCTCGACCGAGCCCATTCTCGAGCCCAATCACTGCGCGTAAGTTCCAAAATGGTCGTTTCAGATCCTAGAAGGCCTGCTGCATCGGTCACCCGGATGACGACTTGTGAATGGCCATTGATCGAGGTCACCTGATTATAAGCGCGACTGGTCAGTTGGTATTCCTGTGGACAGATGAAAGACCGATTTGTATCGAGACGCGACAGACCTTCGCCGAGTATGGGCCAGTCCAGGTCACTTCGAACAATATTATCGGATGGTTGGGGTATTGGATTCTGACTGTTGTCGAATTCTTCTAGAATGCCCCATCGTTCCTGCACGAGCTTCCGAAGCTCTTTGTAAACCTCCCCATGACCCTCCCCTGATTTCATAGACACCTCCATAAGTGGGAGAATTATGAAATCGGCGGTCAGCATGCCAGACACCACGCGACGTCGGTTTACCGACGCATTCAAGTCCGAGGCGGTCCAGCTTACGCAGGAATCGGGCCGGCCGGTGGCCCAGGTGGCTCGGGAACTCGGGATGTCGGACCATGTACTGTACCGTTGGAGGATCGAGCAGCGACACGTGGAATCCCAGGGCCGCACGCGCCAGGAGGTGCGCGCTGGACAGGAAGAACTGATACGGCTCAAACGGGAAAACGAGATGCTCCGAAAGGAGCGGGATTTTTTACTGATGAGACCGTCAAAGTGTGCGCGTATAACTTTCCTCACAAGTGGTGTTTCTGCAGGAAAACAGGCAATTATTGAGCACACGCTACGCACTATTTGATGGTCGGCTCAGTAAGACGTGCGGCGGCGTTCTTCGCGAGGGAATCCAAATGAGATACCGGGCGATCCAGGAGCACGACCGTCGCTTTCCCATCCGGCTCATGTGCCGCGCGCTCACGGTCTCGCCCTCCGGCTATTACGCCTGGGCAAGCCGGCCCGAGAGCGACCGGTCGGTGCACAACCGCGCCCTGCTCTCGGCCATCCGGGGATCCACAGGGAGTCCCGTGAGACCTACGGAAGTTCCAGCATCTGGGACGCATTGATCAAGCGGGGGCACGGTGTCGGCGAGCATCGCGTCGCCCGGCTGATGCGCCAGGACGGCATCCGGACCAAGACCGTGAAGCAGTGGCGTGCCACCACCCAGTCCCAGCATCGGTTCCCCGTGGCGGCGAACACCCTCCGTCGCCAGTTCACGGTCGAGTCTCCGAATCGGGTGTGGGCCGGGGACCTCACCGACGTGTGGACCACCGAGGGCTGGCTCTACCTGGCCGTGGTCCTCGATCTGTACTCGCGCCTCGTGATCGACTGGGTGATGGGCCACCGGCTGACCGGGGAACTGGCCGAGCAGGCCCTCACGATGGCGCTGGCAAACCGAAGCCCACGGCCCGGGCTCCTGCACCACTCGGATCGCGGGAGTCAGTATGCTGCTACGCGCTACCAGCGTCTGCTCGGTGAGCACGGTATCACCACCAGCATGAGCCGCACCGGCAACTGCTGGGACAACGCCTGTGTCGAAAGCTTCTTCGGGACACTCACGCGCGAGCTCGTGTACCATCGGCACTACGCGACCCGTGCAGACGCGATACAGGACATCTTTGAGTACATGAGGTGTTCTATAATCGGCAAGCGCCGTCACTCGACCCTCGACTATGACTCCCCGGCCGAGTTCGAAGCGAGGACGACTGTGGCTTAATCAGATGTCCACGGAATTGGGGGTCACCGTCTGCGCGGGAGGACTGGTTGTTCCTTGCGCGGCAGTAAATGTGAGAGTGGTGGGGGAATAGGGGAAGGCCGATATTTCTCCGGCAGGGAGAAGCAAGCCAACCATTCCTGCGACGATCCAGCCTGTGTGTTTGACCAGAGCCTTGGATAGTATCATCTTGTGTCGCCCTATCATGGGTGATCAAGTGAGTGAGGGCACATTCGAGAATGGTGTGTCGCTCATTCTCACATCAACGTTTGTTAGAACTTGAGCAAGCGCTGTGCCAAAAAATTAGGTTTAGGTTCTTGTTAGAACATCGCGCAAATCCGATCTTGTTGTTCCAACAGCCAGGAACTGGCTTCTGTGGACGATTCTCAGGACTGTACGGAGAATCAGCCGGTCTATGACACGATTGGCCGGACAGGTGTGATGCGGTCAGGGCCTGGCGTGTTGGGGATCGCGCTGAATATAAGGGCTCATGCCAGTCGGGCAGGGCGGCACGGAATGGGAAAAATGCGGAAAAGAATGTGCAGGATTCTTGCTCACGGGTAGGATCGTATGGGTTTGGTTTGTCCGGCGGCGTTTCTCTCAGAGAGAGGATAATCAATGTCATTGCTGCATGTCGTGCAAGATGAATCCCGCGAAAAAGAGGGCTCCCAACGTTGGTCGCGTGGGGCAAAGTTTGCTCTCCAGTGGGTGGTCGGCATTGTGGTAGTGTTTGCGTTTGGTTCCTGGCTCGTGTGGCTCTCCGCCTATCTTCAACGGACATATGTTGAAGAGGAGATTCGGGCCGCCTGCCAGCGGGTCATGCCTGACTCGGTGCAACGGTGTGTGGATACGGTGGTGATTCAACGGGGGGGCGCGAGACGATGACTGGGTGGACTCGCCGGGCATCCGTAGCTGTGCTGTGGGGGTGGCTCACGATCGTAGGCCTGGCGTGCAGTGTTCAGCCTACAGCGGCGCAGGAATCCATCACAGAATCACGTCAAAAATTCGATTTTTCCATCGGAACGTGGATCAGCACAGGAGATACACGCTGGGCGCACAATGCCTCTTCCGTAGCCGGGTTGGGGAATCCGACGTCAAAGTTAACCTATAAAGATGTCGGCACAAATGTGATTGACCTGGCGGGGAAGTACTGGTTTTCCTCAAAGATGTTTGGCCGGCTGAATGTAGGTGTTGCGGATATCGGTGGTGGGCGCCTGACGGATAACGATTATGGCACTGGGCAGCGGCTGTTTTCGAGCACGATCAGCAATATCCCGGGGAACAACATGTGGTACGTCAATGCCGATCTTGGCGGCCGGGTCACCGAGTTCGCCAACCACCGCGGCTTTCTCGACGTATTCGGAGGCTACCAATATTGGCATACGGAATATCAGGCCGTGGGCATCGGACAGGTCGTCTGTGATCCAAGCGCGATACCGGGCTTAACCTGTGCCGCAGCTGGAACCAGCAGCAATCAAGGTCAAACCGTGATCACCAACACGACGAACTGGCATTCGCTCCGCGTGGGCGCTTCAACGGAGTATCGACTAACGAGGCGCTTCAGCCTTCAGGGGACGGTAGCCTTGATCCCCGTCAGTGTGCTTGACAACAAAGACCAGCATCACTTAAGGAGCGATCTCCAACAAAACCCGAGCTTCTCGATGACGGGATATGGGGTGGGAGCCGATGTCGACGTCGGTGTTCGAGTCATGATCACCAGGAACCTGGCTGCCAATGCGGGCTATCGCCTGTATTACAACCGTGTGCTCAGCGGTCATCTCACCACCCATCCGGTCGTCGGATCTTCAGATTCTTTTTCCCTCACCGAGTTTCAATCCCTTCGACAGGGGGTAACGGCCGGTCTTAGCCTTATCTTCTAGTCAGGCTGTTGAAAAGGCCGCCGGCGGCGTTCTCGGGTCGCCTCCCTAGTATCTATATTGTTTTTCAATACCCTGGCAGAACACTCTTCCTTGATTTCAGCGACGGCGTCCTGACGGCAGCGTCTCGTCTTCGTATTGAAGAAAGAGGCGTTTGGCCTCTGGGTGAAGATGGCCTGGATGGCCGTGAGGGATGCCGACGGTGCGGAAGAGCGGCGTGAGCTTGCCGTTCGGATGTAGGTAGCCCGCGCGAAGCGGGACCGTGCGCGTACTGTGGCGGATCAAGTGGCAGGGAGTCGGTCTGATCGAGGTGAGCCACTCGGCAATGTCGTGCGGGTTGCCGATCGAGGCCGAGAGCAAGAGCAGTCGTGCTTGACTCGGGCAGAAGATGATCGTTTCTTCCCAGACGACACCCCGTTCGGGATCTGCGATATATTGAGACTCGTCCAAAATCACCAGGCCTAACGTGTCCAAGCGAACGTCGATTTCACCGCCTCCTGCGTCGTAGAGCAGATTCCGCAAGATTTCCGTCGTCATAATCAGGAGGGGTGCTTGCCCGTTGTCTCGCCGATCGCCGGTCAGAATGCCGACCTGGTCTGCCCCGAATATTTTCGAAAACTCCGTGTACTTCGTGTTCGAGAGGGCCTTGAGGGGGGACGTGTAGATGACCGTCCGGTTCTCCGCGATGGCACGGCGGGCCGCTTCGACCGCAACATAGGTCTTTCCGCTTCCCGTGGGGACGCTCACGACCACGTCACCTTCTCTCAGTTTGGCGATGGCGTCATCCTGCCAGGCATCCGGGACAAACGTCTTCGATGGCGGCACTCCCAGTCCCTCCAGCCAGCTGGAGAGGGTAATGGCCGGTTCCTGGGATTCCGGTTCAACCGGCTTATGTGGGGCGCGACGTGGCGGTGCCGAGGGCTTCGGTTTCCGAGCGGCGGGGGTCTGTTGAGGGGGTGGAGCGGGGCGAGTCTGTCGCTCGCCGATCAAGGTCAAGAGATCGGACTCAAAACCAGCGCGATTTTCGGCGGAGTGGCGCAGCAAGACCTCGATCAAGCGGCGTTTGCCCGCCCGAAAATGTCGCTGGACGCGCCCGCGCGCAAGACGGTGCAAGAGCGCGATCGGTTGTTGAACCAGGAGTTGTTCGAGTTCTTCGGTAGTCATCGTTTCTCTGTTTGGCCTGAAGCGATGGATGCCGCTGGCTTCGTCTCGACCTGAGTCTGACCCCTTACGCCTGATGCCTCACCCCTCACCCCTCACGTCTTTTCTCACGGCAATTCCTCCAGCACGCCACGGCGCAGGGCGGCGATGGCCCGTGAGGCGCTGTCTGCTAATCCGGGGTGCGTACCCTTGAGCGTGTGGAGTTGTGAGAGGAATTCCAAGGTTCGCGCCAAGAGGCGGTAGATATCGCCTTCAGCCATCGTGGTGTTTTTACAGAGGCCGATCCAGGTGAGTGAGGGATCGCCGATCCACCGTTCCGTTACCGCAGCGATGTCGGCTCGCAAAAGCGGGGGATCTTCGTGCGGTGAAAGCGACGCAGCCAGTTTACGAACCTGCCCCAACAATGAAGCCAATCCTGAACTGACGCGAGGAAAGGCGCCCGGGCGATCGTCGTCGTGGGCGATGCTGGACATGACGGCGGCCAGCATCGCGGGATCGGCTCCGTTGAACGCATCGGCACGCAGCAATTCCGTGATGAGCAGCGAGTGGTCGATGCGGATGAGTCTGGCCCATTCGCCGTCTTCGGTCAGATGGGCTGTCGGCGTGAGGTAGCCGAACTGCTGCAGGACGTCGATCTTCTCCTGGAACCGGTGCCAGAGACTTGTGCGCAGAGCCTGGATCGATTTGAGGTGCCGGTGCTGTTCCTGCCGAAGCTTGGAGGCGAGGGGATAGTCCCTCTGACAGGCTGAACGCGAAGGACAGGTTGGACAGGCAAAGTCGCCGAGGGTTTGCACGACGGCGTCAGGAATCGGTTCATTGTCTTTTGGAATCAGGATAGGAAGCTCCGGCAGCCTGGTCGGCAACTCTTCCAAGTGCTGCAGCAATTCTTCCACGCTCTCCGGCGTGCACCAGGGATAGACCGGCGCGTCCACGCAGTCGAGGATACGGTCGGATACCTCGGTTACCGTGGAGGCGGGCGATTCGGTAATGCCTCCGCCCTGACGCAGTGCCGTGATCATCGGGCTCTTCTGTCCCTTGCTACGGTATTGTCGCAGGACGACGCCTCGGCCACGGGCGAACCCTACCACGCGACCGGGGGTGAGAAAGTGAAACCGTGCCGCGACTTCCGGTGGTTCGTGTCTCCTGACGGGGGCACGGTGCGATTTCTGGCGGCGGACCTGGTCGAAGGTCTGCCATTCTGTGATCCAGTCGGTGCAGACGCGCGGCCCGAACGGTTCCATCTGATCGCGCAGATCGTCCAACTTGCGTTCCAAGACTTCGGCGCGCTGGTTGAGCTGAAATTGCGCAAAGCTTTTGGCGAGGATCGGTTGGATTTGATCCAGGGGATGTGCCTTGAGGAGATTCAAGACCATCGGATAGCTAATGAGAAATTGGCTGTTGATCGCCTCCGGATGGCCGGTGAAGCCTTTGGTCAGCACGTTCAGATCGATGTAGGGCGAGGGGGTGACGATGGCGAAGCCTACGAGATCTTTTCCGCGGCGTCCCGCGCGGCCGGCAATCTGCTGCACCTCGCCGATCGTCAAGTCCATGAAGTCTCGTGACTTGCGAATGCTGGACTGCGTGATGATGACGGTTCGCGCAGGGAAATCGACCCCGGCGGCCAGTGTGGTCGTGGCGAAGACGGCATCGAGACAGCCATGCCGCATTAGTTCCTCAACCGCGATTTTCCACGAGGGCAGATGGCCTGCATGATGCGCGGCCACGCCGATGCGCTGGACGGTCGGGATGAGGGGGTGTTCGGCGATGCTGGGATATTGGGCGATCACCTTTTCCAGCACGGTGGCGATCGCCTGCTGACGAGACGGCGGGAGGAGGATGTGGCTATGGTCGAAGGCCTGCATCGCTTCATCGCACGCACGGCGCGATGTGAGGAACACGATGGCAGGGGTCAAGTGCTTCTCGCGAAGGGCGATAATCAGATCAACCGGATGGATCGAGGGAGGCATGCAGTTTCATTCCCTTTGAAATCACGACCAAGCCGGATTCGGTGACGGTAAATCGCTGGGCGTCGGCCTGTCGGTCGTACCCGATTTCCGACTTGGGCGGGATGATGACATCCTTGTCGATGATGGCCCTCCTGATCCGACTCTGTTCGCCGATGACGACGTTTTCCATGACAATCGATTCACGCACGTCCGCGTGGTCCTGCACACGGACGTTCGGTGAGAGCACCGAGTTCTGCACCCGGCCGCCGGAGACGATGCAGCCGCCGCAGATAATGGAGTCCAATGCTACTCCCATTCTGCCTCCCTGATAGTCTTGCGCGAAGACGAATTTGGCCGGTGGATATTGCCCTTGATAGGTTCGAATCGGCCAGTGCTGGTCGTAGAGATTGAACTGAGGGTCCACCGTCACGAGGTCCATGTTTGCTTCCCAGTACGCGTCCAAGGTGCCGATGTCCCGCCAATATTTCACGCTCTTTTTGTTCGCGTCGACAAAATTGAAGGCATAGACGCGTTGATCGCGAATCATCCGTGGGATGATGTTCCTTCCAAAATCGTGTTTGCCACCCTCCTGGGCATCGGCCATCAAGTGTTCGCGGAGAATGCTGGTGCGAAATAGATAGATGCCCATCGAGGCAAAGGCATGGGTCGGATCGTTGGGGATAGACGGCGGGTGAGCCGGTTTCTCGATGAAGTCCGTAATCCGAAGATCCTCATCCACGTGGATCACGCCGAATCGATGGGCCTCTTCGATCGGAATATCGATCGCGCCGACCACGGCATCGGCGCCTTTGGCGATCAGCCAATGGAACATCTCCATATAGTTCATCTTGTAGATATGGTCGCCGGCGAGGATGAGTACATAGTCCGGTTGTTCGGTGTCGAGCAGGAAAAGGTTTTGATAGACCGCGTCGGCGGTGCCTTGATACCATTCTTCGCTGATCCGTTGTTGGGGCGGAATCGAGGCGATGAATTCGCCGAGTTCGGCGTTGAGGATGTTCCAGCCTGTGCGGATGTGACGGTCGAGCGAGTGTGACTTGTACTGGATGAGGACGGCGACTTTTCGAAGCCCGGAGTTCAGGCAATTGCTGAGCGTGAAATCGATAATGCGATATTTCCCGCCAAAGGGAACAGCCGGCTTGGCCCGATGTTCGGTGAGAGGCTGGAGACGTTCGCCCTTGCCGCCGGCCAGCACCATGGTGAAAATGTTCGGCATAGCCGCGAATTGTAGCAGGACGCTGAAGAAATAGAAAGAAAGCAGACTCGTTGACATCGCGAGAATGTGAGACGATACTACTCGGGACAGCCTGGAATATCCGTGAGCATTCGAGCAAAGGAGTGAGCATGAACATGAAGCGGGATGTACTGGTTACGTCGCTGGTGAAACAGAAGCCTGTCCAGAAGCCGGCAATGGACCGCAGTAAAGATGCGCTCTGGCGGTTAGAACATCTTGAAAGCCAAATGGCAAAGTTGTCCGAATTGGTTCGCGAGCATGCGGAGGATGTCGATCGATTGGTGCGCATCGTAGCTGAGGATCGCGATGTCATTCGGCGTCAGTTGCTGCGCAAGCACCACGAGCAAGTCCGGGTCCGCAAGCATCTCCGTGACTCGAATTCCAAGGCAGGACTCGACTTCTGAACTTCTACCTGGTGACCTCGTGCCGTCGATCCCTACCCTCGAGTCCACCGTCGCAGGATCGTGAACAAGCTCTCCCACATTACAGCTCTCGTACCGATCCCGTGGTCCAGTACTTTTAGCCCCCGAGCCGTTCGGTCCGGCGATATTCAAATGGATCTGGATGGTTGACCAACCAACGAGCATCGACATTGCATCTTTGGTGAAGCGTCATGGTGCCACGTTGGCCGTCGACCATGTGTCATTGTCCGTACGGCGTGGGGAGTTCTTTTCGCTCCTCGGTCCCAGCGGAGCGGGGAAGACGTCCGTTTTGCGTATGATCGCAGGATTCGAAACGCCGGATGAGGGGACCATTCGAATCGATGGCCGCTCGATGGAGGCGGTTCCGCCGAATCGTCGCCCCGTGAACCTCGTATTCCAATCCTATGCCCTCTTTCCCCATTTGACGGTCGCGGAGAACGTTGCGTTCGGTCCCCGGATGCAGGGGGCTCCGCGCGGCGAGATCACGTCCCGCGTCCGTGTTGCTCTGGACATGGTGAAGCTCACCTCGAAAGAGGAACGCTTGCCGGCCCAGTTGTCCGGGGGGGAGCAACAGCGCGTGGCGTTGGCCCGTGCCTTGGTGAATCGGCCGGCTGTTCTCTTGCTGGACGAACCGCTCTCGGCATTGGATCAACAACTCCGGCAGGAGATGCAGGTTGAGCTGAAATCCATTCAGGAACGCGCCGGCTGTACGTTCGTGTGCGTCACCCACCATCAGGAAGAGGCCCTGACCATGTCTGACCGTGTGGCGGTCATGCATCAGGGACGTGTGTTGCAGATCGGAAGTCCACAGGATCTGTATGAGTCGCCGACCACGGCATTTGTAGCCCGGTTTATCGGGGTTTCGAACGAGCTGCGCGGCATCGTACGACGCATCGACGGAGACCGAGCGTTGGTGCAGTCTCCGGATCTCACCGGAGAGATCCGGATCGTTCTGCCGATTCATACTCCAGTGCGAGAGGGAAGTGCGGTAACTGTTTTGCTGAGACCCGAACGGCTTCGACTCTCAACGGAGGCACGGGGCCTGAGCGGCGAACAGAGCCTGGCCGCCTCAGTCGACAAAGTGCTCTATAGTGGAAGCGATCGACATTATATGGTGCGGCTCGGTGAGCGTTTGGTCTGGAACGTGCGCGTTCCGAACGACGAGTCCGGTCGAAACGGGCTCGTGCGCGGCAATGCCATCCACGTTCGCTGGCAGGTCTCCGATGCCGTGGTGTTGATCGAATGAAGATCCCTTCTCCTGCCGGATGGGCGGAGTCCTCGGGGAGAACTGTTTCCTGGTGGCTCCTCGGACCGGGTCTGCTCTGGATGGGGCTCTTGTTTTTTGTGCCTCTCTGCCTCGTCGTCGTCATCAGCTTCGCCGGTCGTGGAACCTATGGCGGGATCGTCTGGTCGTTCAGCCTGACGAACTATCTCGATCTTCTCCATCCTCTCTACGCCCGTATTCTTGGCCAATCGATCCTCATGGCCGCTGGGACGACCCTGCTCTGTCTGATCATGGGGTTCCCCTTGGCCTACTATATCGCGCGGGCGGCACCGGGACGACAGAGGATCTGGTTGCTGCTGGTCATGATTCCGTTTTGGACGAACTTCCTCGTTCGTACCTACGCCTGGATGTTTATCCTGCGCACAGAAGGCCTGCTCAATACCCTGTTGCTGAAGCTGGGATTGATTGCCGCACCGATCGAGCTGCTCTATTCCAATACCGCTGTCGTGATCGGACTGGTCTACGGCTATCTGCCTTTTATGGTGTTGCCGCTCTATGTGGCGCTCGAACGGATGGATCGCACGTTGGTCGAAGCGGCGTGGGATCTCTACGCGACGCGCTGGGCGGTATTTTGGCGGATCATTCTGCCGCTCACCAGGCCGGGGGTCATAGCCGGTTGTCTCCTCGTCTTTATTCCTTCGCTGGGGGCGTTTCTCACACCCGATCTTCTCGGGGGTGCCCGAAGCATGATGATCGGGAATCTCATTCAGCATGAGTTTCTGGTTGCGCGCGATTGGCCGCTCGGCGCCGCCATCTCCTGTGTGCTGATGCTCTGTGTGGTAGGCATGATGAGCTGGTCGCTTCGCACAGCGAAACCACTCTCCCAGCGGGAGCATGAGTCATGAAAGAGGCTGGTGGCTGGTTGTGGCGTCTGAGCCTGGCGAATCTGCTGTTCCTCTATGGTCCCATCGCGGTGCTGATCTTCTTTTCGTTCAATGCATCGCGTCTTTCTGCAACCTGGCAAGGGTGGTCGTTGCAGTGGTATCGCACATTATGGGCAAACCAGGCGCTGCTTGCTGCCGCGGCGAACAGCCTGTGGGTGGCGACGGTCTCGACGCTGCTCGCGCTGATGCTTGGAGTCTGCCTCGCGGTGGGGCTGGAAGGTCTGTCAGGGCGACGGCAGCGTCAGATCGAACAGGCGATGCTGATCCCGCTGGTGATTCCGGAAGTGATGATGGGGGTCTCGCTGTTGTTGTTCTTCGTGCTGATGCAGGTGCCGCTAAGTCTTACGACGGTGATTCTGGGCCATGCGTTGTTCAACGTGCCGGTCGTGATGATCATCGTGCGGGCGCGCCTCAGGAAGTTGGATCCACGGCTGTTGGAGGTCGCGGCGGATCTCGGGGCTTCCTACTGGGATGCGTTGCGTCATGTGACGATCCCGCTGCTTAGGCCGGCGATTCTCGGGGCAGGGCTCATGGCCTTTACCATCTCGCTCGACGACTTCATCGTCACGTTCTTTACCGCCGGTCCCGGGGCGACGACCTTGCCGCTGAAAGTCTATTCCATGATCAAGTCCGGCATGTCTCCCGAGATCAACGCCCTGTCGGCGCTGTTCGTGATCTCGTCCATGGGTTTGATCGGGCTCTCTCTCCTCTTACAACGACGTTAGGACGTGCGTGCGTAGCAAAGGGATAGGGCTTTCACTCTGCCTGCTGGTGTTCCTGTTCTGCGGGACCGTGGCCTGTCAACGGACCACCGGGGATGCGGAACAGAAGACGCTCCACTACTTCACCTGGTCAGATTACGTCGGCCCCGAGCTGCTGGCTGAGTTCGAACGACGCCATGGGGTGCGTATCGTCGTGGACACATTCAGTAGCAACGAAGAGTTGCTGGCAAAACTCCAGGGAGGAGCCACAGGCTACGATGTCGCGGTGCCGTCGGACTTCATGGCGGCGATCATGATTCAGCAGGGACTGGTCGCTGACCTCGATCCCGCGATGCTGCCTAACGCAGCCACGCTGGAAGACCATCTCCAACGCCTTCCATTCGATCCGACGCACCGTTATGCGATTCCCTATCTCTGGGGCACGGTCGGGATCGGGTATGACTCAGCCGTCGTCTCGACGCCGCCGGACAGTTGGGCTGTGCTGTGGGATCCCCGCTACAGAGGGAAGATCAGCATGTTGAATGATCAACGAGAAGTGTTTGGGGCGGTCCTCCGGTTGATGGGGGCCTCCATGAATACAAAGGATCGAGTGCTGATCGAGGAGGCGAAAACTCGATTGCTGGCCCAGAAACCGCTGGTGAAGGCCTATGCCAGCGAGCACTACGACCAGCTTCTGGCGTCAGGTGATGTGGTCTTGGCGCACGGATGGGGAGGGCCGGTTGCGCGCGCGATGCTGGATCGGCCGTCGATCCGCTATGTGGTGCCGAAAGAAGGCGGCACCTTGTGGGCGGACTGCCTGGTCGTGCTTAAGTCATCTCCCAGGAAAGAGCTGGCGACGCAGTTCATCAATTATCTGTTGGATCCACATGTGGCGGCGCGCACATCGGAACGGCTGCTCTTTGCCTCGGCCAACAAAGCGGCCAGGCCCTTCGTGCCTGCGCGTATCTTGGACAATCCAGCCATCTACCCACCAATCGATCTGCTTCCTCGACTGGAATGGATGACCGACGTGGGCGACGCGCTGCGGATTTATGACCGCGCCTGGACGGAGTTGAAGATGCACTAATAGGATGCTGAAATAGTCCGCCAACAGCGTTCTTGCATCGTTCAGAGGAACCGTGAAACGTGAGGCGTGAAACGTGCGAGGGTCAGTCGCGGAGCTGCGGCCTTGCTTGGGACAAGGCGCGTCGCCGGGTAAAGAGTCTGCCAAGACAGCCTCTTTTCCCAGGGACGAGCCCTTTCCTCGGCGGCGTTCCCTCTTCACTCAGTGGGTCTACGTGCAGACGCCTGCTAAGTACTTATTTATCAAGAGGTTCTTTGCTTCGTTTCATATACGCTGTATAATGCAAATTCGGTTGAGAGGATGGTGCGGTGATTTGTACTCACACCCTCACCCGTGCAGTGATTTATGCGGGAGATTATCTGTGTTTGGGGATCGACGATTGCGTTCAATCTGCTACATCATAGTTCTCAGCGTTCTGAGCTTTTCTGCATATCCCTCCAGCGCGGCCTCGCCATCTTCGGCTCCTGAACAGGCCACTATGGCATCGAAGGCTCTTCGTCTCAGCGTGAACGACGCGCTGGCATTGTTCCTCAGCCAAAACCTTGATGTGCTCATCGCTAAATACGGGATTGAGTACAGCAAGGGACAGCAGATCACCGCGGCCCTCTTTCCCAATCCTGTGGCGACGATCGGAACAGTCAGCTCGTTTACACAAGGGCGGACGTTATCGAAGAGCGGGGCGCTTTCCGGCCAAATCCAGCAGTTGTTTGAATTGGCCGGAAAGCGCGGCTACCGGATTGAAAGCGCGGGTTATGGCAGCCAGTCGGCGGAAGCGGCGTTTGAAGATGCCGTGCGCCAATTAGGGTTCACCGTCAAGGACACGTATTACCGTATCCAGTTGGCTCAGCGGCGCCTGACCTTGGCCGAAGAGAATCGAGACCGCTTTGCCCGTATTCTCGATATCAATACGATTCGGTTTAAGAAGGGGTACATTGCGGAGGTCGACCTCATTCGTATCAGATTGCAGATGGTCGATTTTCAATCGCAGGTGATTCAATCGTTGCAGGAAGGAGAGACGGCGCGTGGAGATCTTCGACAGCTCTTGCGGCTGTCGCCGAACACGACGCTGGAATTGACGACGGACTTAGATTTTCGGCGCATCGATCCTGACATCAACAAGCTCCGCACGGTCGCGCTCGATCTTCGCCCCGATATCAAGGCGAGGCGGTTTACCTATTCGCAACGCGAGTCCGACCTGAAGCTCGCGAAGGCCTACCGCATCCCCGACGTGACGATCGGGGCCGGGTATGCCGTCCAGGGGCCGCAGGGGCCCGATAATCCCCAGCAGTGGGCTCTCAACCTGGGGGTGCCCTTGCCATTGTTTAATCGGAATCAGGGCGGGATACGACAGGCGGAGGTCGCAGTCCAGACCGCCGAGGCCGACTTGAATAAGACCGTCAATCTAGTTGAAAATGAAGTGGAAGTCGCCTATCGGAACCTGCTACAGAGTCGACGATTGGTCGAAGCCTACGTCGGTGGAGTGTTGGAAGATGCCCGCTCAACCTTTACGATCGTCGAACGGGCCTATGAACGGGGCGGCGCGACGATTCTCGATTTGCTCGATGCCGCGCGCACCTCACGGACCATTCAGCAAAACTATATCGAAGCCTTGTTTAGCTATCAGCATCAGCTCTTTCAGTTAGAAAGCGCCGTGGGGCAGGAGATCACGTCGTGAAGAGCCAGGTCAAGGTTGAGGCAAAGGCTGAGCGGAGGACGATGGTCGTTGGAGGTTGGAGGGGTGACGCAGTGGCCTCTGCCCTCGTACCTCTAGCCTTAAACTTCCTAGTCATAGCCTGTCTGGTTTTCTCTGCCTGCGGGAGAGGCGAGCATTCCAATGCCGCCACGACGCCACCTCAGATAGCCGGATCGGCCGCGGAGTCGCATCCGCGGGTAGAAACGGCTCTCGTCGAACTCGGGTCGGGGGCTCATGACCTCAGCTTGGCCGGAAAGATCGCCTATGGGGAAGATCTCTATTCCAGAATTTCCTCCCCGCTCCAAGGGCGGGTGCTCGAGGTGCGGGCGCGTTTGGGCGAGCGTGTGCAGGCAGGGAGTGTGCTGTTGGTGTTGGACAGCCAGGAAATTGCCCAAGCCTATTCGGAATACGTCAAAGAAGATTCTGATCTTCAATACGCGACACGCGCCCGCGACTTGGCCAAGGACCTGTATGAGAATAAAGCGCTGCCGTTGAAGGACCTCAAGCAAGCGGAGAACGAATTGACCAAGGCGCGGGCGGAATTCCGCCGTGCGAAAGAACGGTTGTTGTCGTTGCGGGTTCCCGCACAGGAATTGGAGAAACCGCTCGAGCGACAAAAGATCACATCGCGATTCGAAATGAAGAGTCCCTTGACCGGGATTGTCGTGGAACGGAACGTGACGCCTGGACAGTCGATCGGGGGGGATTCCGGCCAGGTCCTGTTCACGGTAGCCGACCTCGATATGCTGCAGGTGGTGGCGGATGTGTATGAACGGGATCTCGCCCTGGTGAAAGAGGGGCAGTTTGCGAAGGTCAGCGTGGAGGCCTATCCTGACGTGAGTTTCCCCGCGACCGTTGCCACCATCGGCGACGTGGTGGACCCGACGTCCAGAACGATTAAGCTGCGTGCCTGGGTCAATAATAAAGATCATCGACTGAAGCCGGAAATGTTCGCGCGCCTCCATATCCAGGTCGGAGAGTCCACACCGCTGCTGATGATTCCTCGCGAAGCGGTGTTGGAAGCGGATGGGAAACAGTTTGTGTACGTCGTCGAAGGTGCCGACCAATATGTCAAGCGGGAAGTCAAAGTGAGTACGATTTCACCGGATCAGGTGCGGGTCTTGGAAGGCCTGACATCGGGACAACGCATCGTGACCAAAGGCGCGGTCTTGATCAAGGGGCAGGAAGTCAAAGGCTAGCGTCTCCACGTGGTGGTTCTCCTCCTTCGAATTGGAATCTAATCGCACCGCATGATAGCCAGAATCGTTGAACTCTCTCTGGTCCAGCGGGTCATGGTCTGTGTCCTGGGTTTTCTCCTCCTGTTCGGCGGGCTCTACGCCTTTCATGTACTCGATATCGTCGCCTATCCCGATCCCTCGCCGCCGATGGTGGAGTTGATTACCCAGTACCCGGGGTGGTCAGCCGAAGAGATCGAACGCCAAATCACGATTCCCATCGAGGTTGCACTCAATGGCACACCAGGCCTCACGGATGTTCGCTCGCTTTCGATCTTCGGGTTGAGCGACATCAAGATCTATTTTGATTTTCATACGGACATCTTTCGCGACCGTCAGGAAGTACTGAACCGGCTGGGTTCGGTGCAATTGCCTCCGGGGGCGGCGCCGTCTCTGTCTCCCTGGTGGGCGATTGCCGAAATCTACCGGTATGAACTCACGGGGGCCGGCGAGACCACACTCACGGATTTAAAGACGATTCAGGATTGGCAGGTCCGCCGGGAGTTCCGCCGCATTCCCGGTGTCATCGACGTGACGGCATTCGGGGGGACGACTAAAGAATATCACGTCGATATCGATCCGGGACGATTGATCAGCTACGGCGTCAATCTGTCGCAGGTCATGTCCGCCTTGACCAATAGCAACGCCAATGTCGGAGGCAACTATTTGACCATCGGGGCGCAGAACTACAACATTCGCGGCCTGGGCCTCATCAACGGGATCGCGGATATCGAAAACGTGGTGGTGGCCGAAAAAGAGGGGACACCGATTTTCGTCAAAACTCTGGGGAAGGTCGCGGTGGGTCCGCGGGTGCGTTTGGGCAAGGTCGGCATCGATGATCGCGACGATGTGGTTGAAGGCGTCATTCTGCTTCAGCGGGGGTACAAGGCGCTGAATGTCCTCGATAAGGTTCGAGGCAAGGTTGAGGACCTCAACACCTGGAAGTTGCCTTCCGGCGTCAAGATCAAAACATTCTACGATCGCACGGCCTTGATTCATACGACGGTTGAGACGGTCACGGACATTCTCATCAGCGGCATGGTCTTGGTCTTTATCATCTTGTTCGTATTCCTGGGGCATCTGCGCGCAGCTCTGATTGTGGCCTTGACCATCCCGCTGTCCCTGTTGTTTACCTTTGGAATGATGGTTTCCATTGGGCAGTCGGCGAATTTGATCTCGCTCGGATCCATCGATTTCGGAATTATCGTGGATGCCACGCTGATCATGGTGGAGAGCATCTTTTTTCATCTGGCGCATGGGAAGACCCATGACTTGACGGTCCACCAGCAGATCGTGCGGGCCGCCCGTCAGGTCGGACAACCCATCTTTTATTCCACGGCGATTATCGTGGTGGCGTTCATTCCGCTCTTTACGATGACGGGTGTGCCGGGGAAGATCTTCGCGCCGATGTCGATCACCTATGGGTTTGCCTTGGTGGGCGCGCTCCTGATGGCCTTTACGCTGGCTCCTGTACTCTGTTCCTTCCTGCTCAAGGGGACGATCAGTGAGGAAGATACAGCGATCGTGCGAGTGGTTCGTCGTTCCTACAACGGTGTCTTAGAGTGGGCGTTAGATCATCGGGCTGTCGTCGTCGGCGCCTGTGTCGGGCTGCTGGCACTGACCGGTGTGGCGCTGAAGTCGATGGGAGGGGAGTTCATGCCGGCGCTGGAAGAGGGGAACCTCTGGGTTCGTGCCACGATGCCCGTGGATATTTCCTTCGCCCAGGCAGCAAAGTTGACGAGCGAGATTCGCCGGCTGTTCCGGGAGTCTCCCGAAGTCACGACCATTGTGTCGCAGCTGGGTCGTCCGGACGACGGCACCGATCCCACGAGTTTTTTCAATGCCGAGTTTCTGGCCAATCTCAAGCCGGAAAAGGAATGGCGTCCCAGGTTGAGTAAGGATGCGCTGATCGAAGAAATCGAGGGGCGGCTGAAGGACATTCCTGGAATCATCTTCAACTTTTCACAGGTGATTCAGGACAATGTTGAAGAAGCCATGTCGGGGGTGAAGGGAGAGAACTCCATCAAACTCTTCGGGGCTGATCTGAAGACCATGGAGGCGAAGGCCGTCGAGATCGAGCATGTCATGCGACAGATTCGTGGGGTGAAAGATCTGGGGGTCTTCCGTCTCATAGGGCAGCCGAATCTGTTGATTCAGGTCGACCGTGAGGCGAGCGCGCGCTATGGACTGCAAGTGGCGGATGTGAATGCCGTGGTACAGGCTGCGGTTGGGGGGCAGGCTGTCACGCAGGTCTATGAAGGAGAACGGTTGTTCGATCTCGTAGTCCGGTTTCTTCCGGAGTTTCGGCAGGATGTCGACGCGATCGGCAATATCCTGGTCAGTACCCCGAATGGGGCACGGATTCCCTTGAAGCAGGTGGCTTCAATCACGACCCAGACCGGCGCCTTCATTATCTATCGCGAGAACAACGAGCGGTATATTCCGATTAAGTTCAGTGTGCGGGATCGCGATCTCCAAAGTACCGTTGAAGAGGCTCAAGCTCGTCTGGCCAAGGAGGTGAGTCTTCCCCAACGTTATCGGATGGAGTGGGCGGGTCAATACGATCAGCTCAAAGAAGAACAAAGCCGATTGGCGATGGTGGTGCCGATCAGTCTGGTCATCATTTTGTTTCTGTTGTACACCACCTTCGATTCGATCAAGAATGCTCTCCTGGTTTTGAGTGCCGTCCCCTTCGCGCTCGTAGGAGGCGTGCTCTCGCTCGTGGCCACTGATACAAACTTCAGTATCTCGGCCGCGGTCGGCGTCATTTCGACGCTTGGGGTGGCCATCCTTGGTGGGGTATTGTTGATCTCCCGGATTGAAGATTTCCGGCGCACGGGGCTGACCCTTCGGGAGGCCGTTCGGAAGGGGGCCGATGTGCAGATGCGGCCGATTCTCATGGCGACCCTGGGCGCAGCCATTGGGTTATTGCCGGCCGCGCTTGCGACAGGCATTGGATCGCAGGCGCAGAAACCGCTCGCACGAGTCGTGGTGGGAGGAATGCTGACGGCAGCGGTGTTGATTCTGGTGGTCTTGCCTGTGTTGTATGAAATTGTCCATCACCGCAGTGCGAATGATGGAGAAGGAGAAAGGAGATGACCGTGCAGCAACGAGGTTCTTGTCGGTGGGGGATCGTCCTGGTGGCGGTGATGTTGTTGGGAATGGCTCACACCCTGTGGGCTGAGCCAAGAGAGAAAGGATGGGCCATCCCGGTTCAGGTGCCCTACGAGGCGCCTCCGAAGGTGCAGGATCTGCAGGCTGCTGAATCCGTCCCACAGAATACGAAACCGTTGACGGCCGAAGAGCTTCAGCGGGCGGAAGCCCTCCTGCCATTGCTGGAAGGTAAACAAGAGTTTTGGGCGATGGGGGAATTCGTGCATCTCGGCGAACCATCCGTGCCGGTGCTGGTCAAAGGTTTGAGCATGCCGGGACCGCGCATTCGCTTCAATGTCATTGAAACGATTTCAATGCTGAAGGCGGCCTCGGCTGTTCCGGCCCTCGTTGTCGCGGCCAAGGAGCCGAACGAGATCCCGCGGGTGCGCGAACATGCCTTGCGAGTGGCGGTTCGATTGGATGCGGCCAAAGCCGTGGACGCGATCGAGGTGATGGCCAAGGATCAGAATTCGACGATTCGGAAGGCCGCCGCGTTCGAGTCCCGGTATGTCAGAGAGAAGAGGGTGGTACCCATCCTGATCGGGATGGTTGGCGATGAGGAGCGTTTTGTCGCCCTCTCGGCGGTGCAGTCGCTCTGGATTCTGACCCGACATGAAACGGAATTCCACGATTGGGAAACGTCGACGAAACAAGACCGTCAAGAGTGGACGGTCGAGTGGATGGAATGGTGGAACGGCCAGAAGGATAGTTTCGAAATGCCGGATCCGAAGCGGTCCGGGCGTGCCCGCTGACAGGCTGCACGCGTGAAGCGCGAGACAGGTGAGAAACGCACAACGTGGACCGCTCGGCGCCTTGCGGGGGCGAAAAACCCTATGTTATATTTTGTGAGCCCTTCCTCTCATCTCATAGCCTGTTCATTGCGCGATAGAAGGATCATAGGTACGTTCCATGGCAATTCTCACGATTGCAAAGCTGGGTAATCCTGTCTTGCGCCAGATGGCGGCGAAGGTCGATCCTCGCGATATTCGCACGAAGGAAATGCAGCGATTCATCGACGATCTGTTTGAGACGATGCTGGATGAACCAGGGATCGGCCTGGCGTCGCCCCAGGTGTCGCGTTCGATTCAACTGGTCGTGATGGGCTGTGAAGGGGACGATGGATTTCCCCAAACCGTCCTGATCAATCCCAAGATCGTCTTCTATGGTCCGCAGCAGGTCGAAAATTGGGAAGGCTGTTTAAGCGTCGATGGGTTGCGGGGAAAGGTCACGAGGCCCTCAGTCGTGAGGGTGCAGGCGCTGGATCGTGACGGGAAATCGATGGATTTCGAAGCGACCGGTCTTTATGCAGTCTGTATCCAACACGAAATGGATCATCTCATCGGCAAGCTGTTCCTGGACCGGATGACCGATATGTCGACGCTCACGCAACTTGCCGAATTTGATCAGTACTGGCGACACGATCCCGTTTCCGCCATTTAACTCCTCGTGAAGATTCTGCGCTTGTGAAAACCCTGCTTCGAGTGCTCCAGTACCTCAGCCCGCACCGTTCCATGGTGGTCGGCACCTTCCTGTTTGCCGGCTTGGCGACCGCGTTCGAATTGATTCCTCCGTGGCTGATCAAAGTGATCATCGACGACGTGATTCAGGCCGGTCAGACGCAGCTCCTGACCTGGGTATTTCTCGGGCTCTGTGCCGCCTATCTGTTGCGAAACTTCTGTGGATCGATGCGGATTCGCCTCAATAATCGGTTGGAGCAGCAAGTTGTTCATGACCTGCACGTCCAGGTATTTTCCGCGCTCCAACGACTCTCGATCAGTTTCTATGAGAATCGTCCGACGGGCGAGATCATGTCACGGGTGTTGAACGATACAGAGCACATGCAGCGCATCTTCGTCGACGGGCTCGAAGAGATCATTACGGCCGGGCTGACGCTGATCGGGATTATGATCGTCCTGTTCATGCTCAATTGGAAGCTGGCCCTGCTGGCGCTCGTGCCGATTCCTCTCTTGGTGGTGGGAGCTGCGCTGTTCACCAAGCGGGTCCATGGGCACTATCGCGTGATTCGAAAGGGAGCGGCCGAACTAAACGCCCTCTTGCAGGATGTGCTGGCCGGCATCCGGGAGACGATGGGTTTCAATCGTCAGCCCTACGAGCAGGAGCGATTTAGCCGGAAAAGCGATCGTTGCCGGCAAGATACTTTGAAGGCCATGTACCTCTGGTCCTACTACTCCCCCGGCATGATGTTGATCGGGAGTCTTGGCGGGGCCATGGTCCTCTGGTTCGGCACAGTGCAGGTCTTGCAGCACCGTCTTTCCGTGGGCGAACTCGTGATGTTCACTTCGTATCTCGCGCTATTCTATGTGCCGATCAATCAGATTCACTCCGTCAATCACATGCTGCAGCATGCATTGGCCGCAAGCGAACGGGTGTTCGAAGTCCTCGATCTCGTTCCGGAGGTCAGGGATCGACCGGACGCTCACGTACCAGCCATTCGGTTACGAGGAGAGGTCGACTTTGATCGCGTCGGGTTTCATTATCGAGCAGATGCGCCGATCTTGACCGACGTCTCGATATCGGTCCGCGCGGGAGAGCGCGTCGCGCTTGTCGGTCCGAGCGGGGCGGGAAAGAGCACCACGCTCAAGTTGCTGATGCGGTTTTACGATGTGACGGAAGGAGCCATTACCATCGACGGGTACGATATCCGCGATCTGCCCTTGGCCTTTCTTCGAAGCCAGATCGGGCTGGTCCAGCAAGAGCCGTTCTTGTTCAATGGCACGGTGAGGGAGAATATCCTGTACGGGGACCTCTTGGCCGGGCGGGAGGAGGTTGAGGCGGCGGCGAAGGTTGCCCGGGCGCATGACTTCATCATGTCGCTTCCTGAAGGGTACGACACCTGGATCGGAGAGCGAGGCGTCAAGCTTTCAGTCGGACAGCGGCAGCGTGTGTCGATCGCCCGCGTGATCCTAAAAGACCCTCCTATCGTCATGTTCGATGAGGCCACGTCCAACATCGATACGGAGACCGAGGTCAAGATTCGTGAAGCCCTGGACGATCTCACGCAAGGACGGACGACGATCATCATTGCCCATCGCCTCTCCACCATCCACGGTGTCGATCGAATCATTGTCGTGGACCACGGCCGTGTCGTCGAAGACGGGACGCATGAGACGTTGATCGGGCGAGGAGGGGTGTATGCGCGGCTCTATGATGCCCAATTCCAGGTCTAGCAGGATGCTGGAAAAGCCCGCCAGCGTGATTGGAAGGTTAGGTCTGAGGCAAGGCTAAGATGAACGAAGTCACGTCTTCGCTCAACCGTGACCTCAACCTGAGCCTACCTCACTCGCCGCGGCCTTGCCTGCGGCAAGGCGCGGCCGAGGGTGAAGAGGCTGTCTTGGCAGGCTCAGGGTGGGCGGGTGAAATATCCGCCGGGGCTGGAGGGTGAGATCAGTGGCCTTTTTGAGCATCCTGCAAGGCTGTTTTCGCCTCGCCTGACGGGCAATAAAGTGCCTGGCCGTTGTGGATAGATCTCGTCCGTCAGTATACTGAGTGTAACTTGAAGGGAGAGTCGGCTGATGGTGCTGATTTACGAAAGTGATCCGCTGGATAACGAAGACGCGCGCGGGCGGTTTTATCATGTCTGCCGTGGGCGAATCGATCGGACGGAAATCCAACTTCCGGCCGGCGAGAAGGTCTATGAATGTGGCGTCTGTGGAATCGATCTCGAAGCCGAAGACTTTTGGCTGGCGAGGCAGAAAGGGTCGGTATAAGCCGTAATGGTCAGGAGTATAGGACGAAAAACCGTATCCGTCTCGCGGGGGTTGATGATGCTCTGCGAGACCTGCTATGACCAGGCCATAGCCGACAACTTAACTGACGCGAGGAACTTTGTGGCGAACCACGACCTTCTTTTCGATACGATCTGTCTGGGTTGCACCGACATCAACCGCCCGCTCATCGACGATATGCTGGGTAGTTCAGAGTAGCCAATCCGTACGGTTGCCTGCTTCCGTCTACTTGCAGGTACTTCCATCGAAGTACTTGCAGCTTGTCTCCCCCGACTTCACTTTCCAGCTCTTCAGCAGGGGCGCTTGCCCGCCATCTCTCATCTCAACGACGAAATCCGCGAGGCCTGAGATCGGCAGTTTCTCGAGGTGCGGCTTGGCGGCATCCGGGACGTCGATCCAGAATACGGCTCCGAGGGTGGAAATCAGGATGCGATGTTTTTCCCCGTCGATACTGATGATGGGGCTGTAGAAACTCTTGTCCTCGGCCAAGCCAGGGGTGGCGATCAGACCGAGGAGGATGATACTGAAAAGGCCTGAGAGAAAAGTCGTGCGCATGTATGGCATGACGAGCACTCCTTCTTATGAGGTCAATGAGGAGGCCATTATCGCATTGGGGACAACGGGAAACAAACTGGAAATTGTCGAGCGGGGCTTGTCTGGTCGATCCGGTCTGTGCGGTTCATCTGGTTTCTCTGGTTGAACCGGATAGACGAGACAGATTACATGAACGGGATAGACCAGACTTAGATCGCGGTCGTGATGTGCGCCGGTGTGACCGTCCCACTCTTGATCCAGTAGCCTCGAATATCCGGTTTCGACTTCTCCATGAGGGAGATGAGCAGGTAGGCGGGGATGGGCAGGTTGATTTTCGGCCAGATTTCCTCGTAGTCGGTGGCGATCTTGATGTCGGTGACGGAAGGGCGAGCCGGGTCGTGAGGATGGGAATGGTAGACGACTTGAAGCTCAAGCCCTTTGTTTCGAATATCTTTCTTCGCGGCAGAAAAATCCTGCATATCCATCACGAAGGCGATCTCGGCGCGTTCGGCCGGCGAGAGTCGTTCCAGGTGCGCAGCTTTTGCCGGATCAAAAGAAGACAATTTCTCGGCACCCTCGAGCGCCACGATATTCTTGATCCGATAGATATGGGTGACGGCTCCGTTGCTTCCGGCCAGAAGGCCGCAACATTCGTAGGGATCGAGTTCCCTGGCGTGGGCGACCATGCCGTCGAGAATGTGTTGGGGAATGACGAGATCCGCCACGGCTAGATGGTGCAGGTGACTGTGTAATCACTCTTCAGATCGGTGATCGTCGGTGCCGGTCCGCAGAGGCGGCAGGCCGGGTCTTTGGGACGACTGACCTTTCTGAATTTCATCTCCAGTGCGTCGTAGATCACCAGTCGATCGGCAATGGTTTCGCCGATGCCGAGAATTTCCTTGATCGCTTCCGACGCTTGAAGAATGCCCATGGTTCCGGCGAGGACCCCTAAGACCCCGGCTTCTTGGCAATTCGGAACGAGCCCCGCCGGCGGTGGCTCGGGGTAGAGGCAACGATAGCAGGGGTAGCCGGCATGGGGCTTGATCGTGGTCAGCTGACCTTCGAAGCGGAACATGCTGGCGGAGATGAGCGTCTTCTTGGCGAAGAAGCAGGCATCGTTTACGAGAAAACGTGTTGCAAAGTTGTCGGATCCGTCCAGCACGATGTCGAACTGGGACACCAGCGGAAGAATATTGTCGCTGTCGACGTTCTGGTGATACGTCTGAATCGTGATTTCCGGATTGATCGCCGACAGGGTCTTGCGGCCCGACTCCACTTTCGGCAGGCCCACCGTGGCGGTGGAGTGCAGGATTTGCCGCTGCAGGTTCGAGAGGTCGACGACATCGCCATCGACCAGACCGATGGTGCCGATGCCGGCGGCCGCGAGGTAGAGTCCGGCAGGGGAGCCGAGCCCCCCGGCGCCGATGAGGAGGACTTTCGCCTTGCTCAGCTTCATCTGGCCCTTGCCGCCGACTTCGCTGAGAATAATCTGACGGCTGTAGCGTTGAATCTGTTGTTCGGTAAGTTCCATGCGAGTCCCGTTAGACGTAAAATGTGAAACGTGAAAAGTAAAAGGTCTTGTCGAGATGCTTCGTTTGACCTGTCACGCCGTACGTTTCACGCAGCGTCATTCCACTACATTCAATTCGATCGGGTCGACGATGACGCCCTTCTTGCGAAGGCCTGCGACCGCCCGTTCGATTTCCGCGCTCTCTCCGGTCAGTTCGAGATCCATCCAGCCCGTGGTTTCACGCACGTCGGCCCGCCGGACATTCGTAACGACCTTGAATTCGTGACCGATCTGATAGATGACCGGCTCTTTAATTTTGTCTTCTGGAAACCGGATGTGAACTTTCATGTTTGCCATGACTAGCCTCCCGCGATGGCGGGCACGATCGAGACTTCGTCGCCGTCTTTGAGCAACGTCTCTTTGCCCTTGAGGAAACGAATGTCTTCCTCGTTAACGTAAATATTCACGAAACGACGAAGCTCGCCGCTGTCGTCGCAGAGACGATCCTTGATCCCGGGATGGGCGCTGTTCAAGGTGTCGATCATCTCGGCGATACTTTTGGCCTGTGCGTCGACCTCTCCCTGTCCCTTCGTAAGGGGACGGAGCGGGGTTGGAATGCGAACTTTAATCATGCGTCACCACCGCCGTTTTTCCCCATCTTAAAGGTTTTCTCAAAACTCGCGAGACTGGGCTGAATGCGGTGAGGCTTGCCGACCGCATCGATGACCGCCTCCTGTGTCTTCAACCCGTTGCCGGTGATATAGGCGACCGTCACGTCGCCCTTTTTGATCGTGCCTTGCTTCACCAGCTTCTGGAGCACGCCGATGGTCACGCCGCCGGCGGTTTCTGCGAAGATCCCTTCGGTTTGCGCCAACAGCTTGATCCCTTCCACGACGTCTTCGTCCGAGACCATGTCCATGGCGCCCTTGCTCTCGGCCGTCGCTTTAAGCGCGTAGTACCCGTCGGCGGGGTTGCCGATAGCCAGCGACTTGGCGATGGTCTTCGGTTTCACCGGTTTGAAAAAATCCCGTCCCTCCTTGAAGGCCGTCGAAATGGGGGAACAGCCTTCGGCTTGCGCGCCGTTGATCTTGGTGCGCACATCGTCGACGAGACCCAAGGTTTTCATTTCATGGAGGCCCTTCCAGATCTTGGTCAGGAGCGAACCGGATGCCATGGGGATGACCACTTGGTCCGGCGTGCGCCAGCCGAGCTGCTCCACGGTTTCGTACGCGAGCGTTTTCGAGCCTTCCGCATAGTAGGGGCGCACGTTGATATTCACAAAGGCCCAGGCATATTCGCCGGCAATCTCGCTGCAGAGGCGATTGACGTCGTCGTAATTGCCTTCGACCTCGACCACGTTCGGCTTATAGATCAAGTTTCCGAGGACCTTGGCCGCTTCCAAATCGCCAGGAATGAACACGTAGGCGCGCATTCCCGCAGCAGCCGCATGGGCGGCGACAGAATTGGCCAGATTGCCGGTTGAGGCACAGGCGATGGTCTCAAAGCCCAATTCGCGAGCCCTGGTGATGGCGACAGCCACGACCCGATCTTTGAACGACAGCGTGGGATGATTCACGGTATCGTTCTTAATATAGAGCTCGTCCAGTCCGAGATAGGCGCCGAGATTCCTGGCGCGCACCAGCGGGGTCATCCCGGCATGCGGGCCGAGAAAGGCCGGCCCTTCCACCGGCAGGAGATCAGCATAGCGCCAGATGCTCTGCGGCCCGTCCTGGATCTTCTTGCGGGAAATGCCCTTTTTGATCTCCTCGTAGTTGTATTTCACCTCGAGGGGACCAAAGCACATCTCGCAGACATGGATCGCCTTCGTCGGATATTCTTTTCCGCACTCCCGACACACTAGGGCTTTCATTTTGGCCATGGTGACTCCACCTCGCTACGTCAATGATTACGGCCGGACGGCACAGCCGGCAAAAGGATCGCCGTCGTTGAACAATTCGGTAATCGTCGGGTGCGCTCCACAGAGTGCGCAGTCGGGATTGCGTTTCACTTTGATTTCTCTGAACTGTGTCTTGCGTGCATCGAAATCCAGGAGCCGGTTCGTGAGAGGATGACCGATACCCAGAATAAGTTTCAAGGCCTCCGTCGCCTGGATCGTTCCAATGATGCCCGCCAACACCCCGATCACGCCCGCCTCCTGGCAGGAGGCCACCAGCCCGGCCGGCGGCGGAGTCTTGAAGACACAACGATAACAGGCGGACTGCTTCGGCACAATGGTCGTCACGCGCCCGTCGAAGCGGAGGATGCCGCCGTGGACCAACGGTTTTCCGGCAAAGAAACAGGCGTCGTTGATCAGGAACTTGGCCGTAAAGTTGTCGACCCCGTCGATGATGACGTCGTACTCGCTGATAATCTTCAGCGCATTGCCGGCCGTCAGCCGCTCTTCATACATCGAGACCTGTACGTCGGGGTTCAAGGCCTGAATCTTTTCTTTGCCCGAGAGGACTTTGGGACGGCCCACATCGGAGGTATGGTGAAGAACTTGCCGGTGAAGGTTGCTGATGTCCACCACATCGCTATCGATGAGGCCGATGGTGCCCACTCCGGCCGCAGCCAGATAGAGCGCCGCCGGCGAACCAAGGCCTCCCGCACCGACCAGGAGAATCTTGGCTTTGGCGATCTTCTTTTGTCCCTTGCCACCCACTTCGGGCAGGAGGATGTGGCGGCTGTAGCGGGATATCTGATCTTCGGTAAATTCCATGTTTGCCAGGATGCTGAAAACGGCCTCCAACTTCGTTCTCGGTTCGAAAAAATCCTCACCGTACCCCAGAGGGTACGCCTCCGGTTTCTTCTCGCCTGCGGCCTTGTTGGACGGCCATTTTGAGCATCCCTCCTCGCTTAGTTCATGAAAGGGATCTCAAATATTGAAGTACTTTTCTATACTGATGTAGCGTTCGCCGGTATCGCACAGGATGGTGACCACGTTCCTGCCGGGTCCCAGTTCCTGGGCCACTTTCTGCGCGGCGAACACGTTGGCCCCGGCAGAAATTCCCACCAAGAGACCTTCCTTCTTCGAGAGCTGCTTGGCCGTTTGATAGGCCTCGTCGTCGGTCACGGTCACCACACGGTCGATAACGGCTCGGTTCAATACTTTCGGGACAAACCCCGCGCCGATGCCCTGAATCTTATGGGGCCCCGGTTCTCCACCGGATAAGACCGGCGATCCGGCCGGCTCAACCGCAATCACTTTCACCTGGGGATTCCGCTCTTTGAACAATTCCCCGCATCCGGTAATGGTGCCGCCCGTGCCTACTGCCGCCACAAACGCATCGATCTTTCCGTCGAGCGACTCGAGAATCTCGATCGCCGTGGTCTTTTTATGCATGGCCGGATTGGCCGGGTTTGAGAATTGATCCGGCATAAAGTACGACGGATTCTGCGCGATGATGCTTTCCGCCTCGCGGATCGAGCCCTTCATTCCTTCCCAGGCCGGCGTCAAGACGAGTTGGGCGCCATAGGACGACAAAAGGCTCGCCCGCTCCATGCTCATGCTCTCCGGCATCACGAGGATCAGCTTATAGCCACGAACCGCGGCGACTAATGCCAGCCCGATCCCGGTGTTCCCGCTGGTCGGTTCGACGATCGTGCCGCCGGGCTTCAATGTGCCGAGGCGCTCCGCCTCATTGATCATATTGAGGCAGATCCGATCTTTGACGCTTCCGCCGGGATTGAAGAACTCAACTTTTCCATAGATCGTCGCCCCGCCCGCCGGGGACAACCGGTTCAGACGGACGAGAGGTGTCCGCCCGATGAGTTCGGTGATGTCTTTGTGCATCGGCATCGGCATCGTCACCGGCCACCTCCCATATAAAACAAGAACTCGACCCGGTCGCCGTCGTTCAGGTGGGTGGTGGCGAGATGATTCCGGTCCAACATGGTGTCGTTGACCTCGACCGCAACCATTTGCGGTTCGATCTTTTTGGCCTGGAGAAGTTCGAGGACCGTTCCCCCTGAAATCTCTTCAGCCTTGCCATTGATTTTGACCTGCATGAAGACTCCTAAGATGGCCCAGAGATTAAACAATTTCAACACGTTATCAAAGTGACTTCGCCATTGTCAAGGCAACGAAACCGGCCGGCTCGTTGCTTGACTTTGTCCGTGATCCGCCGCCACTATGCCATTTTTTGGAGAAGCGACGACATGTGGAAACGCAACTTTATGTTCAGGTCCACTGAGGCCACTCCGCTCAAAGAATCTGAAAACGAGCTGTTCCACGATACCGATCCCGCCATGGATAGCGCCGGACTCCGGTTAGAGAAGTTTTTGTCGGTGTGGATTCAAGGCGATGGGGAGGATGAGAAACCGACGGCCTTCACCAATATGTATGTCCGCACGGCAACATTGGATTTTCAGAAGCGGGTAGGATTTCTGCAACCCCTCCAGGGCCGCTCACATCAGATCAAACAGTTGCTCACGCCGGGCCAAAAGCAGTTTCTGCAGCAGTGGCTCGCTACCTCGTCGCCCCAGGCCTGGGAGGCCACGGACGATCATTTCAAGATGTTGTTTGAGCTCGAATGATTCCGGTCTGCCATGTGACATCTATGGGAGCAGTCGTGCCCACCCGCATCCTGCGGTCGCTCTGTCTCGCCCTGATCATGCTTGCGGTTCCGGTCGGGGCCGGGTGGAGCGCGACGGTAGAGGTCTACTATGCGCCGGACGATGCGCCGCTCGATCGCCTGACGACGCTCTATGGGCATGCGAAACGCTACCTCTATGTGGCAGTCTATGGGCTGACCTCTCCACGGGCAGTGGAGGCGATGGTCGCGGCGAAGAAGCGGGGAGTCGATGTGCGCCTGATCACCGATCGGCAGCGCACCGAGGACGTCAAACAGCGCACGGCGCTCCATACGCTGCATTTGGCGGGTATTCCCATTCTGGTCAACGAGCACGACGGGCTGATGCACCTGAAGCAGGCCGTGATCGACGATGAGGTGAACACCTCCGGTTCGATGAACCACACGACGAGCGGCAACCGCTATAACGATGAGCGGCTCGACGTCGTGACCGATCACGCGATCAGCGTCAAGGCCAGAGAGAAATTCCTTGCGATGTGGAACGATCACAATCGGTATCGGGCCTGGGAGGCGCACTGAGAGCTATGGCAGATTCGGCTGAACAGACCGATGTAGCGGTGGTGGGGGCAGGGGGCGGCGGTGCCGTCCTAGCCCTGGCGCTGGCGAAGCAGGGGATCAGCACCGTCGTGTTGGATCAGGCTGCTGGTCCGCCTCAAGGCTTACGGGGGGAAATTCTCCAACCGAACGGACAGCAAGTCCTCGACCGCTTGGGCGTGTTGCAGTCCTTGCCGGCCGATGCCACGAGATCCGTGCGGCACTTTCATTTTTGCCGGGCTGGAGGGACGCGCCTCTGTAGCATCGACTATGGCGATCTGCCGGCGCCCTACAATCGCGCCATCGTGACTTTGCCGAACGTGGCCCACCATGCCATTGTCGCGGCGGTGCAGCAGCAGAAGAGCGTGACGCTCCGTTACGGAACCTCCTTCACAGGACTATTGCGCGAGGGAAACCGGGTGGTGGGATTGTCGACGCAAGGGCCGGAAGGCACGAATCAGATCCGCGCCAAGATCGTCGTCGGTGCCGATGGCGCCTTTTCGAAAGTGCGTGAGGCCCTGAAAATTCCCGCCGACCTGCATCTCTATCCAGACGGGTATCTGATTGCGATCCTCGAATCGGAGGAGCCGGTAGCGGAATCGTTCTACTACATTGGACACCGGACTATTTTGGGTGTGTTTCCGGCGACGGGAAACAAGGTCTATCTCTTCTACATGATCCCCAGCGGCTCGATGGAGGCTGTGAAGCAGCGGGGTATCCCTGCGCTGCAGCAGACGTGGAGCAAGATCGCGCCACAGTTCGCCAGGCTGTTTCGGCGTCTGAGCGATTGGAGCCAGACGGCCTATATGCCGACCGGACGAGTGCGAACGCCGACCTGGGTGGCGGATGGAGCGGTGCTGATCGGCGATGCCGCCCACGCGATGAATCCCCATGCGTCGCAAGGACGCATGCAGGCGATGGTCGATGCCATGACGCTGTCCGATCTGTTGCCGGGCTGTCTTGCCGATAAGGACTATTCAGCCGTCCGGCTGAAAGAGTTTGAACGAGTCAGACGGCCGCAGATCACCATGTTGCAGCAATTGGCCGACCAGCAAGTGTTCTATTGGAATACGGGGAGCCCGGTGGTGGCTTTCCTGCGCGATCGCGTGTTTCAGACGCTGGATCGGAACGCACGGCTTCGCTATCGGGTTTTATCGACCACGGCGGGGTTGCGGACGACCGCGCCCTTCACTCTGATCGATCGCGTGATTGCCGCAGGGTTTCTCCCCGATTTCCGTGCGAATGAGAACGCTCCACATCCGATGTCTTCGTGAGGAATATGGGCATGACCGAACGTGTGATCGAAGGGTTGTCGGACGAAACACAGAAGCTGCTGCAGACCTACGTGAAGGACGTGAAAGGCGTGTTCGGGGAGCAGCTGGAAGGCATGCTCCTCTACGGCAGCGCCGTCCGGGGGGAATTTCTCCCTGGACGCTCCAACCTGAATATCCTCCTCCTGGTGTCATCGTACGACAGCGCTGTCCTCAAGCAGTACAGTGCGTTGCACCGCCAATGGGGCAAGGAACAGATTGTGGTGCCGCTGTTTCTGACGGAAGAGGAACTGCGCATGTCGGCAGCGGTCTTTCCGCTTGAGTTTCTGGAAATCCAGGAACACCATCGTGTTCTCGGCGGGCGCGATCCCTTCATCGGCTTTCACGTGAAGGCCGATCGGTTGAGAGAGGCGGTGGTCCAGGGCCTCACGAGCAATTTGTTACGGCTGCGTCAACGTTATGTCGAGGGTGGCGGGACCGACGACGCGACGACGATTCTGCTGCCGCTCTCGATCACTTCGACCCTTCCGCTCTTGCGAGGGGTGCAGCGCCTCCTCGGGCGCCCCGTCCTCTCTCACTCCGATGCGGTGATCAAGGACGTTGCGCAACAGTTGAAACTGGATCTGCAGGGATTGCTGGACGCCTTGTTGCTCAAGCGCGGACAGATTTCTCCCGGCCCTCGCGAAGTGCCTCGTCTCTTTGACCGGTATCTGCAAGCCGCCACGGTGCTCGCTCGCGCAGTCGAGCAACTGCCGCAGTCGGGGCAGCGATGACGAAGATCGTCAGCCAAGCCCGCATTATTCATGAGCGCTTCTGCTGCAATCGCCGATCCGCTGCTACGACAAGCCTTCGGCCGACGGGCTCGCCCCTCGGCCCCTCACCGTCCCGCAAGAGTACGCCTCGGGTCCTCACGGCTCCGCGCGTCGGTCTCGCGGCGCGGCTCTGCGATTTCGCGACGAACCGTCGTGAATTATGCGGGCTAGCAATGGCCCTCTGCCTCGTCCTCTTTCATAGCGTCGCCGAGGCAGTGCCCTACGATCGGCCCAAACTTCAGTTGCCGGAGCCGCGAGGCTATGTGAGCGACCATGCTCAGGCGATCGAGGGGGATTGGAAGGAGCGCATCCGGTCTGTCTGTCAGGACCTTGAACGGAAGACCGGCGTGGAAATGGTCGTGGTGACCGTCTCGACCATCAAACCCTTCGGATCGGTCAACGAGTATGCGACGGCGCTCTATGGAAAGTGGGGCATCGGATCCACGCAACAGGAGCACGGCGTGCTGGTGCTGGTGGCGGTGCAGGAACGACAGGCCGCGATTACGCTGGGCCGGCAGATGTTGCCGGTGATTACCCCCACGGTGATGAATCAAGTCGGGCAAGAGTATCTGCAGCCGTCGATTGAGCTGGGCCATTTCGGCGAAGGCCTCTATCGCACCGTGGTCGCGTTAGCTGCGCCAGCTCAGAATGTGCGTGTCGGCACCCTCTCGAAGACGCATTTCAAAGGCGTGGGCTTCTGGATCACCCTCTTCACGAGCATCGGGGCCATCTCCTTTTTCTGGTGGATCAGCCGCCCGGATCTCCGGCACCCCTACAGACGGATTCAAAAAGGCGAATATTGGGGAACCGGACAGGGGGGCTTCGGCGGAAACTTCGGAGGGTTCGGAGGAGGGACGAGCGGGGACGGGTGGCGGTAGAGAAGAGTGGGAGGGTAGCCTGATGGTTTCCTGTGCTCGCGCAACGCGCGGCCTAGGAAGGCCCTCGTTGGACGCGCGCAGTGGGAAGACCATCAGGCCACCTTCCCCATTGAGAGGGAGGGGAGGTTACGAGCAAGCTTGGAGGGAGCATTGACAGCAGTGCGTCCTGATTGCACCGATTAGATGTACCCGTTCCAAAGAGCATGGAATCGCCGTAGAGTTATGTCACCCCGTGGAGTGATGCTTATGTCAAAGTCCGTTGCACAGCTTGAGCAGGAGGCGCGGCACTTGCCGACGCAAGACCGCGCGCTGTTAGCCCAGCACCTCATTGCGAGCATCGATCCCGGCGAAGATGTCGATGCTGAAGCAGTCTGGCTGGAGGAAGCTGAAAGCCGCTACCAAGCGTACCGGCAGGGAAAAGTGACTGCAAAGTCAGCTGATCAAGTCTTTCGCGAAGCAAAATCCCAACTCACATGACCGCGATCGCCTTTCTTTCTCCCGCTCAGGAGGAGATGACGGCTGCCGCACGCTACTACCAAACCCAATCAACGGGTTTGGGAACGGAATTTCTCGCTGAAGTAGAATGAGCGATTGCCGCAATCGCCTCCCGTCCAAAAGCTGCTCCGAAAGTAAGGCAGAACATCCGCCGTCGTCTCTTGAAGCGGTTTCCCTTCGGCATTCTCTATGTCGCCACCGTCGATGAAATTGTGATCGTCGCCGTTATGCATCTCCGCCGCCGTCCTGGTTACTGGCAAGACCGACTCGGCTCATCAACACAATCGCAGTAACGCTGTGCTCGCGCAGCTCGCGGCCTCGGAAGAATGGGATGGGCAGCCTGGTGGTCCTCCTGCTCGGGGATCGCGCACGCTCAGAAGGTGCTCGTTCGACGAGCGCAATCGAGGATCAACCAGGCCGTGCTACCTCTGAGTGTGAGCGAGCTTGGAGGAAACAGGAGAGGGCAGACTAGATGGTTTCCTGTGCTCGTGCAACGCGCGGTCTCGGAAGACCCTCGTTGGACACGCGCAGTGGGAGACCATCTAGTGTAGTGCGTCCAACGCTTCTTTACATTTGGCGACTTTGCTCAGGATACGTTCCACAGACGCCGTCCAGACGAACACACGAGGGTTTTGGTTGTGATGGTCCAGGTAGTCTCTGATCGCGGCAATCAGTGCTGGGACACTGGTGA
>JAGXAR010000189.1 GCA_018971525.1 Nitrospirota bacterium
GAGAAAGTCCTGATCCAACACCGATCCCTCAGTGATGACCCAGTGGTCGTCGTCGGGGAAGTATCGTCGCTTCAATTCATTGGTGCAGGCGACAGAACGCGGATCGTAGTCGAAGGAATAGACCTGGGCCCCCAAGCGTCGAGCGATAAGAGAAAACAGTCCACTGCCGGATCCCACGTCGAGAAATCGCTTCCCGCTGAAATCTTTGATGTCCAACATCAGCCTGAGCGACTCTTCAGCCTTCACGATGCGCTCATCATCAAGCACAGCGAGAAAACGGCTCCAGTTCTTGCCAAATTCAAATCGCTCTCCAGCGGCAACCGCACGCGCATGCTCCCCTACACCGTCCTCTCGCAGGCCGTTCATTGGACCACCTCTTCCCACATTCGCATAATCTTTCCTATGCTGAAAGCTGACAATACGTCCATCGCACGGCGCCCGATCCGTTGTCTATCGGTTGCGTTGGGGATCAACCGGTGCACAGCACTCCGTGAGTGCCTCCAGGTTATCGCTTTGAATGAGCACACCATTGCGTCAGGCTTGATGGTATCCCTGATATCTCCCGGGCAATCGACTCTTAAATGCACGCGTCGATAGAGAGTCGGCATCCAAGAAACTCCCTCGTCGATCATTTGCAAGAACAAGCAAGGCACGCTATGGATCAGAGGGTATGCGAAAGATGAACTTCTTCACGGGTCCGACATCGGATCCGCCGGACATGCGCGACTGTCTGGACAAGCAGCGACAGCGTGATGCCTAAACTGATCGGTGGCAGAAAGACGCACAATCCGGGTGATCTATTACTCTTCATATCAGAATCTCAAGAACCGCGGCAGTTATCCCGGCAACTGAACCGCCCCCTTGCCGGATTTCCTCCATCGTCTTGTTCAATGTTTTGGCCTTTTATTTGTTACGATTGCACCCTGTAGTCACGTGTGACCTTGTACTTCAAATATAGAGATAAGGGCGTGCTAATGATGGCCAACATTATGAGGTAGGCCGCGATTGCACCCACTGGCCCGTAGCTGCTACCCCACCACCAAACCAGCAGGCCATTAATCAAACCGGGGATGGCTGCACTCAATCCTAGAGGTTCTGACTTGTGTGCACGCCAATAAGAGGCAGCGCACTGCACCCACATGGCAAGCAAGCCAGCCGGTAGCAGCAGCAGGGTGATTTCGGTTCCGAGTAAGCGCCGACCGAACTCAAGGTCAAAATGGTTAAGAATTACCTGGAACAACAAAAACGCCCCCATCCCCAGCCCGAATACTCCGATCGCCAGCAGTGCCGTGTGGCGCCACAGGATATCCAGCCCTGCAAAATCCCGCTGGGCGATCAGCATTCCAAAGCGAGGCACCCGCGTCTGGACCCAGGCCAGACCTAAGACCTGCAACATAGTAAAAACCTGCCAGGTCATACCAAATCGACCAGCCTCTACGGCTCCGTGGTAGTGAAAAACCACCGGTGTGTACAACGAATACACGAAATAGTTGACCACCCCTTGCACGGCAAGCCGCCATTGCATCGGCCAGACCTCGACCTTCCAGTCGATTCGTGGACCACTCGGTGGATGCCAGAACGGCAAGAAAAACGGGCGCTGGAGGATACCCAGATAATACATAGTGATCGCGGCCTGGATCCCAATCAGTGCCGCAACCGACCAGAGCCCTACACCGGTGGCCAAACATATCCAGAGAACCACATTGGCCAGGACGCCCTGCCAGAGCTGAAAGCGCTGAATGGCAACCACCTGGTTGCAGCCTTCGAACAGTGCCTGAAATGGTGCGGTCCACAAGAGCAAGCCTTGGAACAGCACGGCAAAGAGCCAAGGGGCTAACCAGCCTTCCACACTCCCTCTTTTAGCAAGAAACAATGCTCCAGCCGGGGCAACAAGCAGGACAAACACTACAGCTGCCACAGCGTACCAGGAGGCAAGCTTACGCCCGAAACTGACGAGACGCGACAGGGCCTCAGAATCGCCAATAATGACTCCCTCCTCGTTCAGTCGTAGTTTTGACCACTCATGGCTCGTGACGCTGACCACCACCACGACTAACCCCAGCTCGACGAAGACTTGGAGGGCAATCAGGCTCTGGAAGGTGTAGTAATACCCTTGGGTTTCAGGCGTCAGAAACTTCGCGATCAGCAGAATGCTGATCAGACCACCGATCGCCCGCCAGCCCCTGGCAAGAAGGGCGTAGAACACCCCGCGATCGATTTCCAACCGCCCGGCAAGGCCGAGGAGGACGTCCCTCACTGCTCTGGGCTTCCCTTGCGCGCCTCTTCAAAAGCCGCCACACAGCACTTGGCCGCATGCCGCGCAGAGAACCAGCGCTCCGCGAAGGCCCGCGCCTGCACGGCTTTGCGCGCAACGTTCTCATCATTACTGGCCACCTCTTCGAGCCTGGTACATATTTCCCCAGGTGACAGGGCCTCGTAAATCGGAAGCGGCTCTCCTAACACGCGCTCGAATATGGCGCTCTTGCCCGACCCAATAACCGGGATACCCATGGCGATGGCATCCCGCCCGGCCATACCTATACAGCCATCACGCCCGAAGTTCTCCAGCACCACATCGGCCTGCGCCATTTCATCGAGAAACTCCGCTTGTGTAAGCTGTGGAAGCCAGGAAACGTAGGGCGCGAGACCCAGCTCTTCTACGTAGCGCTCAGCCGCTTCCGCATCTGCACCGACAGAAATCAGGCGAATCTGCGCCGGACGGTGCGAACGCGCGATGAAGATTCGCAGCCCCTCCAACATCGCATCGGTTCCCTTAATGTCCAGAGGGGAAACGTTGGATCCAGCCGCAGGCCGCTTCCACTGCAACCGCGTTGCACAGAATATTCGGAACGTGCCATCGGTGCTGGGATGTGGCGACGGCAAGTGATCTATATCGGTGATCATGAAACTTGTACGTCTTGTCCTGTCCACACCGATTTCATCCAACAGTGCGTCACCGTCCGGCAACAACCCGGGGATCGCGTATTCCACCTGGCAACATTTGGCGATGCCGGCACGCTGGAGCCGCACAAGTCGGATGAAGAGGATGCGCTTAAGGAGGCCATTCCCAGGGAGCCAGTCTAACG
>JAGXAR010000190.1 GCA_018971525.1 Nitrospirota bacterium
CGAGAGCTATCGGTTGCGGGAGAAGCGGAAAGCTGGCCTCTTGAAATCGGCGGTGGGAGGGAGGCCGAATTCGGAGGCCTAGATGGCCGGAGGATGCGCGAGCATCGGCCAGCATTCAACTCGGGAGAGGGGTCAGTTTCACATCAGAACAAAAGGGTCAATTTCGGCTGATGATTGACAGGCGGCGACCTCCTCTTGGAAGAGATCGCTCATCGAGTTCACAAAGACCATCTTGGGCGTACGCCATCGGATTGGTTCAGCCATCTTCTCTGGTACCAAGCGCAGATCAAATCCATATTCGTAAGGATGGTTGGGGACGCCTCGAAAACGTTCGGCAAACGTTTCAGCATAACAATTTGCGCACCCAGGACTGACCTTGGAACATCCCCTAACCGGATTCCATGTTGCGTCAGTCCATTCTATTTTTGAATTGTCGCTCACAACTCAGTGATCTCCTGTCGATGCTTCATAGTCTATCCCAAATTGTATGGCAAGTGAATTATCTCAGCACCGAGGCGTACTGGTTTGAAAAAATATTTGCTCTGATCAGTCGCAATCGAATCGCCATCGTCCACGTCGGTCAGGAAGTTTGAGTGCCGTGGCGAGGTGATCGAAAAAGTCGCGGCGGGGAATTTCTTCGGCTCCCAGGGAGGTGACGTGAGGGGAAGACTGTTGGCAGTCTATGAGACTAAATCCCCAGGCCTGCAGTTGGCGCACGAGCGAGACCAGCGCCACTTTCGAGGCATCGGATGCACGCGTGAACATCGACTCTGCGAAAAAGGCGCCACCCAGCGCCACGCCATAAAGCCCGCCAACCAATCCTCCTTCCTGCCAGGTTTCAACGGAATGGGCGTACCCGAGTTCGTGTAAGCGCGTGTAGGCTTCGAGCATTTCGGCTGTGATCCAGGTGCCGCCGTCTGGATATTGCGATCGTGGTCCCGCGCAATGGCGCATCACGTCGCGAAAGCACCGGTCGAGCGTGACGCTGAATAGGCCGGGACGGAGGCTTCTTTTCAGGCTGCGTGAGATGTGAAGCTTGGCGGGAAAGAGCACGGCGCGCGGGTCGGGCGACCACCACAAGATCGGCTGGTCGTCGCTGTACCAGGGAAAGATGCCGTGGCGGTAGGCTTCGAGTAACCGCTCCGGTCGCAGGTCGCCACCGACAGCGAGCAGTCCCTCAGGTGTGGCCACATCAACGGGTGGGAAACGCAGATCCCATGGGTTTGCGCTGAGCCTGAACATGGCCAAGCAAGGTACGCGAAGCGATGCAAAAAGGCTATGTTCTTGCGAACTCGGCCGTCACCCCTTCTTGTCCTCCGCTTGAGCCAGCAGAGGCTGGAAAATTGGATCAGCGTCCAACACCGCTTTCAACGACTCTGCCCCGATAAAGAAATTCCAGATGTCCGGGGTCTGTCCTGGAATTTCAGCAAACCATCGTTTGGCTTCTGTCAGTCGCTCCAAGATCGCCCGATTGTCCCGGTCCGGGGTGAACAGCAAGCTATAGGCTTTAGTGTACTCGGCCATGAATTTATCGAGCGGCAGGTCGGCGAGCGCGAGCGCCTCGTCAGCATCTTGATAGGCGACCCGAATGTCTGAGTCGTCTAAGTTGCGGTTCCAGGCCACTTTGCTGATGCGCGACCATGCCAGTTGGATCAGGGCTTCGGCTCTGCCGGCTCTACGCTCAACCGGTATGGCTTTGACCAAGGATTGGTGGGTCTCGATCGCGGCTTCTTGATCGTTGTTCCAGCGTAAGGCCACTCCCAACCGAAACCGGTTATCGAGTTGTTCTGGTCGTACAACAGCTAAGGTTCGCATGGCGGAGAGCATTCGGTACAGGTGGTCGGCGGTCGTCGGTTTATCGAAGCCACCCATCTCCATTCCCAGCGACAGGTTCATGCGCGTCGATTGGGCATAAATGTTCCAAAAATGCTCGTTCACCACCAAGGCAAGCGCCGGATCCTTCACCGTGAGTTTGTGGAACGGGATGGCTTCGTTTAGGACAACGGCATAGAGGTGTCTGCTCAGCACCATGAGGGCGTCGGCTTGATTAGGATCGATGATGAGCACACGATTCAGCATGGCAACGCGGTCGCGCAGTTCAGGAAAGGTGGCGGCGCGAGCGGCGGCGGCGGTCAAGAGTCCAGGGGCATCCGTCGGGCCCCACCAGACCAGCGAGTCCTGGAGGGCACGACTGGATTCCGTGACAAACGGAATCTTTTCCCGGATGCCACTGCCGGCGACGGCTCCACTGGTGACGGGAAGGTTGACGACCGCCGTATCGCCCGCGAAGCCCTGTTTCTTCAGCCCGGAGAGGACGACCCATTGCAGGGTGATTTCTTTTAGCGCGCGTCTGGTCCGCTTAATCGTATTCGTCCACTTGACCGAGCCGGCAGCGTAGGTCAATGGCGCTGTCAGGGGATCCTGGTAGCTGACGGCCAATTTTACTAACGTGGTTGGCACCGCCATGATCGGGCCATTCGGTCGAAGACGAAACGAGGCGGAAGGGAGGGGCGTGCTTCCGACAATGCGAACGTGGAATCCCGTTCCCGGCGGCGTCAGCCCCAGCGAGTCACTCACGAAGGCCGAGGCGGGATAGCGGTTCAGGTCTTCACTGAAAAAGACCAGGTCGCCATTACTGGGCCATAAGATCTCCATGCCGATATCGCTTCTGATGAGGGTCGGGGCATGGGCCTCTCGCAGGCGCTGCCAGCAAGAATCGTAGACAAGGTCGGAGTCGGCCGGATAGGTCTTGATGCCATGGGGGGCTGAAGCCACGAGAGGATACTGACAGGCGAAGTCGAGCTGGCCGACGCCCACCTTATTTCCCGATCCAATGGCTTCGGCGTAACGCTGAGCCGTCGCTTCAGCTAAGGTGACGGCCTGCTTCGATTTTTTTGCAGCAGCGGCGAATGCCGTTGAGGCCTCGATCAAGGTCATCGCAGTGACAATCGACAGGGTTCCGGAGAGGAACAGGATCGTGAACCAACCACGTTGAAGGATCTGCAGGCGCATCATGTCGTACGCTCCCTTGGCTATGAAGGACGAGAAGAAGCCGGTAC
>JAGXAR010000191.1 GCA_018971525.1 Nitrospirota bacterium
TCAAATCAGTCGTGTGAGTCGGCTCGAGAGCGGAGAGGCCAACCTCCCACGGATTTTGATTTATCCTAGGGCTGGTTCAAAAATAACTCGTGTAGAAGGTTTTATGCCTCCGTTGCCGCGTTACTCGCCGAGGCTCCGTATGTAAGCTAACACGTTTTCAATATCCTGATCTTTAAGCCGGGATTTCCAGGCGGGCATCACAGCTCGACCATCTCGAATCACCGTCAGCAGATCCTTATCTGATGTGGCCCTCGCTTTTGGACCTGTCAAATCAGCTGGTGGCGGTCTGAGTGTTGCCCCAATGAGGCCGTCTCCCTTTCCACGCGCTCCATGACATATCAAGCAATTGGTCTCGTAGATAAGTTTCCCCTTTGCGGGCTCTCCGCTCGCGGCCGAAGTCAGTGGGGCCTCCAATCCTGTCACCAAGACACAGGATGCGGAGAAGAGGACGAGAAGTCTCAAGTTCTTCATCTGGCTACCTCATTGTTTCTTTTCGATGGCCTCTCTGCCCTGTTGTAAGACCACGCTCATCTTGACCTTGCCTGCCTGTTGTACGAGTCGTGCTTCCGCGCTCGAACCGATCGATCATTCGTGTCTCAGAGGAGATGTGCCGTCGACACACCCACTCCGTCACTCTCTCATGTGAGAGACCTCTGATACTGAGCCGACCATCAAATAGTGCGTAGCGTGTGCTCAATAATCGCCTGTTTTCCTGCAGAAACACCACTTGTGAGGAAAGTTATACGCGCACACTTTGACGGTCTCATCAGTAACTCTGTGAGGAAGTCGCCAGCGCCATGCTTGCTCCGACTGCGCCGCTCTAACAGGAGGCTAAATGTGCACATACAATACCACAGGCAGAAGGGTGCATAGGGGAATCAATTCTGCCGAAACCATGGATCGACGCGAGAAGGCATGTTCGCCTGCATGGGCCACATCCAAAAGAGGCTGTGGCGTTATTCATCACGACCACACCGAGGCCTGTCCCCTAATGCGACAGTCTACGTGCAGGGCGCAGGACCGAGCATGAGCAGAGACTGGCCTCCCGTACGGCTATATGTTGCGCAAGAGTGATTTTCGTCCCGGTTGCCGTGCCAATTGTTCATTATCAATTTAGAAAACTTATCCGAGCAGGAGTTGGATCTCTTGCAGCAGAAGTTTGAACGTCTGCGCGAGAAGGAGTGATGAGCAGTTCCGAGGCATACGTCTTGCTGCTGCCTGCTATCTATGGCTCTTTGCTTTTCTACGTAGAATATGATTCACTCTCGTCGCTCACAGAGACTCCGATCAGCATTCTTCTTGCTGAATCCTCGTCCGTCGTGGGGGCCGGCCCATGGAGGGAGGTCTTCCATGTCTGGCTTTCTACTCACCCGGTCGTCTTTTTTTCCCTCCCTCCCAGCGCTAGCATCTAGATGGCTCGATACCCTTACCGTCACTGAACTTTCGTCCATACATCTGTGCTTTGGTCATCGTATGACTGGCTGCGCTGTGCCAGTCCGAGACACGCCGTCGTTGCGCGCACGAAGTAGGGAATCAGGCTATCTCACCAAGGAGGGTACGTCATGAGTAGGGCAAAGATCCTCACCTATTGCATTGTGCCGCTGCTGATGATGGGAGTCACAGGGGCAGTCTCGGGAGAAACCTATCAGGTCATGGATGTGAAAGACGGAGGCATCATCAAAGGGGATGCAAGCTGGCAAGGGGAGATTCCGGACCTTCCGGAGATCCAGGCCACCGCCGATCTGCCGGTGTGTGGCGAGACGGCGCCGTCAGAGGCGTTGCGGGTGGATCCGAATAGCAAAGGGGTGCGATTCGTGCTCGTCTATCTCGAGCGAGTCGAGAAGGGGAAGGCGCCTGCAGACAAGTATTTCCTCCATATGGGAAAGGACAGCACCAACAAAGTGCCCGGGACGGTGACGTGCCAATTCAAGGAGCACATCTTTCCGTTTGTCCGCGACCGATTCGTGGCGATGGTCAATTTCGAGGCGATTCTCCATAACCCACATTTTTTCAACGAGAAAAATACCTCGCTTCTGAACGTCACCATGCCCACGCCTTACAAGGAAGTTGACCACACCGTCCTCCAATTTCACGGAAAAGGAGTGATGCGATATCAGTGCGATGTCCACGCCCACATGAACGGCTATTGGGCCGGGTTTCACCATCCATACTTTGCGGTCACGGATGCGGAGGGGAGGTTCGAGATCAACGGGGTCCCACCAGGCACATACACCATGGTGGCTTGGCACGAAGGCTATAAGGTCGTGAGAGAGGATGTCGGGCGGCCGATCTATGACGCGCCGCATATCCTCAGGAAGGAGATTGAGGTCAAGCCAAAGGAGACCGTCGACGTCCACTTTGAGTTCCCGGTCAGGAAAGTCACGATCGAGTAGCCGCGCTCCAGTGAAGCGACTCGAGGGGCGCCGTGCTTCCTGCGGGCCTGGCGCCAAGTCGAAGAGATTCCCAGAACTAGGAGGTTCTCGCTATGAAGCCCCACAAGAGAAAACTCTGTTACAGGAGTGTGATCGTCGGGCTGCTCGCGCTCCTCTCATTTGTCAGTTATGAATGGAGCTCGCTCGTTCCAAACGCCAATGCGATTCCGGCCTTCGCCCGCAAGTACGGGTTTTCCTGCAATGTCTGCCACGTCCCCGGCTTCCCGAAGTTGAACGACACGGGGAATATCTTCCGCGATCAAGGCTATCAACTGGGAACGGACGGCGATCTGCCGACGCATGAAGGGATCACGATGGGCTTCTGGCCCGTCTCAATGCGGACCACGGTCGGGTACCAAGCGGCGAGCGTCCGAACAGATGGCAAGGGCATAACGACGGGCGGGTTCGGCTTCACCGGTCTCGATATCTTAAGTTTTGGGTCCCTCCATCGTGATATTGCGTTTGGGATCGTCTTTACCCCTGGCTTGGGAAGTGCCGGATTCGGAACGGGCGCCAGTGACAGCGACCTGGAGTCGGCCTTTGTACGGCTCATGCGGCTGGAACGGTTCGTGGGCGTCAAAAGTGAGCCCGGCGACTATCTCCTGAACCTGAAGGTGGGCA
>JAGXAR010000083.1 GCA_018971525.1 Nitrospirota bacterium
CGGACGACCGATGTGACGGGCGTCATGACGTTGAATCCGGGGGTGGAGATGGTCATGCCGGGGGACAATGTGAGTGTCACGGGGGAGCTGATTAGCCCGATCGCGATGGATCAAGGGTTACGGTTCGCGGTGCGCGAGGGCGGTAAGACCGTCGGCTCCGGCGTCGTCACCGAAATTCTGGCGTAAACCTGACTGCTGTCGCATGACAGCATGGGAGTATTGAGATGCGAGAGATCATTGATTTGGCATGTACGATCTGCAAGCAGCGGAACTATTCCACCATGAAGAATAAGAAGAACGATCCGGATCGGCTGGAGCGGAATAAGTTCTGCAAGTTCTGCCGGAAACACATTGCCCATAAGGAAGTGAAGTAAGCTGGGCTGCCGGCACAATGGCTGGGTTGCCAGCCGTCTTAGGGGCATGGTGTCAATGGTAGCACATCGGTCTCCAAAACCGAGAGTCTGGGTTCAAATCCTAGTGCCCCTGCCAAACGCTGTCTAGTGGGTGGGTCGGACTCAATACCGGCGGTTGGATTGAGAGCAGGTCGGTAGCAGTGAAGGGCGTCGGACGAGTTGAGTGGAGGGGCACGTTCTCTCTTTATTAAGAGCGAAGGTGAGGTGTGCATGTTCAGGAAGTTTACCGATTCTATTCGAGAGTTCTTCAGTGATGTGCGTGGGGAGCTAAAGAAAGTATCGTTTCCGACTCGGGCCGAAACAGTCGGGTCCACAACGGTGGTCATTGTCTTTTGCATCATAATGTCCCTGTACCTGTCGTTCATCGACTCGGTTCTCGTATGGGCAGTGAGCAAGATTCTGTGAGTCAGCTATCTGGGAGTGAGAGTGGTCACATGGCACATAGTCAACCAATGATCCGAGGGTAGGGCATGGCAAAGAATTGGTACGTCATTCATACCTACGCGGGCTTTGAGGGGCGGGTGAAAACCAGCTTGCTCGAACGGGCCAATCAAATGGGATTGGTCGAAAAGCTGGGACAAGTACTTGTGCCGACGGAGGATGTAATTGAGATCAAAGATGGCAAGCGCCGAACATCTCGACGGAAGTTTTTCCCCGGGTATGTGATTGTGGAATTGGAGTCCCCGCTTATCGATGAAACCTTGCAGATGATCAAAGAGACGCCGAAGGTCACGGGATTTGTCGGCGGCGGTGCGCAGCCTACGCCCTTGTCGACGGACGAGGTGGAGTCCCTACTGAAGCAGGTTGATGCGGGCGCGTCCGGGCCACGCGAACAGGTCAAATTCATCAAGACGGATAATGTTCGGATTATTGATGGTCCGTTTCTCGGTTTTAATGGTGTGGTGGACGAAGTAGATCAGGACCATAGCCGGCTTAAAGTCCTGGTCAGCATTTTTGGGCGCTCCACTCCGGTGGAGCTTGGGTTTTTGCAAGTAGAGCGGATTTAACCTCCGAAATGGTCGAACGCGCGTAGGAGTGTAGGACATGGCCAAGGAAGTATCGGCACAGATTAAGCTACAGATTCCAGCTGGGAAAGCGAACCCTGCTCCCCCGGTCGGGCCGTCGCTGGGTCAGCACGGCGTCAACATCATGGAATTTTGCAAGCAGTTCAACGCGAAAACACAAAAAGAGGGTGATAGCATCATCCCTGTAGTCATCACGGTCTACAAGGACCGGTCGTTTACCTTTGTGATGAAGACTCCGCCGGCTTCCGACCTCTTGAAGAAGGCAGCCGGAGTCATTAAAGGATCCGGCGTTCCCCAGAAAGACAAGGTCGGGAAGATTACGAAGGCGCAATTGCGCGAGATCGCGCAAAAGAAAATGACGGATCTCAATGCCGTCGATCTCGACGGTGCGATCAAGATTATCGAAGGGACGGCGCGCAGTATGGGGGTCGTGGTTCAAGGGTAATCGAGGCGGATTGGACGAGCCTCTGTGCTCGCAGCACGCGCACGATGAAACAGAGTTTGTTCGATGCACACGCACGGTTGAGGCACGCTCAACCCCGCCTTCTGTGCCGAGTGTTGAGGAAAGAGAGGGAGAGCAATGGGAAAGAAGATGAGAGCGGCGGTAGAAAAGCTGGAGCCTCGGGCCTATGCCTTGCGCGAGGCGGTTGATGCGGTGAAGCGGTCGGCCTATACCAAGTTCGATGAATCCGTCGATCTGGCACTTCGACTGGGCGTCGATCCGAAGCGGGCGGACCAAATGGTGCGTGGCACGACCTCGCTGCCCCATGGCACAGGGAAAAAGGTTCGCGTGTTGGTCTTTGCCAAAGGAGAGAAGGAGCAGGAGGCGCGGCAAGCCGGCGCTGATTATGTCGGGTCCGATGACCTGATGGAGAAAATCAAGGGCGGATGGATGGACTTTGATTGCGCCATCTCGACGCCGGATCTTATGGCAGCCGTCGGGAAACTCGGAAAGGCGCTGGGGCCGCGTGGTCTCATGCCTAATCCGAAGACCGGGACCGTCACCTTTGAGGTCGGGAGGGCTGTGTCAGAAATTCGGAAAGGCCGTGTGGAGTATAAGGTCGAAAAAGCTGGGATCGTTCAGGTGCCTGTCGGAAAGGTGTCGTTTAAGCCTGAGCAGCTATATGACAACGCGGCCGCGGTTCTTGAGGCGGTGATTAAGGCAAAGCCTGCCTCGTGCAAAGGACGCTATCTGATGAGCGCGACGATCTCGAGCACGATGGGGCCTGGCGTGAAGCTCGATGCCATCGCGTTAGCCAAGGAATGGAGTTAGTCGGGGTGTTGTCGCGCAGAAGGGGAAGGGTTCGATTATGAAAAAGGAAGAGAAGGCGACAGCGGTTGCGGAGTTGACGGAGACATTTGGTCGTGCACGGCTTGCCATTGTCACCGAAAGTGCCGGGCTTTCCGTAAACCAGGTCACGGAGCTTCGCAAGCAATTGCGAGGTGCCAAAGCCGAATACAAGGTCGTCAAGAATACGTTGGCTGCCCGTGCTGCTGAGGGCACGATCCTTTTTGGGGTGAAGAATTACCTGAAGGGACCAACGGGGTTGGTGATCGGCTATGACGATCCGGTGCTCCCGGCCAAGATCCTTCGGGACTTTATTCTGGCGGAGAAGCGGGAACAGAAGATTAAGATCACCATCGGTGTGTTGGAGGGCAAGGTGGTGCAGCCGGCTGAGCTGGCGGCTGTCGCGAAGCTACCGAAGAAGGAAGTCCTCATTGCGATGTTGTTGTCGGCTATGCAGGGACCGGCGCGTGGCCTTGTGTATACGCTGAGTGCAGTCTTGTCGAAATTTGTGAGAGTCATTGCGGCCATTCAGGATAAACGAAAAGGAGAAGGGGACATGTCAACGACAACGGCAAAATTGTCACAGGAAGAGTTGATCAAGGCCATCGAGACGATGAGTGTGCTCGACTTGGCGGAACTCGTGAAGGGGTTAGAGGCCCGATTCGGCGTCACTGCCGCCGCACCGGTCGCCGTCGCCGCTCCTGCCGCAGGAGGTGGTGCAGCAGCGGCAGTCGAGGAGAAAACGGCGTTCGACGTCGTCCTCGTGTCTGCTCCGGCGGACAAGAAAATCCAAGTCATTAAGGTCGTCCGAGAACTCACCAGCCTCGGTTTGAAGGAAGCAAAAGATCTGGTCGAAGGCGCGCCTAAGCCCGTGAAGACTGGCGTCACGAAGGAAGAGTGCGACACCATGAAGAAGAAGCTCGAAGAGAGCGGTGCCAAGGTCGAGATCAAGTAGCCTCGATTTGACCAGTCTCTAGTATCTCTAGCATCTGTGGGTGCCCGCCATGTGTGGGCACCCAAGCCTAACCATTGTAGTGGAGGACCGGGGAATGTCCGAAACGACTCTCCAAGAGTTCGTCGAGCGGAAAGACTACTCTCGCATTCATAGTAGCATCGAAATTCCGGATCTTATTGAGATCCAGAAGCGCTCCTATGAGGAATTTCTTCAGCGGGAAGTCGAGCCGGAACGTCGCAAAGATCATGGGCTCCAAGCAGCCCTGGCAAGTGTCTTTCCGATTCCGGATTACAACAATACGGCCGTATTGGAGTTTACGAGCTACACGCTCGGCACCCCTAAGTATGATGAACGGGAATGCCTCGAACAGGGGATGACCTATGCCGTTCCGCTGAAACTTCGGGTGCGCCTGGTCGTGTTCGATAAGGAAGACAAGGGCTCCAAGAAAAAGGTGCTCGACGTCCGAGAGCAGGAAGTCTACGTCGGCGAGCTGCCGCTCATGACGGAGCGAGGGACCTTCATTGTCAACGGCACGGAGCGTGTGGTGGTGAGCCAGTTGCATCGGTCTCCTGGTGCGTCCTTCACACACGATAAGGGCCGGACGCACTCCAGCGGCAAGGTGTTGTATTCCGCCAGGATCATTCCCTATCGCGGATCGTGGCTCGACTTCGAGTTCGATGCACGCGACATTCTCTATGTGCGCATCGACCGTCGGCGGAAAATGCCGACGACCATTCTCTTGAAGGCATTCGGGTTTTCAAGCGACGATTTGCTCAAGATGTATTACCCGGTCGAGGAAATTCGGGTCGTCAAGGGCAAGATGTTGCGAAAGCTCGACCCTGAGATCCATCATGGCCTGCGCTGCTCGGCAGAAGTGCTGGAAAAGGGCGGCAAAGAGCCGCTGGTGCGGGAAGGCGCCAAGCTCACGAAGGGGCTCATCGCAAAGCTCAAGGCTGCCGGCGTCAAGGAAATCCCGCTTGCGCCGAGCGAGTTGATTGGTCGTGCGGTCCTGACCGAACTGGTGGATTCGAAGAAGAACAAGATTGCCGAAAGAAATCAGCGGCTCACGGCTGAGATCGTCGAGGCGCTGCTCGAGAGCGACATCGAAGAATTCAAGGCTATCTATTTTGATACGGTCACATCTACGCCGGTGATCCTTGATACGCTGGAGATGGATAAGACTGCCTCGAAAGAGGAGGCGATGGTCGAGATCTATCGTCGCTTACGGCCGGGGGAAACGCCCTCAGTCGACACAGCACGAGCACTTTTCGACAATCTGTTCTTGAACTCCAAGCGATACGATCTCTCGCCGGTCGGGCGACTAAAGTTGAACAAGAAGCTGGGGCTCGATCTGCCCTTGGAGCAGCGGACGCTGACGGCGCAGGACATGGTTGAGGTGATTCGTTATCTCGTGAACTTGAAGCTGGGCAAGGGAGAAATCGACGACATCGACCACTTGGGCAATCGTCGCGTCCGTTCGGTCGGCGAGTTGTTGGAGAACCAATTCCGACTCGGGCTGGTCCGCATGGAGCGCAGTATCAAGGAGCGGATGAACCTGCTGGATATGGAAACGGTACTGCCACACGATTTGATCAATGCGAAGCCCGTCGTAGCCGCAGTGAAAGAGTTCTTCAGCAGCAGCCAGTTGTCTCAGTTCATGGACCAAACGAATCCGCTTGCAGAAATTACACACAAGCGGCGGCTTTCCGCGCTCGGTCCCGGCGGGTTGACCAGGGAGCGGGCGGGGTTCGAAGTTCGCGACGTCCATCCATCGCACTATAGCCGTATTTGTCCGATCGAAACGCCGGAAGGTCCGAACATCGGCTTGATCACGTCACTGGCGACCTATGCGCGCATCAATAAGTTCGGGTTTATCGAAGCGCCCTATCGCAAAGTGGTGAAGGGGCGAGTCACCGACGAAATCGAGTTTCTTTCCGCGATCGAAGGGGACAAGTACATCATCGCGCAGGCAAACTCGCAGGTGGATGCCTCTGGTCGCCTGGTGTCTGAAACCATCTCGGCGCGAGCTGCCGGAGATTTCGTGACAGCCACCTCAGACAAGATCGAGTACATGGACGTGTCGCCGAAGCAGGTGGTGAGCGTGGCCACGGCCTTGGTGCCGTTCTTAGAGCACGACGACGCCAACCGTGCCTTGATGGGATCAAACATGCAGCGTCAGGCGGTGCCGCTGCTCAAGTCGGAGGCTCCGTTGGTCGGCACGGGGATGGAAACTGTGGTCGCGCGTGACTCGGGCTATGTGGTGCAGGCCAGGCGTGCTGGCGTCGTGGAAAGCGTGGATGCCACGAGGATTGTCGTGCGTGCCGATTCGAAAGAAGGTCGGAAAAGGAATGACGCCGGCTTGGACGTGTACGATCTGATCAAGTTCCAGCGATCGAATCAGAGTACGACCATCACGCAGACGCCAGTGGTGCGGCTTGGGCAGCCAGTGAAAGTTGGACAGGTCCTGGCTGACGGTCCCGCCATTGATCACGGCGAACTGGCATTAGGTAAGAACATTCTCGTGGCCTTCATGCCCTGGGGCGGATACAACTTCGAAGACGCCATTCTCTTGAGCGAAAAACTGGTGCGGGAGGATGCGTTCACCTCGATTCACATTGAGGAGTTCGAGGTGGAGGCCCGCGATACCAAGTTGGGGAAAGAGGACATTACTCGCGACATTCCGAACGTCGGAGAAGAAGCGCTTCGTGATCTCGACGAGAGCGGGATCATCCGTATCGGGGCCGAGGTAAAGCCTGGAAATATTCTGGTCGGGAAGGTGACGCCGAAAGGGGAAACACAGCTTACCCCGGAAGAAAAGCTTCTGCGGGCCATCTTCGGTGAAAAAGCGGGCGATGTGAAGGACACGTCGTTAACAGTGCCGCCAGGCGTCGAGGGCATCGTCGTCGATGTGAAAATCTTCTCGCGCAAGGGGCTCGATAAGGACGAGCGATCCAAGAGTATTGAAAGCGAAGATGCGATGAAGCTCCAGCGTGATCACCACGAGGAACTCCGTATCATTGATGAAGAAAAAACGAAGAAGATCAGAAAGCTGCTACTTGGGAAAGTGGTCGGTCGTGACTTGATGGATCCTGAGAGTGGCGATGTCATTCTGAAGAAGAAGGGCAAGCTGACCGCAGAGATTCTCAAGCGGTTGCCGGATGAGACCGTCCGGTACATCATTCTGAGCGATCCTGACGAGCAGAAGGAGCTGGAAGACGTCGAGCGGCGGGCGAAGGAGCAGATCGAAATCCTTCAGACGTTGTATGACGAGAAGGTTGGGCGGTTGAAGCGGGGCGATGAGCTTCCACCTGGCGTGATCAAGCTCGTCAAGGTCTATGTTTCGATGAAGCGCAAGATTCAGGTCGGCGACAAGATGGCTGGGCGGCATGGAAACAAAGGGGTGGTCTCTCGGGTCCTGCCCGAGGAAGACATGCCTTGCTTGCCGGATGGGACGCCCGTGGAAATTGTGCTTAATCCTCTCGGTGTGCCGTCACGTATGAACGTCGGTCAGATTCTGGAAACTCACCTGGGTTGGGCGGCCAAGGCACTGGGGATCAAGGTGGCGAGCCCAGTCTTCGATGGGGCGTCAGAGACAGAAATTAAGGAATTGCTCAAGAAGGCGAACTTGCCGACCAGTGGACAAACTATGCTGATGGACGGCCGGACCGGCGAAATGTTTGGCAGTCCCGTCACGGTCGGTTATATGTACGTGCTGAAGTTGCACCACTTGGTCGATGACAAGATTCACGCACGGTCGATCGGTCCCTATTCGCTCGTTACACAGCAGCCGCTCGGTGGTAAGGCTCAATTCGGCGGTCAGCGGTTGGGGGAAATGGAAGTGTGGGCATTGCAGGCTTATGGCGCTGCTTCCACGCTGCAAGAGTTCTTGACGGTGAAATCGGACGACGTGCCAGGCCGATCGCGGATGTATGAAGCGATCGTCAAGGGTGAGCCGTTCCTGGAGCCCGGATTGCCCGAGTCGTTTAACGTCTTGGTCAAAGAGCTGCAGAGTTTGGGGCTCGACGTCGAACTGGTCAAGTCGCAAGACTAACCCATTCGTGTGCCGGCCATAGCGGTCGGCATCAGAGGAGGTCACTACTTTGGAAGGCGTCTATACATTGTTTGAGAAGCCGCGCGATGCGGTTTCGTTCGATTCAATGCGCATCAGGATCGCGTCACCCGAAAAGATTCGGTCGTGGTCCTATGGCGAAGTGAAGAAGCCGGAGACCATCAATTACCGGTCGTTTAAGCCGGAAAAAGACGGGCTCTTTTGCGCGAAGATTTTCGGCCCGATCAAGGATTGGGAGTGTAATTGCGGAAAATACAAGCGCATGAAGCACCGCGGAATTGTCTGTGATAAGTGCGGTGTCGAGGTCATTCAGTCCAAGGTCCGCCGGGAGCGCATGGGCCATATTGAGCTTGCGGCACCGGTTGCGCACATTTGGTTCCTCAAGGGCGTGCCGAGCCGGATCGGGACCTTGCTCGATATGAGCCTGAAAGGACTGGAGAGGATTCTCTATTTCGAGAGCTACGTCTGTGTCGATCCGGGATCGACAGATTTGACGGAGAAGGAGCTGGTCTCAGAGGAAAAGCTTCGCTCGCTGCAATCTGAATACAGTCCCGGTTCCTATAAAGTCGGCATCGGTGCCGATGCCATTCGGGAGTTGCTTCGCAAGATCGACATCAATGCCAAGTGGGATGAGATTAAGGCCAAGGCTAAGACGTCGGCCTCCGCAGCGTTGAAGAAGAAATACGCAAAGCAACTGAAAGTCATCGAGGCCTTCCGTAAGTCTGGAAACATGCCTGAGTGGATGATCATGGATGTGATTCCGGTACTCCCTCCGGAATTGCGCCCCCTCGTGCCGTTAGACGGGGGACGTTTTGCGACATCGGATTTGAATGATCTGTACCGCCGCGTCATCAATCGGAACAATCGCCTGAAGCGGCTAATCGAACTGAAAGCGCCGGGCGTGATTATCCGAAACGAAATGCGGATGTTGCAGGAAGCCGTTGATGCCCTCTTCGATAACGGCCGTCGGGGTCGCGCGATTCGTGGGCCCAACAAGCGGCCGCTCAAATCATTGAGCGATATGCTGAAGGGGAAGCAGGGACGTTTCCGTCAAAACCTGCTCGGCAAACGGGTCGATTATTCAGGCCGAACTGTCATCGTCGTGGGACCAGAGCTTCGACTGCATCAATGCGGGTTGCCTAAGAAGATGGCGCTCGAACTCTTCAAGCCCTTTATCTTCCATAAGCTGGAAGAGCGAGGTGCGGCGACCACGATCAAGAGTGCCAAGCGCTTGGTCGAAAAGGAACGGCCGGAAGTGTGGGACGTGCTCGACGAAGTGATTCGCGAACACCCTGTGTTGCTGAACCGTGCACCGACGCTGCACCGTCTCGGTATCCAGGCGTTCGATCCTGTGTTGGTTGAAGGCAAGGCCATCAGGCTGCATCCGCTGGTCTGTGCCGCATTCAACGCTGACTTCGATGGTGACCAGATGGCGGTCCACGTTCCGCTGTCGGTCGAAGCACAGGTCGAGGCGCGGGTGCTGATGATGTCGATCAATAACATTCTCTCGCCCGCTAACGGCAAGCCCATCGCGGTGCCGTCGCAAGACATGGTGCTCGGCTGTTATTGGCTGACCAAAGAGCGTGCCGGGGCTAAGGGAGAGGGGAAAGTGTTTGGCTCGCCGGAGGAAGTGCGCATCGCATTCGATTCGCAAGAATTGGAGGTGCATGCGCGGATCAAGGTGCGAGTCGAGGGAAGCCTCGTTCAGACCACCGTTGGGCGAGTCATCCTGTCGGAAGTGCTCCCTCCGGGAATGCCTTTCGCCAATGCGAACAAGCTCATGACCAAGAAGGAAATGACGAAGCTCATTGATGCGGTCTATCGTCAGTGCGGTCATCGGGAGACCGTCACGTTTCTCGACAAGGTCAAGGACACGGGGTTTCAGTACGCCACACGTGCCGGTATCTCGATCTGCATCGACAACATGCATATCCCGACCAAAAAGGGTGAGTTGCTGGGGAAGGCTCAGCATGAGGTCACGGAGATTGAGCGACAATATGCCGAGGGGTTGATCACCAACGGCGAACGCTACAACAAGGTGATTGATATCTGGGCCCACGTGACCGAGCAGGTTGCCAATGAAATGATGAAAGAGTTGGGAGCGGGTGGTGATCCTAACAAGATCGAATCCTTTAACCCGATCTTTATGATGGCGGACTCCGGTGCCCGTGGTAGTTCGCAACAGATCCGTCAGTTAGGTGGTATGCGCGGCTTGATGGCAAAGCCGTCCGGTGAAATCATCGAGACTCCGATTACCGCCAACTTCCGAGAAGGATTAACGGTGTTGCAGTACTTCATTTCGACACACGGTGCCCGTAAGGGGTTGGCCGACACGGCGTTGAAGACTGCGAACTCCGGTTATCTCACGCGCCGCTTGGTGGATATCGCGCAGGATGTAATTATCAACGAAATTGATTGCGGCACCACCGATGGCATCATTGTGAGCGCATTGGTCGAGGGAGGCGAAATCATTCAGCCAATCGAAGAGCGGGTGTTGGGACGGTTGGCCGCCGAAGACATTCGAGATCCTGTGACGGGTGAGATCATTGTGTCGTTCAATGAGGAGATCGACGAGGACCGGACGAAGGCGATCGTGGAAGCCGCGGTCGACCGCGTCAAGATTCGTTCGGTGTTGACCTGCCAGTCGCGCCGTGGAGTCTGTCGTTCTTGTTACGGGCGCGATTTGGCCCGTGGGCGGTTGGTCGAAAAAGGCGAACCGGTAGGTGTTATTGCCGCACAGTCAATCGGTGAGCCGGGAACGCAGTTGACCATGCGGACCTTCCACATCGGTGGAACTGCGAGCAAGGTGGTTGAGCAGACGGTGACTGAGTCAAAGCACGCCGGCACCATCAAGTTCATGAGCTTCGATGCCAAGAAGAACGCCGACCTCCATAACCCCGGGATTGCGGTCCAGAATAAAGAGGGTGAATGGGTCGTCATGAATCGGAACGCCAAGATTGCCATTGTCGATGAGACTGGGCGTGAGCGCGAGAAGTACGCGGTTGTCTACGGTGCCAAGATCAAGGTTAAGAACGGTGGTCGTGTTGAGGTGGGCCAGAAATTAGTCGAATGGGATCCATACTCCCTGACCATCCTCACCGAGGTCGGCGGTAAGGTGGCGTATGGAGACATCATCGAAGGTGTCTCCATGAAGGAAGAATTTGATGAAGTCACCGGCCTTTCCCGTAAGGTCATCGTCGAGCATAGCGGGGCAACGTTGCGTCCACGCGTGTCGATCAAGGATGAAAGTGGGAAGACCGCCAAGGTTGCAGCGGCGGCAAACGTGGCTCGGTATCTGCTCCCAGTCGGCGCACATATCTTCGTTGAAAAGGGAGTAGAGGTCCATCCTGGTGATGTGTTGGCCAAGATTCCGCGAGAGACGACCAAGACGAAAGACATCACAGGTGGTCTGCCTCGCGTGGCTGAATTGTTTGAGGCCAGAAAGCCAAAGGAGACGGCCGTTATCAGCGAGATCGACGGTGAAGTCTCGTACGATGGTTTCGTGAAGGGCATGCGCAAAGTATTGGTCAATAACAAGATGGGAGATGTGAAGGAATACTTCATACCCAAGGGCAAGCACGTCAACGTGCATGAGGGTGATTGGGTCAGGGCCGGTGAGCCGTTGATGGATGGATCGGCCAATCCGCACGACATCCTCGACGTCCTGGGTCCGAACGAATTGCAAAAATATCTCGTCGATGAAGTGCAGGATGTCTACCGGCTGCAAGGTGTGACGATCAACGACAAGCACATCGAGATCATTGTGCGGCAGATGCTGCGCAAGGTCAGAATCGAAGATCCTGGCGATACGGAATTCTTGCCCGGCAGTCAAGTCAGCAAGATGTTATTTGACGAAGAGAATGAGCGAGTGTTGGCTAAGGGTGGGCAGCCGGGGCTTGGGAAACCGGTATTACTGGGTATTACCAAGGCAGCATTAACTACAGATAGCTTTATCTCGGCAGCCTCATTCCAGGAGACCACACGTGTTTTGACGGAAGCAGCGATCAACGGACGCGTTGATAATCTGTTGGGCCTGAAAGAAAATGTCATCGTCGGTCGCTTGATTCCGGCTGGAACCGGCTTCGAAGAGTATCGAGACACCTTTGTCATTAGTCCCAAGCCTGAGCCCATGATAGTCGGTCAGGGAGATGCTGCGGCAGTAACGCATGAAAGCGTAGCGACGGGATCGGGCGAGCCTGCTCGCTCATCATAATGTGCATGCGTTGCTGAAGGTGACTTGACACCGTGATGGATGATCACTATAATCCGTGGGCTCTACACTTGAAGGGTTGAGCAGAGCGGTCAAACTGTGCTGAGGATGAGAGTGACGTACTAATGCCAACGATTAATCAGTTAGTCAGAAAAGGTCGCCAGCTGGCGCACGCGAAGACGAAGAGTCCCGCACTCAAGTCCTGTCCGCAGAAGCGTGGCGTATGTCTTCGTGTCTATACGTCAACACCGAAGAAGCCGAACTCGGCGTTACGTAAAGTAGCGCGTGTCCGGTTGACGAATGGGATGGAAGTTACGACGTACATCCCTGGTGTCGGCCACAATCTCCAGGAGCACTCTATTGTGCTCGTGCGTGGTGGCCGTGTGAAGGACTTGCCGGGTGTGCGCTATCACATCGTCAGAGGTGCCCTTGATGCCGTCGGTGTGGCGGATCGTAAGCAGAGTCGTTCAAAGTACGGAGCGAAGCGTCCCAAGTAGGAAGATTGTCACAGTTGGTAACGAGAGAGTGAATGACACATGCCAAGAACTAGATTTTTAGACCACCGCGATCCTCTCCCTGACGTGCGATATCGAGATAAGCTCGTCGGGAAGTTTTTGAACATCCTGATGTCTGGTGGAAAGAAAAGTACGGCCGAGCGCATCTGCTACGGAGCCTTTGATGTCATTCAGGAGAAGACCGGCAACGATCCACTCAAAGTGTTCCGGACTGCAATTGATAATGTGAAGCCGGTTGTTGAGGTGAAGTCTCGTCGGGTAGGCGGCGCCTCTTATCAGGTGCCGGTTGAAATTCGTCCGGCCCGCCGGATGTCGCTGGCGCTTCGATGGTTGGCGGAGTATTCGCGTTCGCGCGGCGGTAAGAGCATGCGAGAGAAGCTCGCGGCTGAGTTGTTGGACGCGTCGAACAATACGGGGGCGGCAGTTAAGAAGCGGGAAGACGTGCATCGGATGGCGGAAGCCAATAAGGCATTCGCACACTATCGCTGGTAGCGTCATTCTGTGCTGCAGCTGAGCCGTGCTGCGATCCTCAGGCGCGGGTGCTCGTAGGTCGCAGTGTATCATTGGCTCGGTTTGCGGCATATGTATTTTTAGGGGAAGTACGTGGCACGCCAATCACCATTAGAAAAGACTCGGAACATCGGCATCATGGCCCACATTGATGCCGGTAAGACGACAACAACAGAGCGTATCCTCTATTACACCGGCATTTCGCACAAGATAGGCGAAGTGCACGAGGGCGCGGCGACGATGGATTGGATGGAGCAGGAGAGGGAGCGCGGCATTACGATTACGGCTGCCGCTACGACCTGTTTCTGGCGAGACCATCGTATTAATATCATCGATACCCCGGGGCACGTCGATTTTACAATTGAGGTCGAACGGTCACTTCGGGTGCTCGACGGGGCTGTGGCGGTGTTTGACTCCGTGCAGGGAGTTGAACCGCAGTCTGAGACGGTGTGGCGGCAGGCGGATAAATATAGTGTGCCGAGGATCGCGTTCATGAACAAGATGGACCGAATCGGCGCAGATTTTTATGCCAGCGTCCAGACAATGATCGATCGGTTGGGTGCGAACCCTGTTCCGATTCAAATCCCTATCGGCCGGGAGTCTGATTTCAGGGGGTCGATCGATCTCGTCACAATGAAGGCCTATGTGTATGACGACGAGACGCTTGGCGCCAAGTATAAAGTCGACGAGATTCCTGCTGATCTGCTCGGTCGAGCCAAGGAATACCGCGACAAAATGCTGGACGCGGTCGCAGAGTTCGACGAGCAGGCAATGGATAAGTATCTTGATGGTCAGCCGTTGACGGAAGAAGAGATTCGTCGAGCCATTCGGGCTGGTGTGCTGGCGATGAAGATGACTCCTGTTCTGTGCGGATCGGCTTTCAAGAATAAGGGTGTCCAGCAGTTGTTGGATGGGGTAGTCGATTTTCTTCCTTCGCCGCTTGATGTCGAATCGGTGACTGGGATTGATCCGAACACCGAGCAGGAAGTGAAGCGACGTCCGTCAGATGATGAGCCGTTTGCTGCATTAGCCTTCAAGATTATGACGGATCCGTTTGCGGGTCAGCTCACCTTTCTCCGGGTTTATTCGGGCACGCTGAAGACCGGAACGTCCGTTGCGAATGTGACGAAGGGGACAAGGGATCGCGTCGGACGTCTACTGAAGATGCATGCGAACAAGCGAGAAGACATCGATGTGGCGTATGCGGGTGATATTGTAGCGGCCGTCGGACTAAAGGGGGCAACGACTGGAGACACGTTGGCGGATGAAAAGCAGCCTGTGCTGCTCGAGGTTATGAAGTTTCCTGAGCCGGTCATCGCAATGGCGATTGAGCCAAAAACCAAGCAAGATCAAGAGAAGATGGGGTTCGCGCTCCAGAAGTTGGCCCAGGAAGATCCATCCTTCCGGGTGAAAACGGATGAAGAGACCGCGCAGACCATTATCGCCGGGATGGGAGAGTTGCATCTGGAAATTATCGTCGATCGCATGATGCGTGAGTTCAAGGTGGAGGCCAATGTCGGGAAGCCGGAGGTGGCCTTCAGGGAAACGATTCGTAAGAAGGCCGAAGCCGAGGCAAAGTACATCAAGCAGACTGGCGGTCGTGGACAATATGGGCATGTCGTATTGACGGTCGAACCAGCTGAGTCCGGAAAAGGCTTGGAGTTTATCAATAAAACAGTCGGCGGATCTATTCCAAGGGAGTTCATTCCGGCGATTGAAAAGGGTGTCAAGGAACGGCTTGATTCAGGCGTGATCGCAGGGTATCCGCTTCGCGATGTTCGGGTCACGGTGATCGACGGGTCGTTTCACGACGTCGACTCCAATGAGATGGCATTTAAAATCGCCGGTTCGATGGCATTTATTGATGCCTGTAAAAAAGCCGACCCTGTATTGCTTGAGCCGATCATGAAGGTAGAGGTCGTGGTTCCTCAGGATTTTATGGGCGATGTGATCGGGAACTTGAATGGTCGCCGTGGCAAGGTGCAGGGAATGAAGTCGCGGGCTACTGCGCAGGTCATTGATGCTTCGGTGCCCCTCAGTGAAATGTTCGGCTATGCTACCGATCTTCGGTCTCGAACGCAGGGTCGTGCCACTTATAGTATGGAGTTTGACCGATATGAGCCGGTGCCTCGACAGATTTCCGAGGCGATCATCGCCAAGTATCGGGGTGAGTAATCGAATTGATTCTTGAGTGAGGACGGGAGGGAGCGGGTATGGCGAAGGCGAAATATGAGCGGCGGAAGCCGCATGTGAATATCGGGACGATCGGGCACGTGGACCACGGTAAGACGACGTTGACCGCGGCCTTGACCAAGGTGTGTGCGGATAAGGGCATGGCGAAGTTCGTCCCCTATGACGA
>JAGXAR010000084.1 GCA_018971525.1 Nitrospirota bacterium
GGGACAGTCTTGGTCGAGGAGGGGGTCGACGTCTTCACCCGACTGGAAACGGAATTGGCGGCACAGCTCAGCAAGAAAGGCTACGCAAGGTTGGAGGACTGCCGGGGAAAGCTGAAGGAGTTGTAGACTTACTTGGCCCCGAACGTCTTGGCAAGGAGACCGAGCTGCAGCGCCCGTCTGAGTAGTTGTGCCACGTTCCTCACGTTCAACCGTCTCATCAAATTGAACCGGTGCACTTCGACTGTGCGTACACTGATCTCCAGCACCTCCGCAATCTCACGGTTCGTGTGCCCGATCGACACCAGGCGAAGGATGTCACGCTGCCGAGGCGTGAGGAGATCGGCGTCGATCTCTTCCTGTATCGGCTGGACTTTTCGGCTCAGAGCAGTTCTCGCGCCCATCAATAACCTCTCATATAATCAACTCACGCGAGTCTAACAAAGGTGTGTATCGCTGTAAACGAAACGACTGATTTGTGCAGGGCCCTATCGCTGGCCTCATTGATTTGATTCGTCCTCGCTCCTTCATCCATATGATTCGTTCCCTGAGCTTCGCGCCCCGCAGGATAGCCGCGTGAGATACGCGAGACTGGCGGGAGACCACTCGGAATCAGGACTTGCGCAACGCGCCTGTCGCGCTAGGGGTGCCCATCGCGCGCTCGAGAACGCCGGCGAACTTTTTCAACATCCTGCCGGGCCCTAGATGACTATACCACTCATGCTTAATATCGCTCTGATCCGCGCCCATGCCCTTCAGCGACCATTTCGAGCCCTGCTCAGCATCGCCGGAGTGGCTCTGGGTGTTCTGGCCTCCGTGGCCATCGGGACGGCGAATATTCAAGTGCTGCGATCCTTCGAGCAAGCCGTCACGACGGTAGCCGGTCCTGCCACATTGGAAATTGTGGCCCGTGATCTTGGAGTGAATGAATCGGTCATCACCGCTGTCCGTGCAGTCGATGGGGTGGTGAGCGCAGCTCCAGTCATTGAAGACGCAGTAATGGTCGCCCAGGGAGAACAGCGAGGGCAGACGCTGCAGATATTGGGACTGGATCTATTGGCGGAGGTCGGGACGCGTGGATTTCAGATCTCGCAGGCTGACACTGACGTGGCGCTGGAGGCGCTCCTGGCTCCGGACGCTCTGTACCTCGGTCGTCAGGTTGCTGCCGACTGGAACCTGGGAGTCGGTAGTACGGTCGAGGTGACGGCGGGAGGGCGTCTCGTCCGGTTGCGGGTCGTGGGGCTCATTCACAACGAGGCGGCACGCTCGTCCCTCTGGGATCGGCTCGCCCTCATGGATATTGCTGCGGCGCAGTTATTGTTCCAATCAATCGGGCGGTTGGATCGGATCGAGCTGGTGACGATGCCTGATCGACCGCTCGACGACATCCTTGCCTCTGTGCGTACGGTTCTCCCACCCCATCTTGTCGTGCAACGGCCGGCGCAACGGACGAAGCAGGTCGAAAATATGGTGCGGGCCTTCCAGCTCAATCTAACTGTCTTGAGCTGGGTCGGGCTGCTCGTCGGGATGTTCTTGATCTATAACACGATGGCTTTTGCTGTGGCGCAGCGGCGGCGCGAGATCGGCATCTATCGCGCGCTCGGCATGACGGAGCGGCGGGTCGCCGGCCTGTTTCTCGTGGAAGCAGGGTTGCTCGGTCTTCTTGGCGGGCTATCGGGAGGTCTTGGTGGGGTCTGGCTGGCCAGGAGTTTGGTCTCGCTCGTGAGCCGGACGATCTCAGACCTCTATGCGCCGGTTGCGTCCGGCGGGTTGATTCTGTCGATGGACATGCTGACGTTCGCGGCAGTGGCGAAAGGGGTGTTGCTCGGGACAGTGGTCTCAATGGTGGGAGCCTTGGGCCCCAGCGTGGAAGCCGGCAGAACCGTGACGGTCCGTGCTTTGGCACCGGGAGACTATGAATCGACACGCCAACTGCGGACAGGCCTGTTCGTGTGGATCAGCCTCCTGTTGTTGGTGCTGGCAGGCCTCTGCTCGCTGATGGGCCCGGTCGGAGACCTGCCACTCTTTGGCTATCTCGCGACGGTCTGTCTCTTGGGGGCGCTCTCCTGTCTAGCGCCACTCTGTATCCAGGCGTTGGGCCTGCGGCGTTTTCGTCAGAAGAGCCAGACGATGGTGCTCGGGGGGAGCCTCCGGCTCATTGCGGCAGACCAGGCTGCGCGCCATCCGGGCCGGAATGCGGTGACAGTGTCGGCGTTGATGGTGGGATTATCCATCATGATCGGTGTGGCCGTTATGGTTCGCAGCTTTCGTGACACTGTCGAGGTCTGGGTGAACGAGACCGTGATGGCCGATCTCATCGTGGCCCCGCAATCCTGGCCCCATGGGAAGCAGGCAGGGCAGGCGTCGCGTGCCTTGCCAGGGGCCTGGAGTGCGACCCTGTCGGCGATTGATGGCATTGCCGCGGTCGATACGTATCGAGATGTGCATGTGGAGGTGGAAGGCCAGCCGGTTTCGTTGGTCTCACGAGATCTCCGGCTCCATGCGCAGCGTAGCCGATATCTGATGGTTCATGGAGACTCGACCGAGGCCCTGCAGCGAGCCGCCGAGACCGGAGGGGTTCTCCTGTCGGAAGTGTTGGCGAATCGATTACGGCTTCACGAGGGGAGCAAGGTCTCGATCACGACGCCGGCGGGACCCGTTGCTCTGTCCGTCGAGGGAATCTTTTACGATTACGCAACAGACGGCGGGAAGGTGGTGATGGATCGAGACTGGTATCAGAGACACTGGCAGGACGACCGGGTGACAGTGTTTCCCATCTACCTGTCTGCCGGGGCCGATGTCGATCAAGTAAGGCAGTCGATTGTGACGCAGGTTGGCGGGCAGGGCGGAGTGACGATCCCACCGTCGGTGATCCAAAACCACGAGTTACGGAAGGAGATTCTTGATATCTTTGACCGCACCTTCGTGTTGACCTATGTCCTTGAAGCCATTGCCGTGTTGGTGGCAGTGCTAGGCATCGTGAACACCCTGGTGACGGCCGTGTTGGAGCGACGACGTGAATTCGCCACGTTACGGGCTATCGGCGCCGGCACGAGGCAAGTAGAGCGATTAGTCTTATGGGAAGCGGCCTATCTCGGATTGATCGGGGCGGCGCTTGGCGTCGTGGGGGGCCTGCTGCTCGCCTTGGTGCTTATCCACGTGATCAACAAACAATCCTTTGGCTGGACGATTCAGATGACGGTTCCGGGCGGAGTGATTCTGCAAGCCGTAGGGCTCGCACTCACGGCTGCCCTGGTGGCAGGCTACTGGCCAGCGCGCTGGGCGGCAAGGCAGCCGGTGGTGGAGGGATTAAGAGAGGAATAGCAACCCCGTTCATTCCTTGCTCGCGCAACGCGCGGCTTGAGAAAGCCCTCGCTGGACGCGCGCAGTGGGAACGAACGGGGTTGCTATTCCTTAGGGCAGGGTGGAGATGAGAAGCAGTGCGGTGGTCGCTAGATGTGCGCAGTGGGCGACCACCATCCAGGCTGCTCAAAAATGTTTCCAGCAAGGCCGCAGGGATGCGAGGGCCTAGAGGCTGTATTCAGTGCTGTACGGTGAGGAGTCCGAGCGACTGAGAACGCTGCCGGAGGCTTTTCTTAGCTCGCCACCGGCTGCTGATGGTCCACTTCGATCTTGAAGCCCAGGTCCTCGATCATGCCCCAGACTTCGTGGGCTGGCTGCCCAGGTGTCGTGAGATAGCCGTTCACGAAGACGGAGTCGGCTGGATAAAGTGCCAACGGTTGAAGGCTGCGCAGGTTATGTTCGCGGCCGCCTGCGATGCGGAGCTCGGTGCGTGGGTGCAGAAACCGGAAGAGGCAGAGCACTTTTAGGCATCGTTGAGGAGTCAGTTGGTCACAGTTCTCAAGCGGCGTACCTGTCGCCGGATGGAGCGTGTTCAGTGGAATTGAGTCCGGCTTCACCTCGATCAACGCCATCGCCAGGTCGATAAGATCCTCGTCCTTCTCTCCCATCCCTACGATCCCGCCGGAACAGATTTCCAGCCCTGCGGCTCGCGCGTTCCGGATGGTGCTGAGTCGGTCTTGGAACGTATGCGTGGTGCAGATTGAGGCGTGAAACGCTTCGCTCGTGTTCAAATTGTGGTTTACCCGATCGACTCCCGCCGCCTTGAGTCGCTTCGCCTGTTGTTCATTCATGAGGCCTAGTGAACAGCAAATCTGAATCGGAATCTCCTGCTTGATCGAGCGGACGGCTCCTGCGATTTCGTCGATTTCCCGATCCAACGGACTCCGACCGCTGATGACGATGCAATAGCGTTGGGCCTTCGAGGCCGCCGCTTGTCTGGCGCCGTCAATCATCTGCTTTTGGGGCAAGAGGTTATAGCGCTCGATAGGGGCAGTGGAGATCGCAGATTGGGAACAGTAGTGACAGTCTTCCTGGCAGGCCCCGCTCTTGGCGTTCTGCAACATCTGGAGGCGAACGGTCTTGCCGAAATAATGAGACCGGACGTTAAAGGCCGCTTGGAGGAGTCCCAGCAACTGCTCATCCGGAGTGTCGAGGACGGCCTGGCACTCGCTTAGTGTCAGCGTCTCGTCGCGCAAGGATTTGGCAGCGAAATCCTGATAGTCGACCATGGGACACTCCATCATCTGTAGAGGTTGCAATGACTGCTATGCGGATGACTGTGCCTGCGTCAGGCAGCCCGACTGGCCGAAAACCTACACGGTTTCGAAGGGAGAAGCAATGCCCTGGTAGGGAACAGCGGAGACTGAGAGGGGGCCGCCGTCTTGCCCCGGGACCGCTTGGCCGGCATTCGGCCAGGAGGGCAGTGCGACGAACGTATTCCAGGTCCCACAACGGCGGCAGCGCCCCGACCATTCGGTCGATTCTTGCTGGCAGGCGGTACAGACATAGGGGACGACCACACGTTTCTTGAAATGCAGGGCTTTCTTGAGTTCGGCGACGGCCTGCTCCATGTGCTGCTTGCGAAGAAAGAGATTGGCCATGATCTTATGATAATCGACCAATTGGTCTTGTATCCCTTCGACGGTCGAGAGGATGTCGAAGGCTTCGTCGACCATTTCGAGTCGGTAGTAGAGCTTGCCTAAATAGAACTGCAGGGCAGGGTTGTTCGGGTCTTGCTGAAGGGCTTCCTGATAGACCCGGATAATTTCGCTGGGTTCGCCCTGTTCGAGAAAGAGTTCTTCGAGGCGATGCAGAATGATGATGCTGCGGGTCTTGGCATAGACCTTCTTGAGAATCTCAACGGCGTCTTTCGTTTTACCTTCCCGAATCAAGATTTCGCCGATGCCGATGTACGCCGGCAGGAAGGTTCGGTCTTTCTTGATGGCGCCGCGGAAGTAACGCCGTGCCTTATCGGGGTGGCCTCGTTCCAGCAGTTGGCGCCCTACTTCGTATGTGCAGCCTGTGAGGAGATGGGCCTCTGCCCGGCGCTCCGGCTCAGGCAGGTTGGCCTTCAGGAGACGGTGTTGGATTTCGAGCGCCTCGCTCCATTTTTCGAGTCTGATCAACAGATCGCGCTTGCGGATGAGCGCGGTGAGGTTATCCGGCTCGATCTTGAGCATCTTATCCAGGGTCTGCAGGGCGTCCTCATAGCGCTTTGCGCCCTCCAAGTCCTTTGCCAGCTCCAGCAGGATTTCGATGTTGCGATCGTCGACGCGATTCGCTCGTTGATGGAGGCGAATCGCCTCTGCGAAGTTGCTCTCCGCGCGGTAAATGTTTCCCAGCCAGAGCAGCGAGTCGACACGATTCGGGTCCATGGCCAGCGCCTTTTCGAACAGGCCGATAGCTTCGACGGTGCGTTTTGACATGAAGGCATGCGTGCCTTCACGATGGAGTGCATCGATCTTTTCCTTGCGCCGCAGCAGCCGCGTGCTGCGCCAGTTGCCGATGACGTGGGCGGTTTGCCGCATGCCGACCGCCAAGGCCACGAGCACGGCGCCGACGGCCATGGAAAAGACGACGAGTGTGACCGGGCTCAGTTCGAACTGGATGGAGGGACTGGTCCGGACTGCGACCGTCCCGGGATTCAACTCGCGGAAGTAGCTGTAGAGGAAGATCCCGGCGCTGACGAGGAAGATGGTGGTGAGCAGTCGGAGCATCGATCTAGGCCTTTGTTTTCGCGGGCACCTTTTTCCGCTTCACAGGCCGTGGGGTGGCAGTCGATTTTGTGACCCGCGGCTCTCCCGGGATGGCGATGCGCTTCGCGTCTGACCACAGCCGTTCGAGGGCGTAATGCTCCCGGACATCCTGCCTGAAAATATGGACGATGACATCGCCGAAGTCCATTAGGACCCACTGCGAGGACCTCGTGCCTTCGATGCTCAGCGGTTTGGAGCCGGAGCGAGACAGGGTGCCGTCGATGTGATCGGCGATGGCACTCGCCTGTCGATCCGAATCTGCAGAGCCTATGACCAGATAGTCGGCAACGGAGGTCAGCGGCGCAACCTGGAGGATGAGGACGTCCGTGGCCTTCTTTTCGAGCATAGCCCGGGCGATGGCGAGGGCCGTAGACCTAGTTGTTCGTGCGATCGCGGTCCTCTTGGTATAGATGATGGCGAAGTATATAAGATTCCACTAGGGGCGGCAACAGGTTTGCCACCGGAAGTCCTCGGCGGATTCGTGATCGAATGTCCGATGCTGAGATGGTGCAGGGTGGTAACTGAAGACAGGTCAGGCGTTGTTTCCCGAGGGGCACATCGAGTTGTGAGATCCGTCCTGCGTCCAGATCCTCCAGTGAGGTCTGTGGGATCGGTGGAAGCGGTGCCACGGTTGAGAGGGATCGAAACGACAGGCCGGGTCGGGAGAGGACGACGAACGGGCACAGTTCAAGCAGTGTCAGGGGTTCACGCCAGGAGGGGAAATCAAGAAAGGCATCGAGCCCGACCAGGAAGAACAGCTGAGTGTGCGCTCCATATTCCTGCTGCAAGAGGCGAACGGTGTCGATGGAGTACGACTTGCCTGGCCGACGGATTTCTACATCTGAGATGGCGAGAGAGGGGTCTGAGGCGATGGCAAGGCGGACCATCTCATAGCGGTCTTGGGCCGGCGCCAGACTGCCGTTCTGTTTATGGGGAGGGTGACTCGTGGGGACGAACAGGATTTGGTCGAGCCCGAGGGCCTCGCGCGTCTGGCGCGCAATGGCCAGGTGGCCGTTGTGCACGGGGTTGAAGCTGCCGCCGAGGAGGCCGAGACGAAGGGTGCCAGAGTGCTGAGGTTCAGAATCTGGTGACATCATAACTCAGCAATCGGACCTCAGCACTCACGTCTAGAGTATCGCGAGGTTGTCCCGGTGGATGACTTCCTCGTATTCCTGCGGGCCGAGTTGCTGCTGGATCTCTGTCGTTTTGAGCCCTTTGATCCGCGCCAAGGTGTCGGAGGAGAAATTCACGAGTCCTTTGGCGAATTCCTTGCCGTCCTGGTCGAGACAACTGACGGCATCTCCCGTATCGAACGAGCCGCTGACGCCGAGGATACCGGAGGCCAACAGGCTCTTGCCCCGTCGTGCCAGTGCTTCGACTGCTCCGGGGTCGAGCGTCAGGGTCCCTCGCGGCCTGAGGGTGAAGGCGATCCAATGTTTGCGGCTGGTGAAGCGACGCTCCTTCGCGAGGAAGAGGCTGCCGCCGGAGCCGCCGGCTAATACCTTCGGGAGCAGGCCCGCAACTTGTCCGTTCAAGATCAAGGTAGGCACGCCATACTCACTGACTTTCTTGGCAGCCCGGACTTTCGTAGCCATGCCCCCGGTTCCCTCGAAGGTGCTGGAAATGCCGGCTCGTTGCTCGATCTCTTCAGTAATGTCCGGGATCAACGGGATCAGCGTGGCTGCGGAGTTCTTGCGCGGGTCTTCCGTAAATAGGCCATCGATATCGGACAGGATGATCAGAAGTTCCGCGTCGACCAGATGGGCTACCTCGGCCGCCAAGGTATCGTTGTCCCCCACGCGGATTTCATCCACGGCAACCGTATCGTTTTCATTGATGATGGGGATCACGCCGAACCCGATCAGCGCACTCAGGGTGTGGCGTGCATTGAGAAACCGCCTGCGATCGGCGAGGTCGTTGTGGGTGAGCAGAATTTGCGCCACCTTGACGTCGAGCCGTTCAAACGATTTTTCGTAGGCCCACATGAGCCGGCTCTGGCCTACCGCAGCGGCTGCCTGCTTCACGGGGAGGCTCTTGGGGTATTCCTTCAGGCCTAATTTTTTGATGCCGGAGACAATCGCGCCGGAGGAAACGATCAAGACCTCACGGCCGCTCGACCGGAGTGCCGCAATTTCATTCGCAAGCCGGTCGATCTGCTCCGGGCGTAGCCCTGTGTCTCGGGACGCGATGAGACTGCTCCCGATTTTGATGACGATGCGGGTGGCCTGTTTTAGGAGTTCGTCTCGCATGGTGTGGCTCGAAGCTGCGCCACCTGTTGCCCGACATAGGTGACGAGTTCTGTCAGTCCTTCTCTTGTGGCGGCAGAGATCGCGAGGCACGTATGGTGGTGGCGTTTACAGTACTTCTGTAACTCGCGCAATCGTGCCTGGTCTCCCGCGACGTCGATCTTCGTGGCGACTACCGCAAAGGGGCGTGAGGTAATCGGCTCATCGTAGGCGGCTAATTCTTGACGCATAATCTCAAAACTCTTGACGGGTTCTTCCTGAGCCCATTCCGACACGTCGATCATATACAGCAAGAACGACGTGCGTTCGATGTGCCGAAGAAATCGAAGTCCCAGTCCCTTTCCTTCATGGGCGCCTTCGATGATCCCGGGAATATCTGCGACGGCGAAACTGCCTTTATCTCCCCAGCGAACGATCGCCAGATTCGGCGTCAGCGTGGTGAAGGGATAATCGGCGATCTTCGGTCTGGCTGCCGAGATCGCGGCGATGAGCGTCGATTTCCCGGCATTGGGAAAGCCCACAAGCCCGACGTCGGCCAACAGCTTCAATTCAAGCCTGAGCGACCGTTCTTCGCCCTCGGTGCCGAGTTCGAATTCCGTAGGCGTGCGGTTGGTCGACGTGGCGAAGTGGCTATTCCCTCTTCCGCCCCGGCCTCCGTGAGCTGCTACGAATTGCTGTCCCGCGGTGACCAGGTCGGCCAACACTTCGTTCGTCTGATCGTCGAAGATGACGGTGCCGATCGGAAGGGCCACCACCACATCCTCTCCTGTTCTACCGGAGCAATTGGCGGCGCCTCCCTGACGACCGACTTCTGCTTCGTAGTGTTTCTGGTAGCGGAGGTCGAGGAGCGTGGTCATGCGAGGCGACGCTTCAAACACGACATTACCGCCGTGGCCGCCGTCGCCACCGTCCGGCCCGCCACGCGGCACGAATTTTTCGCGCCGAAAACTGCACGAGCCGTCACCGCCACGGCCGGCTTTAATATGGATACGGACTTCATCGACAAACATCGGCGTACCGTTTCAGCGTGATGACTGTGTGGATATGACCTGCGAGGAACATCCCGTTGCACCTACAGTCATGCCGGGAGTCCTCGCGGTATTGAGGCTGTGATGAGAAAAGAGGAAAAGAGTGTACTATGAAATCGCAGGCTCTGAGTAGACGCTGACCTTCTGCCGCCCGCGTCCGCGCTCGAACTTCACGATCCCTGTGATGAGGGCGAAGAGGGTATGGTCTTTGCCGAGACCCACGTTGAAACCGGGAAAGAACTTCGTCCCCCGCTGACGGATCAAAATTGATCCGGCCTTCACGGTTTCTCCGCCGTAGGCCTTGACCCCGAGATACTGCGGATTGCTATCGCGCCCGTTTCTAGTTGATCCGCCGCCTTTATTTGTTGCCATGACTGATCCTCGTTAGGCCGTTTCGATACCGGTGATGCGCAATTTGGTGAAGCCCTGGCGATGGCCATTCGTCCGCCGATAGTTCTTGCGCCGTTGTTTCTTGAAGATGGTGATGGAGCGAGTTCGATCCTGGGCCAGGATCTCGGCTTTGACGGTGGCCCCTTTGACCAGCGGTTGGCCGACCGTTATCCCCGCGTTGCCGTGAACCAGGCGAACCTGGCCTAGTTCGATCGTTCCCCCGACCTCGCCGGGGAGGGACTCGACTTGGACCAATGACCCGGTTTCGACCCGATACTGCTTGCCGCCTGTTTCAATGATTGCGTACATAAACCCCTGCCTCCGTTACAGAAGATGATTGTGTAACATAGAGATTTGAAACATGTCAAGGTAAAGCCGTCGTCATCGATGAGATTCCACCGCTGAAATAGTGTCGACTTGCCAGGCCTATTCCCCTCCTTTGGATTACCCCATTCGAGGACTATCCCAGTTCCGGGTCCGGCACGTATGATCCTTTTCACAGTTGAGCCGTTTTTTGGACGGAGGTAATAATGGCCGCAACGCCAAAGACTCGACTCTCCAAGCCGGAAGGCACTCGATTTGTTCTCCGTCCCTATCGTCGCATACCGACCTGGCGGATTCTCTATTATCTCAGCGGAGAATGTGTCGGAAAGGGTGTCGTGACCAATCTGTCTCAATCCGGGATGCGCATTCAAGGAGAACATACGGTTGAACCAGGTCTGGACATGGCGCTACGCCTCACACTCGCGGACGACGGCCCGACGATAGAAATTGAACGGGCGACGGTCCGGTGGGTAGATGGGTATGATTTCGGCCTGGACTTTGTCCGCATCAGTCCGTTGGCTGCGAAGCACGTCGCCCAGTTATTGAGCCGGCAGATTCGTGCATCTCAACTGCCAGACTGAAGGCTGCTCCCTGGTTCGCTCTTGCCTATGGGCCATGCCACGCCTGTTTGCTTGACGCTTCTTCCAGGCCGCTGCTATATTCCGCCTTCGATGTTCGATATCCACGTGCTCGTTTTTGCTGCCTATGCTAGAGCCACAAGGAAAAATTTGGATGGACGGGTCGTTCGTCGATTGGACGGACGCGCATGTCCATGTGATGACCCATTCCCTCCATTATGGATTGGCTGCGTTCGAGGGGATTCGCTGTTACAAGGGGAAGTCCGGTTCCGCGATTTTCCGGTTGCAGGAACATGTCGATCGGCTGTTCGATTCCGCTCATATCGGCATGATGCAAATGCCCTTCGATAGGAAGCAGGTTGCAGAGGCTATCGTGGAGACAGTCAGGGTAAATAAGCTGGAGGCCTGCTATATCCGTCCTCTCGTCTATATCGGGCACGGGGCGATGGGGGTCTATCCCGGCGACAATCCGATCAAGCTGGCCATCGCGGCCTGGACATGGGGCGCCTATCTTGGGGACGATGCGCTGGCGAATGGAATGCGGGCCCGCGTGTCGTCGTTTACTCGTCATCACGTCAACGTCTCGATGACGAGAGGGAAGATCTCCGGCTACTACGTGAACTCGATTCTCGCGAAGCGGGAAGCGAAAGCGGACGGCTACGACGAAGCCATTCTCCTCGATACCGAGGGGTATGTGTCCGAGGGGACGGGGGAGAATATCTTTATTGTTCGGAAAGGGCAGATCAAGACCACGCCGCTTACCTCAATCCTCGACGGCATCACAAGAAGCTCCGTCATCGATCTGGCGCGGGAGCAGCGTATTTCCGTGGTGGAGGAGCGATTCACGCGCGATGACATGTATATCGCCGATGAAGTGTTCGTGACCGGGACCGCTGCCGAATTGACCCCGGTGCGGGAGATCGACAATCGCCGGATCGGAACCGGGAAGCCTGGTCCAATCACGCAAGCCTTGCAGAAGGCCTTCTTTTCCATCGTTCGTGGGGAGGACCTTTCCCACGAGGCCTGGCTCACCCGCGTCTAGCGCGTCGCAACTTCAACATATAGGCAGTGGCTGGTAGGCATGCAGAAGCGTTCGCTCTTGCGTCACTGCGACCGGCTTCTTGATTAATGCCCGCTGGTGGATGAGTCGCCAGGAGCGTGGCTCTCTGCAGCTGGGGCTGCCGGCGTCGTGGCCGGGGTTTCAGGGGCGGTCTGAGAGGTTTCTTTCTTCTTGAGATCGATGATCGTGGAGGAAAACGTCCGTTCTTTGGCTAGGATAGCCAGGCTGAGTGAGGTCAACATGAAGACTGCGGCGACGACAACCGTGAATTTGCTCAAGAAATTGGCGGGGCCGCGGCTTCCGAACACGGTCTGACTGGAGCCCCCGAATGACGCGCCGATTTCAGCGCCCTTACCCGATTGCAAGAGGATTGCGCCGATCATGAGAAAACAAATCATGACGTGAATGACGACGAGGAAAGTGTACATGGCACTCCGATCAGTTAGGCACGCTGTGTCTGGGCAACGCGGACGATTGTAGCAAACGAGTCGGGATTGAGACAAGCCCCACCCACTAATGCCCCGTCGATCGCATCCGAGGCGAGGAGCGACTCGATGTTCTGGGGCGTGACGCTTCCGCCGTACAGGATTCTGATAGCCGACGCCGTTTCGCTATCCCAGCCGGTCTCCACGAACAAGCGGATCGAGCGATGCACGGCCACAGCCTGCTCCGTGGTGGCGGCTCGTCCTGTGCCGATGGCCCAAACCGGTTCGTAGGCGATCGTGACGGTCGCAAGATCTTTGGTGGTCAAGCCTGCCAGGCTGCTGGTGAGCTGGGTCGTAACCACCGATTCCGTTCTGCCGGCCTCACGTTCAGCCAACGATTCTCCCACGCAAAGGATCGGAGCGAGCCCGTGTGTCAGCGCCGCCCTGACTTTCTTTTTAATATCCTCATCTCGTTCGCCGAAGAGCGCGCGGCGTTCAGAATGGCCGACGAGCACATAGCGGCAGCCAAGATCGCGCAACATTGGAGCGGACACTTCTCCGGTAAAGGCTCCGTGCGTCTCCCAATGTACATTCTGTGCGCCGAGGCTGATCCAGGGGGAAGGACCTAAGGCGCTGCGGACCGATTCGAGGGCCGTAAAGGGTGGCGCAAGCACCACGTCGGCGTTCGAGGATGCAGGCAGTCGTTCGCAGAGGTCGCGAATGAAAGCTGCGGCCTCCGAGGCCGTCTTGTTCATTTTCCAATTGCCGATGATGAGGGGTCTGCGCACAGGGGTCTCGATATTTGTAGAAGGTGTGAACGCAGCGATGAAGCGATTACGCGACTCGATCCGGGAGGGCGGTCAAACCCGGGAGTTGTTTGCCTTCGAGCAATTCCAGCGCGGCGCCGCCGCCCGTCGAGATGAACGACATATTCTCCGATTCGCCGGCTCGATGCACAGCCAGAGCCGTTTCGCCGCCGCCGACGATCGTGAGGGCATAGGCGTCGGCAATCGCGTGAGCCATCGCGAGAGTGCCCCGGGCGTAGGCATCGATTTCAAAGACACCCATCGGTCCGTTCCACAGAATCGTCTTCGCATTCTGGACTGCTTCGTTGAACAGTTTGACGGAGGCCGGGCCAATGTCGAGGGCGTACCACCCTTTTGGAATCTCCTGGACCGGGACGATCTTCGATTCCGCTCCTGGCTCGCGGCTAGCCGCGACGACACAGTCGACCGGCAGGTAGAACTTTACGCCGCGGGAAAGGGCATGGTCCTCAATGCCTTTGGCGAAGTCCAACATGTCGTTTTCAACCAGTGAGTTGCCGATTTCCATCCCCTTCGCTTTTAAGAAGGTAAACGCCATACCGCCGCCGATAATGACTTTGTCGACGCGTTTGCCCAAATTCTCAATGACGCCGATCTTTCCCGACACTTTCGCCCCGCCGAGAACGGCGACAAACGGCCGAACGGGGTTTTCAACGGCTCCCTCGAGGTATTCGATTTCTTTCTTGAGGAGGAAACCGGCAGCCGAAGCGAGTATGAACTTGGTGATGCCGACGGTGGAGGCATGGGCCCGGTGCGCAGCGCCGAAGGCATCGTTGATATAGACATCCCCGAGGGCCGCCAGCGCTTTCGAAAAGGCGTCGTCGTTTTCCTCTTCACCCTTATGGAATCGAAGGTTTTCAAGGAGCAGGACGTCGCCCGGCTTCATTTTGGCGACAAGCCCTTCCACCGCCGGGCCGATGCAATCGGGTGCAAACAGAATGTCTTTGCCCATGAGCCGTCCCAGTCGTTTTGCCACCGGGGCCAGGCTGTACTTGGGATCGAACTTTCCTTTCGGTCGGCCCAGATGCGAACACAGGATCACCTTGGCGCCGTCGTCGACGGCTCGATTGATGGTCGGCAGGGTTGAGCGAATGCGGGTGTCGTCGGTGATTTGGAGAGAGTCGTCCAACGGGACGTTGAAGTCGGCCCGGATGATGACACGCTTGTCTCGCAGGACGACGTCGTCGATCGTTTGTTTGCGCAGATTCATGGCGGCTCCGCGAAGTCGGTCCTTCCAGCAATACCAGTCAGCGTGAAACAGAATCAGGCTGAAGCGGCCAGCGTCACGCGATGGTCAGTGCCCTGTCGCTTTTGCCGCGATCATCTTGATCAGGTCTCGAACCCGGCAAGAATAGCCCCACTCGTTGTCGTACCAGGCTGTCACCTTGACGAGCCGTTTGTCGATGACCATCGTGAGCGGGCCATCGAGTGTGGCCGAATGAGCATCGCCTTTCTGGTCGATCGAGACGATCGGGTCTTCAGAATAGTGCAGAATCTCTTTCATCGGTCCGTTCGCGGCTTTCCGGAATGCGGCATTGACGGAGGCAAGATCGCAGTCCTTTTCGGTTTCGACGGTCAGATCCACCAGCGAGACATTCGGCGTGGGGACGCGGATCGCGAGGCCGTCGATCTTGCCCTTGAGCTGTGGCAGCACTAAGTGCAACGCCTTGGCCGCGCCGGTGCTGGTCGGGATCATCGACATGGCGGCCGCTCGCCCGCGCCGCAGGTCTTTGTGGGGCAGATCGAGTAACTGTTGGTCGTTGGTGTAGGAGTGGATCGTGGTCATGACGCCATGCTTGATGCCGAAATTATCCAACAGTACTTTTGCCATGGGAGCCAGACAATTGGTCGTGCAGGAGGCGTTGGAGATAATGTGGTGCATTTTCGGATCGTAGGCCTCGTCGTTGACGCCCAACACGATGGTGACATCCGGGTCCTTCGCCGGCGCGGAGATAATGACATGCTTGGCCCCGGCAGACAGGTGCTTCCCGGCGCCTTCGCGATCGGTAAAGCGCCCGGTCGATTCGATGACGATGTCGACCTCCAGATCCTTCCAGGGAAGGTCTTTGGGATCCTTCATGGCAAGCACCTTAATGGGCTTACCATCGACGATGATCTGGTCGTCTTTGGCCTCGACGCTCCCCCGTAATGTTCCATGCACCGAGTCGTACTTCAGGAGATAGGCCAGCGTCTTCGCATCTGTGAGGTCGTTAATTGCGACAAAGTGTAGGTCGGGATCACCGAGTGATGCCCTCAGGACGTTCCGTCCGATCCGTCCAAATCCATTGATACCGATCCGAATAGCCATGACGAGTGGTTCCTCAAGAAAAATGGGCCGGTCCCATCACCGG
>JAGXAR010000085.1 GCA_018971525.1 Nitrospirota bacterium
ACCAGGCTCCTGCCCCTGTGATCGCGAGGACGGTCACGATGCCGATCAGCCAGGGAACACGGGGCCTTGCCCGGGGTAAAGGGAGCACGGGCAGGTAGGCGGGGAGCCGGTGCGCCTGGTCGGATGAGGCACTCGACGAATGGAGAGCAGGAACTGAGGAAGTTCCTTGGGGAATGATCTCGGTGACAGGGACCTCACGGATCGGGTCTTGTGCGTTACTGGTCATGATTTACCCGTTTGTTGCGCGACTCCGCTTGCGCGACTGTTTTTCAACCGGTTCACGATGATCTTACGACTTTCCTCTGCGAATAACAGCACCAGGGCGCCCAGCGCGAGTGGTCCGAAGATCCAGCCCGGCAAGGGACTGGTTCCAAAGATGTCGTTGCCCCAGGGGGCATAGATGATGAACGCCAGGACGACGAGCTCTGTCGCGATTCCCCAGAGGATCAATGGATTGGTGAACCAGCCGAGTTGAGAGAGCGACACTCGGTCTGAGCGGCAGGCGAAGACGTTCGCTACTTGGGCAACGACGATGGCGGCGAAGGTGGCGGCGGTCGCCTGTTTGTAGAGCGGGTCGGACCAGTCGAGCGGAATACCCCAGGTCCATCCCTGTGTCAGGAGCAATAAAAAGAATGCGGCCATGGCGATCCCCGCTTCGATCAGGCCCAAAAAGACATAGGCGCGCAGGAGAAGCGGAAGGTTCATCATCCGTTCCGTGCGCGGGCGCGGCGGGATTGCCATAATGCCGGCGTCGGGTTTTTCAGCACCCAGGGCCAAGGCCGGAACCATATCTGTGCCCAGATCCACGGCGAGGATTTGCGGGACCGTGAGCGCCAGCGGAATCCCGAACAAGCCGTACGCCAGATAGGGGACGACCTCGGGCACGTTGCTGGCCAGAACGTATGTGGAAAATTTTCTGATGTTGGCGTAGACGGCCCGACCTTCTTCAATGGCGTTGACGATGGTCGCAAAGTTGTCGTCGAGTAAAATCATGTCCGCCGTTTCTTTCGCCACGTCGGTTCCGGCGATGCCCATCGCAATCCCGATATCGGCTTTCTTGATGGCCGGGGCGTCGTTCACCCCGTCGCCCGTGACGGCCACCACTTCGCCCATGTCTTTCAGTACCGAAACCACGCGCATCTTGTGCCGGGGGGCCATGCGCGCGAAGACCGGCTCTGGCTCGCCAGGGCGGGTGGGCGTGAGGAGCCGACGCAGCGCCTCCTCGCTCATCGTTTCGATCTGGCGCCCCTCGAGCACGGGACAGTATCCAACCGGTTCGGTACGGGATTCTTTCGGCGCCAGCCCGATCTGGCGTGCGATGGCCAGGGCCGTGAGCGGATGGTCACCGGTAATCATGATGGCGCGGACGCCGGCTTGGCGGCAGCGCGCGATGGCCTCCGGCACTTCCTGGCGCGGGGGATCCATCATCGCAACGAGGCCGAGGAAGGTGAGGTTCTGTTCCACATGATCGATGTCCAGCTTTTCGACTCCCTGCTCAATGTCACGCATGGCCACAGCCAGGACCCGATAGGCCTGGTGCGCGAAGGTCCGGCTTTGCGCCATGATGCGCTGGCGGTCCTCCTGACTCATCGGCGAGCGAGCCGCTTGGTGGAGCATCTGATTGCAGAGGGGCAAGAGCGATTCAGGCGCTCCCTTCACGAAGGCCACGAGCCGGCTCTCACGCCAATGGAGGGTGGACATGCGCTTCCGGTCCGCGTCGAACGGCAGCTCGCCCATCCGTGGCAACGGTTCATGGTGGAGGAGTCCGTGATCCTGTGCGAACTCGACCAGGGCCACTTCGGTTGGATCGCCCGTGACGGTGAGGCGGCCGTCGGTCCGCCGCACGCGCTTGGCATTGTGGCAGTGGATGATCGCATCGAAGAGCGGCGCATACTCCTCGGCCTCGATCGCGCTGGTCACGCGACCGGCGATCACCAGGCAGCTTTCCTGTACCTCGACTTCGAGATGGTCCACATAGAAACGAGCCACGCGCATCCGGTTCTCGGTCAGCGTCCCCGTCTTATCCGTGCAGATGACGGTGGTGCAGCCCAAGGTTTCAACGGACGTCAGTTGCTTGATGAGGGCGTGGCGTTTGGCCATGCGTTGGCTGCCCAACGCCAGAGCCAGTGTCACAGTGGGGAGCAGTCCTTCCGGCACGTTCGCTGCGATGATGCCGATCCCGAAGATCGTGCTGATCCAGAAGCCGAGGCCGGTCCATAGCCCGATCGCGAAAAACGAGGCTCCCATGGCCAGTGAAATCATAGCGACGATGCGGGTGAGCTTGGTGATCTCTTTCTGCAGCGGGCTCAGGTCTGTCTCCACACTCGTGGAGAGGCGGGCGATCTTGCCGAATTCCGTCTGCATGCCGGTGGCGAACACCACCGCCCGACCTCTACCGGAAAGTACGGGGGTGCCGGCGAATACGAGATTGGGAATGTCCAGGAGGTGTCCGTCGGCCACCGGCTCCGCTGTCCGCCGTTTCGGTTGGGATTCGCCGGTGAGAGAGGAGATGTCGACACGCATTTCGGCTGCTTCGATGAGCCGGGCGTCGGCAGGGATCTGTTCTCCCTCCTCGATCACGAGCACGTCACCCGGCACGATCTCGCTCCGCGGCACGTCATGCGGTTGATTGCTTCGCAGCACCCATGCCCTGGCAGGGAGGAGGCGATGGAGGGCATGCACCGCGCGCTCCGCTTTATATTCCTGAAAGAAGGCGAATACGGCGTTGATGACGATCACGCCGACGATCGCCCAGCCCAGCGTGGCCATACCTTCACCGGGCTTCATGAATTCTGCCGTGAATGCCAGGGCGGCGGCGATCCAGAGCAATATGGCCAGGAAGTGGGTGAACTGGTGGAGGAACCCGCGAATCAATGAATAGTGACTCGGCTCCTTCAGAACATTGGGGCCATACCGGCTGAGCCGCTGCTGCGCCTCTTCGGGCGACAAGCCACCTGGCCTTGTTCCCAGGTTCGTGAAAGTTTCACCAACCGTCAGTTGGTGGAGGTGTGGCTTGTCGAGGTCAGGCACGCGTGCCTCGCACGATCAGGACGGAACAAGGGGCGTGTCTCAGGAGACTCTCCGAGACGCTTCCGAGATGAAGCCGCTCGCTCTTGGTCAAGTCGCGAGACCCGATCACCAGGAGATCGGCATGGTCGGCCTCCACGTGTTTGACGATGGTGTCGATGATGTGGTCCATCTGCACGTCCGTGTCGACGGCGTAGCCTTCTTTCAGGAATTCATCCCTCAATGTCGCGACCAGTTTCGTGGCCCGTTCGACGACCGGTCGTTCCAACTCGGCGACTTGGGCTTTGGACAGGTATCGAACGGCCAAGTCAGTCACCGGTCTCTCGGCCGACGAGAGGATGGTGGTCGTGGCGGATTCCGGAAGAATGCGGGATCGAAGAAATCGAGCGGCGGCTCGGGAGTGCTTGGAGTCATCGACCGCGAGGACCACACGCGTCAGCTGCGGGATCGGCTGTTTCACGACGAAGACCGAACAGCGGGCGATCGACGCGACTTGCCGGGAGATGCTCCCCAACAAAAATCCTCGAATGTCGCTCAGCCCGCGGGATCCGATGAGGATGAGATCGGCCTTCACCCGCCGCGCCTGTCGCACGATCGTCTGGGCGAGGGGGCCATGGGCTAAGACGGTGTGGAATTTTGTGCGAGGGCCGGTCGCGGCCTGTCCGAGGGCGACTCGAGCCGATCGCTCCGCCTCGCGGAGGAGGATTCCACCAGCCTTCTCCATGGCGGCCAGGGCGCGCTTCTCTGCCGCGGGATTCCTGCCTCTGCCTGTCCGGAGGGCCGACGGATCGACCACATGGAGAAGCATCACATACTCCGGCTCCCGGCCGGCGAGCGCTTCGAGTGCTTGTACCCCCCACCGCGAGCATTCTGACCCATCTACGGCACAAATAATTCGCATGACAGACTCCCTTCCTCCATGACGGCCAACAATAGGCGAGTGACTCCGGGTATCAGTTCTGCATTGGATGTGCCTGTGACAAGTGGCGGATAATACATGAGACAGGCTAGAATTCTCATGGTTTGCTGAGAGAAAGGCTGGCCTCTGTGAGGCAGGCCCTGCAGCGTTTTGCAGCAGCGCCGACGGAATCACTGTGGTGATTGGCCCCAGTTCAGAAAGATGGGAAGCGATCAGCGGAGAAATGCGTGGCCCCGCGCAAGAAATTTGGGGCCTTGCCTGATTCAGCGCCGTGGCACTTACATTGCGTGGTCTCACTGTAAGAGTGCGAGGAGGGGGCTTATGAGACGAGCTCTGATTCCGATGCTTGCGTTGTGGAGTAGCCTCTGCGCGGGAATGGGCTTAGCCGACGGGGGTTCGGGCTCCCGGATCGGAGAGTCCGGCGAGTTTCTCGAAGTGGAATATCAGGCGAACGGTCAGCGAGTCAAAGGCTCGTTCCCGCTCTATCGGGCAGAGGGTGTTCGCTATTTCAGCGCTGGAGTCGGGATCGAGGAACGCAGCGCCGAGTATCCCCCGTTCTCCCTGAAGCTCGTGTTCACCGCGGGAGGCAAGCCCTTTCTGGCTGGAGTCTCGGTCATCATTCAGTCAGCGAAGGGAGGGCCTCCGATCAACATTCCCCGTGACCATGTGAACGGACCTTGGTTGTTCGTCGACCTTCCGTCCGGCACCTATCACCTCACTGCGGTCCACGCGGATCGGACGGAGAGTCTAAAGGGGGTGAGGGTGGAAGCGGGAAAGATGAAGACGGTGCACCTCCGCTGGCAGGAGGAAAGGAGGATCGCTGCATCATCAGGAGAAGCGGTCAGTCAATGAGCCATTCGTTCATGAGGAGGGGGACATGCCGACGAAGAAGAAGGCGGTGAAGCCGAGGAAGGCCAGGACCGGTACGAAGAAGGAATTTGGCGTGATGATGGTCAAGCAGGTCATGCAGAAACGGGTGCAGTCTGCTCATCTCAAGACCAAAGGCGACGTCATTGCGTCGCTGTTGATCGAGGGATTCGGGGCTGTGCCGGTGGTGGACGCCAAAGATAAGCTCCTGGGCATCGTCAGCGAACATGATCTGCTGGCTGCATTAGATGACGGGCACAAGCTTGGAGTCATCGCCGCCGGCGACATCATGACGTATAATCCGTACTCGGTCCGCCCGGAGACGACGCTCCTGACGCTGGTTCATGTGTTCAGAGCCAGCGATTTGATTCGCGTGCCGGTGGTGGACGTGAAAGACAAGCTCGTGGGCATCATCGCTCGCCGGGATGTACTACGTGCGTACCTGGCGGCTGGGCCGGCAGGATGCTGAAAATGTCCGCCAGCTTCGTTCTCGCCTCGAAAGCATCCTCAACGTAGCCCAGAGGCTGCGCCTCCAGTGCTTTCATCGGCTGCGGCCTTGCTGACGGCCATTTTGAGCATCCTGCGGGAATGCTCTTTTGTTGTGCTGTAGGTTCCTAGATAGAGAATAAAAAGGGAGGGGTTCTATGCGAAAAACGGAGTTCCTTGCGGCGGCCTGCGATCCGAAGACGCTGACGGTGGGACAAATGATGCAGGATGCGGTTTTTACCTGCGGCTCCAGGACCGATGCCTTGACCATCAGCCGGCTGATGACCCAGCGAAACTTCGGCAGCTTGCCTGTGGTGGAAGAGGACCGGACACTGGTCGGTCTGATAAGCGAGTATGATCTGCTTCAGGCGATGATCGACGGCCGGGATCTGCGGAAGATCATGGCGGTCGAAATGATGAGCACCCACCCGGTGACGGCCACCGAGGATATGAAGTTGGAAGAGGTCGCGAACCTGTTCCAGGATCGCTACATCACGCGGGTGCCTGTCGTTCGGAACGGCAAACTCGTCGGTATCCTGGCGCGACGCGATCTGCTGTTCGGGTATACCAAGGCCTCGCAGTATTGGTCTTGATACCGCGTGAAACGTGAAACGAACGGACTCATGAAACGGCACTGATGAAACTTTCTATTTGTTCAAGCCACTTCGGGTTGTGGTGTATCAGATTCCCTTTGAATGGTGTGACGAGGTTGTGTTGTTGCGGCTCTGGATAGGACGGGTTGCGATCATTGCGATGGCGGTCACGGTCCTTCCCGCTATCTCACAAGCCGAATCTCCTAAGAAGCAGCGTGGTCCCTGCACGGTCCAGTACCCCAGTGATGCCTCGTTGGAGTGGGATTGCCGGACTCTGCGATCGGGTGAATCGCTGGAGACTTTGTTTGGTGAACGGTGGGTCGACGTGGCGCGATTCAATCGGATCGATCGTCGTCACGCGCGCCCCGGTCTCTCCATCAAAGTGCCGAGGCGACTCGAGGAGTTGGCGCAGTTTACTCCGTTACCGCTGGTCTATCCGCCAGGAGAGTTGGACGAGAAATTCATTCTGATCGATCTGAGTGAGCAGTTTCTCGGAGCCTATGAATTTGGAGCCCTTCGCTTCGCGACTCCCATCGCCTCGGGCAATGGACTTAACGAAACGCCTACGGGGGCGTTTCATGTGACCGCTGCCCATCGGCAGCACCAATCCTGTCTCTATACGATCGAAGGGACGGACCGGCCGTATCCGATGAACTACGCGCTCCGGTTCCATGTGAATAGGGAAGGCGTGTCCTATTGGCTCCATGGACGGGACATGCCGGGCTATCCGGCCTCACACGGGTGCATCGGCCTCTACGATGAGTCGATGCAGAAGGAACAGTACGGGGTCCCGAAGGATCCTGAACTGTTCGATGCTGAGAAGCTTTACCTCTGGGCACTGGGCGATGAGTCGGACGGCGATGGCGTGATTGCCCTTCGCCACGGTCCTCGACTTCACATTATCGGTCAGGCCCCGACACATCACTAGCAAGATGCTCAAAACAGCCCGTCTCGCGCGGTTATCCTGTTAATGGCGGGCGGCCTTCTTTGTCGAAACGCATGGAGCGGGGCGGCTGAGTTCCGCTGGCAGCTTGGTCTGCTCGTCAAGGCATGCGCTGTCGGATCAAGAAGGTTCCCGGAAGTATTCTCCGCGTACAATCACGATGCTTTGGCGGGAGGGTAAGGGCCGGAAGACGGGTTATCCGTCAACGTATCCAGGTTCCTGATGCCCATCGTATCCTCGTTTGCAAAAAATAGAATGGGCGGACAAAATTGAAAGCAAAAATGCAACAGGGCGTACAGTATTGTACGTATAAGTAGTCCCCACAGTGCTAAGCCATTGATAGTGCGACGATTGCAATGCTGGATCGCAAATTGCTCCCTCCTCGCGCAAGTTCATTTTCACAATGAGGGAGGAAATAATCATGGATTGCCCGAAGTGCAAAGGATTGATGATGTTGGAACGCTTCTCGGATTACTTCCTGGTCTTCTATGCCTGGAAATGTATCAATTGCGGGGCGATCATCGATCGAACGATCTCCAATAACCGGAAAAACAGCCTCGCAGCTAAAGCAGCAGAAGAAGTTGAAGCTGCCACCGTGTAACACTCCGACATATGGACAGCGGAGTTCCGGTATGGGCAGGTGCGAATTCCGAGGGCTTGTTGACCAGAACCTCCGCAGGGCTTGTAGGCAACGGCCACTTGTGATGTAAAATCCCGAGCACAGCTCATGATCGAATCCTAGCCTTCGTCGTTTCCCGCCACCTCCACTCCCCAAATAATCTTGTGATGCATGCTGAAATCCAGGCGGGTGGCGCGGCGAACCGGCGCGCCACCCGCAATTTAGGTCAACGAAACCAGACTTATTTCTGCTTGGTCTTCTTCTCCGTGCACGGCGCCGGGCGGCTGAGGTCAGGCGGCAACTTGGTCTGCTCGTCGAGGCAGGCGCTGTCGATTTGGGCCTGCGTGAGTCCGACAGTTCCTGTCAGATTGGTCCCGCGCAAGTCCGCGTGTTGAAGATCCGCGGCATCCAGACGCGCAGCAGTGAGATCGGCTCCGGATAACATGGAGCCTCGGAGGTTGGCCTCTTGGAGGTTGGCATGGGCGAGATTCGCATGGGTGAAGTTCGAACCGTTCAGGTCGGCTGCGACGAGATTGGCTGACTCCATAGTCGCCTCATTGAATTGCGCGTGATGGAATTGGGCTTTCGGTGCGTAGATCTCGCTGAGGTCCGCCTTCGTAAAGATGGTGCCGACTCCCCGTGCGCCGATCAGCACCGCTCGATAGAGTATGGCATCCTGGAAATCCGCCTGGTCCAGGACGGCCTTATAGAAAATCGCCATTCGAAGTTTGCCCGACTGCACCTTCGCCTTGATCAACTGCGCTCCTTCCAGGTTGGCCTCTTCCAGATCAACCTGCTGCAAGCCGGCTGAACGGAGGTTCGCGTATCGCAGGTCCGCCCCGCGGATGATGGCCTCACGCAGGTTGGCCCCCACCAGACTGGTATCGTCGAGATAGGCGCTTTCCAGGTCTGCTTCCACCATCAGGGCCCCGTCGAGCAGCGCCCCGTCGAGGAGAGCTCCTTGCAGATTGGCCTGATGAAGGTTTGCGTTGGTCATGACGGTTCGGCGGAGGTCGGCCCCCATCAGGTCCGTCCCTGTCAGGATGGCCCGGGGGAGGTTGGCGCCGTAGAAGTAGGTGTCGATGAAGGAGGCGTTCGTCAGATCGGCTGAGGCGAGGTCCGCTCCTTCAAAATGGGCCCGCTCGAAGGTGGATTCGTGCAGTTGTGCCCCGGTCAGGACGGCGTTGTAGAGCGCCGCTTCATCGCCGATCGCACGGAACAGATTGGCGTTCGACAATCGTGCATGCCGGAGATCGGCTCCCGCCAGGTTGCTATCTTCCAAGACGGCTTTCGTGAGATCAGCTCCCGCGAGGCTCGCTTGCGACAAATTACTCTGGTACAGATTCGCCTGGCGGAGGACGGTTCCTTCCAAACGTGCCCGTTCGAGATTAGCTCCGGCAAGTTTCGCGTGGTGCAAGTCTGCCTGGCACAGATTCGCGCGTTGATGTTCCGGCTTCTCACGGTGCTCGAGCCACTGTCCATGCGATTCCACGATCGCCTGCAGCTGCTTGGACGGAACGGCTTTCTTTTTGTACGGGCTTTCACAGCGGGCGGGGTGCCTGCCCGCCGGACTCGGCTCTGCTGCCTGGGTGCCGGCCGGTATGCTGAGCGTCAGCACGGCGATCAACACAGCGTGGACTGCACAGACTCCGGCATACGTTCTGTTCATTCGTGTCTCCTTGAGAAAGATTCTTCGGTGGTGTGGGGGCTGATCACTATACACATTCGTCCACGGCTTGCGCGAGATCCTGAAGCGGTTGAGAGATCCGAACGTCGTAGGGGTGGCCGCCCTCGAGACTCCGAAGCGAATCGGGCAAGATAGCTAATTGTGTGGCAGCCCGTTGACGCAGTTCCGTCAATCTCTGAGCAGGAGCGAGGCGGCGGCCTCCTGTCATCACGGGATGCAAGAGCGGATCTCCTGCTCCGGGGGCCTGCACCGTGGTCACGACATCGTAATCACATCGTCCATTGCGGTGGTACTGCCGGTAGACCTGTTTGGGACCGGGCCAGGTGGCTTTCCCTTCCGATCGTTTTCGGCAGGGTCGCCCCGCATACTCTTGAAGTTTGTAGGCACAATCGAGCGACGGCGCATCGGCTGACGTGGTCATGGCGGTGCCGACGGCAAAACTGTCAATCGGCGCTCCGCTGGCCATCAGCCGCTGCAGTTGGTATTCGTCCAGATTGCCGCTTGCCAGGATCTGGGCCTGTGGCAACCCCCCCTCATCCAAGATGCGCCGCACTTTTCTCGCATGGTCTGCCAGGTCGCCGCTATCTAGCCGCACACCCTTCACCATGATACCCTCTTGTTTCAAGCCCGGAGCGAGCGCCACTACTTTGTGTGCCGCCGCCTCCGTGTCGTAGGTATCGATCAAGAGGACTGCGTTCTTCGGCTGCGCCAGAGCGAAATGCTCGAAGGCGGTCTTCTCGTCTTTGTGGGCCTGCACAAAGGAATGGGCCATGGTCCCGTAGATTGGAATGTCATATTCCATGCCGGCGAGGACCGTCGAGGTTCCGGCGAAACCGGCCAGATAGCTGGCTCGCGCGGCGAGCAGTCCTGCCTCCGCGCCGTGCGCCCGACGCAATCCGAAATCGATGAGCGGCTTCTCGCCCGCCACTAGGACCGATCTCGCTGCTTTCGAGGCGATGAGGGTTTGAAAATTGAGCAGATTCATGATCCTGGTTTCCAGGAGCTGCGCTTCGGGGAGGGGAGCGGTCACGCGAAGGATCGGTTCATTCGGGAAAAACACCGTTCCCTCCTGCATGGCGTGCACATCGCCGGAGAACCTCAGGGTTTCCAGATAGTCCAGGCACGATCGACTGAACCGTCCAGTCTGCTTGAGCCATTCCAGCTCGGCCGGGCTGACCTGCAGCCGTTCCAGGAAGTCCAGGACCTGCTCCAACCCGGCGGCCATCAAGAAGCCACGTTGAGCCGGCAACCTCCTGACGAACAACTCAAAGACAGCGGTGTCCATCATGCCTTGCTCGATGTAGGCCTGCACCATGGTGAGTTGATAGAGGTCGGTCAGGAGAACCGAGGAGCAGGGATTCATGCAGCGAGACTTTCCAGACGGGTTGGGATCGCTCCCAATCGAATCATAGTTTCTTCCGCCTTGCGTCCATCTTCCCAGGCCACATTAACTGCCCGGATTGCATCGGTCAGCAGGCAGACGTGGTAGCCGAGCCTCCGCGCGTCTCTGACCGTGTTGAGGATGCAATAGTCCGTTGCGAGCCCGCCGATGAAGAGTCGCCCGATGCCCGCGGCCTGCAGGTGCATGTGCAGGGGCGTATCTTGGAATGCCGAATAGGCTTCCTTGTCCGGCAGGGTCGCCTTATGAATGATGGTGGCCGTCTCCGGGATGGGGAACGAGGGGGGCGGCAGAGCGCCGGCCGACCCGGCCACGCAATGGATTGGCCAGGGCCCGCCCTGCTCGCGAAAGGAACAATGGTTAGGGGGATGCCAGTCTTGCGATAAGAAAATCGGCAGGCCGCGTGATTGAAATCGATCGATGTACCCGCGCAGGACTGGGACGATCTCGTCGCCTCCCTTCACCCCTAAGGCTCCGCCAGAGAGAAAATCGTTCTGGACATCGGCGATCAGCAAGGCATCGCCGACGCACAGCTCTTCCCTTAGTGAACTCATGGCTTTGCAATGGTCATATCAACAATACGATGTTTGGGTAAGAGGCGGCTAACGCCCCTGTTGGGACAACAGACGAATGTACGCCACCACGTCCTGCATTTCTCCGTCCGTCAGCTGACCACGCCACGCATGCATGGGGCTGAAGACGATCCCATGTTCGATGGTCCGCAACAGTTCTTCGTCGGATTTCAGGAAGGACATAAAGCGGTGAAAATTCGCCGGTGGCACCTTGAGGGCCTTCGCGTCCGGTCCATCCCCCCAGCCTCCGACACCGTGGCAGCCCTGGCAATTGCGCTCATACACGGCCTTGCCGCGCGTGATATCGGCAGGATACTCTTGCGCGTGGAGGAGAGGAGCGAACAGGAGAACGATGAGTCCCATGCTCAGGGTGGCTGTCATGCTCCGGGAGAAAATACGCATCACGACTCCTAAACAGCTGTGGAAAACCCATGGGGGTATGTCTGGCATTGAAATGTTCCCTTGCCATCGGCCATAAAATACAAATCTTGCAGCGTGCTCAAAAAGGCCGTCCAGCAAGGCCGCAGCGAGTGAAGGGCCGAGGCGTACCCTCTGGGGTACGTTGAGGGTCTGAACGATGCGAGAACGACGCTGGCGGGCTTTTTCAGCATGCTGTTAGCTTTTCTTGGTCGTGTGGGCGACAAACGACGAATAGAGTTGCTGCATCTTGGTGCTGCCGCATTTCGGGCATGTCACTTTGGTGGATTCATGTTCCTTCAGCGTCAAGACCACCAATGATTCCTTCCCGCAGTCCAGACACTTATAGTCGTACATGGGCATTAAGTACCCCCCTAGACTTCTGTGATGATGCGTCCTTCCGGCTTCGCCTCGCCCTCGCTCCATTCGGCGATGGCCTCGGCCAGTTCCGCGAGTCGTTGCGCCGCGCGGCCGAAGACTGTGTCGGGAGCGTACTCGCCATCGAGGTTTCGTTCACCGGCCGGCACGCCGGTGAGCAATTCGATGGCCTCATCTATCGTGTTCACCCCGTAGATCGTGAATTGACCGGATTCCACCGCCTCGACGACGTCGCGCCGCAGGGCGAGATGTTTGGTGTTGCGGGCGGGAATAATGACGCCTTGTTTCCCGGTCAGCCCCCGCCGTACACAGGACTCGAAGAATCCTTCGATCTTTTCATTCACGCCGCCGATCGGCTGCACCTCGCCCAGCTGGTTGACGGAGCCGGTCACGGCCAGCCATTGATGAATAGGGAGATCCGCGAGGCTGGACAGGATGGCGGCCAACTCGGCCACTGCGGCGCTGTCACCCTCCACTTCAGAGTAGGTCTGCTCGAAGGTCAGTGAGGCGCTCAACGCAAAGGGATGGACTCCGGCAAACTTGCCGGAGAGGAATCCCGCGAGCGTCATCACGCCCTTGCTATGGATGCTGCCCGCGAGTTCCGCTTCGCGTTGAATGTCGATTACCCCTTTGGTGCCGACGGAGGTGCGGGCGGTGATCCTGGTCGGGCGGCCGAAGGCATAGTCACCGAGTTGGTGCACGGAGAGTCCGTTGACCTGGCCCACGACTTCCTTGTCCAGATCTACCATTAAGGTGCCTTCTCGGATCTCGTCCTGGATCCAGTGCTCCGCCAGATTCGACCGATGGCGCTTGTGCGCGACCGCCGCTTCGACGTCCGCGCGTGTGACGAACGCATGGCCGTCCTTCTTGGCCCAGTAGCAGGCTTCCCGGACGAGGTCGCTGACCAGACTTAAGCGCAGCGAGAGCCGGTCGTGCCGATCCGCAAATCGGAACCCTTGCCGGATGACCTCGGCCACGGCATCGGCTCCGAAATGCGGGAGCCCTTCCTCCCGGCAGAGCTTGGCGATGAAGCGTGCATATTGGCGATCCTGCCGTTCGCTCCGCACTACCTCGGTGTCGAAGTCCGCCTTCACCTTAAAGAGCTTCGCAAAGTCTTCTTCGTAGGCCTGAAGGAGGTGATACAGCATCGGAGGCCCGACCATGATGACTTTTACACTGACGGGAATCGGCTCCGGCCTGAGCCCTGCGGTGGAAAAACCATAGAACTCGGCAGGGTCTTCGATCTTGACCGCCCCGGTCTTGATCACCCGCTTCAGCGCGTCCCAGGAAAAAGGCTGGCGGAGGACATCCATCGCATTGACGATCAAATATCCGCCGTTGGCGAGCAGGACAGCGCCCGCCCGAATCTCAGTAAAGTCGGTGTACATGACTCCCATAAGGGCTTTCCGCTCGATCTTCCCGATCAGGTTGGTATAGGTGGGGTGGGATTCGTCGATCACGGGTGCGCCCGCCGCGGGGTCATGCTCGACAACGAGATTGACGAGGTACCGGGTCATATCGTCCCGGCGGCGTTCAAGCCCCGGAATGTGGATTGCCGGGCCTTCGTGCGGGAGGAAATCCTTGTAGTGATGAATAATGTCGTGGTGGACTCGTTCGAGATAGCCGGAGATCGCCGGCAAGTCCGGATAGGCGCGGCGCATCGTCTCATAGCGACCTTCCAGGAGATTGCCCACCAGTTGGTGATCCAGTAGGCGCAGCTGGTGTTCGGCTTCCTTTTCGAAGCCGTGGATGCGAACGTGAAATTCGCGGATCTCGCCCTCGAGCGTTTTCCGTCGTTCTGTCAGCTCTTGCTGTTCCTGCTCCGTCAGGGCCTCCATCTGTTCGTCCGTCATCGGATGGCCGTCTTTGAGGGGGACGAGCCCGAACCCGACCGGGGTCTCTTCGAATCCGAACCCCCGCGTCACGCTCAGTTTCGTCAGATCCTGAAAGAGCGCTTTCTTCTTCGATTCCGTGTCCTCGATGATTTTGGCCTTGGCATCCAGATACTTTTTGCTTTCGAAGGCCAGGGGAATGTCACGCCGCAGGCCTTCGATGAACGCCGCCATCTCCCGTTTGAAGACGCAGCCCTGTCCGGCGGGAAATGACAAGCAGGTCGGGCGCGACTGGTCTTGAAAGTTGTTCACATAACACCAGTCGGCCGGGGCCGGCGCGCTCTGGGCCATCCGCTTCACCATGTGGCGGACGAGCGTCCCTTTGCCGGTCCCGACCGGACCGGACACATAGAGATTGAAGCCAGGACCCCTCATTTGGAGGCCGAATTCCAAGGCCTCGACCGCCCGCTCCTGTCCGATGATTTCGTTCAGGGGCTCCAGTTCGCTGGTATCGTCGAACCCCATCTGCGCCGGATCAACGGCTGGCGACAGCATGGAGGCAGGGATTTTGAGCTTGTCGACGGTCATCGTGGCTCCTGTAGGACAATGGGAACACCGCACGCAGGATGCTCAAAAAGGCCAGGCTTCTCACCCCCCCAACCCCGGCGCGCCAAGACGCGCCGTTCCGCGTGCAAGGCAGCAGCGAGCGAAGAGGCGAGGCATACGCTTCGGTACGTTGAGCCTCTGATCGATGCGAGAACGAAGCTGGCGGACATTTTCAGCATCCTGCTATGGGACGATGGGGGACGGACGATGGACCGTGGTCGCCTGCGGGCCTTTTTCGCCGTCTTCAACGTTGAAGGCGACGTCAGCGCCGTCATTCAATTCTTCGAACGTGAGACCCTGCAGCGCGTGTTTGTGAAAGTACACCTCCCCGCCGCCCTCCTTGAGGATGAATCCGTATCCTTCCTGCGGGAACAGTTTACAGATCACGCCTCGAAGTGGCGGGATCGGAGACGTGCGCACCTCGGTGCGACCCCGTTTCTCGTGGAACTTGCGGAGCTCGATGGCAATGGCGTCGAAGGCGGTTCTGATGGCCTCCTCGAACGTCTTGTCTTCCTTCCGGGCCGTCATGGTATGGCGACCGGGGAGCGTGACGACAATGAGCGCCTCGGCGACGTTGTCCAGTTTTTTGTGGTGGGGATTTTTTGTGAGAGTGACTCGACCATGGATCAGATCTTCATGCCTCTTTTGGAGGTCTGCCATGCGGGTTTCGATCTCACTCTTCCAGCGGGGAGTCATCCCGACGTTTCTACTTTCAATTTCCAGTTCCATTGGGTCTCCTTCCGTTGAACGGATAGTCATACAGTGGATCAGCAAAGGATATGCCCGCCTTAGAGGGAGGCACAAGGTGGCGGCACGAGGCGATTGGCCTGATCATTTCCCGTCCAGCCCTTCGCCCCTTGCCTCTAGCCTTCGCGTCGAGTGATGCATTTCTCCCCAGTACTATTTTGGTGACTGGAGCCCAATGCACCAGTCGAGAAAGAGGAGGGCAGGGAGTGAGTAGGCGAAATTTTTGATCACGCTTATGCTGC
>JAGXAR010000192.1 GCA_018971525.1 Nitrospirota bacterium
CGGCCTGAAAACACAAATGCTGTGCTCACCTCTGCCCTGATAGTCATGACGCCCTCCTCAGAACGACTCTATGAGATGAACTGAACACACGCGTAGTAACGCACCACGCTGCGTGAGATAAGGTCTGTCGGACAGGTTTCGGAACAGGAGAGAAGGAGACGACGACGTTCCGTCCATGGCAGAGACCCGCGGTAAGGTCACAAACCTACTGAGAACGTGTCACAGGGACACTGGAACTACCAATTTGCCAAAAGAAAGGCAACCCCTCTAAAGGGTTATAGGCCTTCAACGATGCCACTATGCGTCGCGAGGACAACGAAGATCACGGACAGAGAAGGTGATTTAAAATCAACTGGTTGTGATTCGACTACCAGAAAATTCTCGTCACCGAAATCGTCGTATCGGGTATCGAATAGAAGGGGCCAGAAAAGAAAAAGCGTCAGGAACATTTCGTGGCGGGGATCTGGTTCATGAGGTTTATCTGGTCTTTCGAGTTTCTTTGGTTTCACTCAACAAGAGAACCTGGTCTAGTCGCTTCTCACGTTTTTCGAGGTCACCCATGGACATATTGATGATCGTGTTTCGTATTTCGCTGAAAGAACGTCTGCACGAGTTATTGCGGACGTGCGAGGTCATGGCCTACACAAAAAATTCCCGAGACAGTCGGGACAGGACAATCGGGACCGGCGGAAGGGATCTCGTTCTATCCAGGGTGTGAATAACGTGATCCTGGTCTCGCTCGAACCAGCTCAACATGACAAGGTCGCCGATACGGTGAAGGCCTGGTGTGCTGAGACCCTCTACCCCGATCAATAAGGACTCGTATCTTGACGCTCCGCCCTTTCGCCTCGCCTTGTCGTACAAACCACGACGACAGAATAGAGTCTTGACCGATGGCGCCGCTCGACCTGGTCGGGTACAAATGGCCGCCATGGAGACCCGAGATCGCTGTGTGGTGAAAATCAAGGTTCGCCCAGGGACGTGGGGTGTCAGGTGCAGAACGTCGATTCTTCGGTCAGCACGTATCATCTCATCCGTCGCTCACGGGCAGGCCGCAGTTCTCCATCCGTACTTGGTCTACTGAGGCTGGATCACAATTAATTATTAAATGGAGGTTCTCTTGAAAACACTGCTGACTTCAGGCCGCCTACTCAGTGTGTGTCTCTTGTCGGCCATCCCTTACTCGGTCTCCCTGGCCCACCGATTACCTCATCCGGCCTCAACACGGCGGTGTCGGCCCCAATTCACCTCCCGAGCGGCCAGACCCAATTCAACATCACAGGCGGGACAAGACCAGGCGGCGGACTCAATCTGTTTCACAGCTTCGGCGACTTCAATGTTCCCAACAACAACATCGCGAACTTTTTCAATAACTCCGGTCTTGCCACTTCCAATATCCTCGGCCGCGTCACCGGAGGGAACATTTCCAACATCTTCGGAACCATCCAAACCACCGGATTCGGGAACGCCAACCTCTTTCTGATGAATCCGGCCGGTTTCCTGTTCGGGCCGACTGCCACGGTGAACGTCGGGGGGATGGTGACCTTCACGAGTGCGAACTACTTGAGACTTGCGAATAGCGTGCGCTTTAACGCGATTCCCAATGCCTCGGCCGACGCGCTCCTGAGCGCAGCGCCGGTGGCAGCCTTTGGCTTCTTAGGGTCCAATCCGGGCGCGATCACCGTCCAGGGGAGCCACCTTTCGGTGGCCGAGGGCACGGGCATCTCGCTGGTGGGAGGAAATATTACGGTGCAGGGTGGCACGCTCACGGCCCCGAGCGGGCAAATCAATCTCGTCAGTGTGGGCAAGCCGTCGCATCCGAACGTGGGGGGAGAAGTCGTCATAGCTGGTTCGGGACAGGGGGCGGGATTCACTCCGGCCGGATTTGCAACTTTGGGTGCCATCACGCTTTCGCAAGGCAGCACCTTGGATACCAGCGGGATCGCGGGTAGGGGGCATGCGGCTGGAGCCGTGTTGATTCGCGGCGGACAGCTCGTCATGGATGACTCCTCGATTAGGGCTGTCCCAGCCGGAAACGCTGGCATCAGTCAGATCAACGGTAACATCGAAGTGACAGCGAAGCAGGTCGCCCTCTCGAATGGTAGCACGGTCACTACCAGCACACCGACAGGGCCCAATCATTTCACCGGTTCGCCCGGGAATATCACATTCAACGTCAACACTTTCTCCGCGACAAATTCCACGATCTCAGCAAGTGTTTTTGATAGCTCCGCGCCGAGTGGGGCCGTGACCATTCAAGGACTTCAGGGATCAGGCACCAGCGCTCACTCAGTGTCCCTTACCAACACTTCGGTATCAACCTCAGACGGAGGACTCCCCAGCTTCCCTGGGGCGCTGAATACGGATGGAGGCCCCATCCTCATCCGGGCCGATAACATCGCGCTGAATCAGAGCAGTCTGAACGCCTTGTCGTTTGAGAGTACCGGAGGGGCTATCACCCTGTTGGGTAGAAATCTCATCGATAGTCATAACAGCTTTTTGTCATCGACCAGTTTTTTTGGTTCAGGTGGCTCAATTGACTTTCGAGCCGGGAACGGAATCGAACTCACTGGTACAAATATTAGGGCCAATTCATCTACTGGAATCAATGGCGGCAACATTGCTATGTCCGCGCCTAGCATCTCCCTCAGCGGAAGTACTCTCGACGCGACTAGTGGCGGCAGCGGCCATGGCGGCACGATCAGCCTGACGGGGACGAAGGCAGTGAGTCTCACCAACGGTACCCACCTCACTGCAGACAATACCCTAAACCCGCCGTTCCCCATCCCCCCAAGCCTTACCCCTAATGGTGGCACCATTCAGATCAATGGCGGACGGTTGTTCACCAGTCAGCAGAGCACGATCTCGGCTCAATCGTCGCAGGGGAACGGCGGCACGATCCATATTGACGCCAACAAGGTTCGGCTGACGGACACGCAGGTCACGACCTCAGTCTCCGGTGGCCCACAGACGGTCGGGGGCAGTATCACTGTGGATGCGAAGAACGTGAC
>JAGXAR010000021.1 GCA_018971525.1 Nitrospirota bacterium
CGCACTTGAGGATCGACCAGGCCAACCTTTGAAGAGAGAAACGAGCAAGCTTGGAGGGAACATTGATTAGGCGGTGCTCATTGGACGCGCGCAGTGGAAGATCTATCAGCCGCCATCCCGAAAGAGGGAACAAGCAAGCTTGGAAGGATGCGGAGTGTGGCCTGGCAGGTCCCCTTTGCTCACGGAACCCCCACGATGAAACGGTGGTCGTTCGACGTGCGCAGTTATGGACCAAACCAGGCGACACTTGAAGGGAGGTACAAGCTAGCTTGGAGGGACTATTTATAATCGTGCTTGTCCGATGCGCGCACTGAAGGCCAGTCTGGCGACTCCTTTGGGGGAGATGCGGAGCAGGGAAGACCCTCGTTGGACACGCGCAGTGCAGGACCGCCTCGGCAAGGGCGTGAGGTGCACGGTCAAGCAATGACCCCTGTATTTCGTTCCTGTCATGAAACGGAAGCGAGGTGAGGCGGGTGGGGAGCGTCAGGAAGACTCCATCATCGCAGCGGCGTAAGAACACCTTCCCTGACGCCCCTCTTCATTCGGTCAGCGCAACACTAGCCCACCTTGATCTCGATGGCCTTCGGCTTCGCCTTCTGGGATTTCGGGAGGTGTACTTGGAGCATCCCGTCCTTGAAGTCGGCAGACACCTTGCTTCCATCCGCGTCCTCCGGAAGGGAAAAGCTGCGCACGAAGCTCCCATAGGCGCGTTCGACCCGGTGATATTTTTTCCCTTGTGCTTCCTTCTCGAATTTCCGTTCGCCGGAAATCGCCAGGACTTCGTTCTCCACCGTGAGCCGTACATCTTCTTTCTTCATGTCCGGCAACTCGGCCTTAATGAGGTATTCCTTCTCATCCTCTGTAATGTCCACCAGTGGAGACCACTGGGCCACAGTCAGGGCTTCCTTCCCTCCATTCCCGGTCGCCTCCCGAGCTGCAAACATCGTCGCCAACCGGTTTTCCAAGTCATCCCGCTCTTTGAAAGGATTCCATCGAGTTCTGGTGATAGGGTCCCACCGCATCAGTGTGTTCATGGCTTCATCTCCTTATCGTCCATAGTAGTGAATGTTCAGGACCGTCATGGTCCGTTTTACGAATGGCCTGCTGCGCCAACCACTTGCCGTTCTGCGTTCAACCAGTCCTCCAAGGCCCGACCTTCCTGCCGGTCTCGTTGCTCATACAATTCGTAGGCGCGCCGCGCAATCAGGTCTTGAGTTTGAGCAGCCTTCGATGCCCGTTCAGTTTGACCGGCCTTCTGACCGGTTGCACTGTCCTTGGGCGTGCCGCCCGACATGGTCGGCGCTTTGGGATTTGAAACAGTTTGCTTGATCATCGTCTACCTCCTCATGCTGCCGAATTATAAAGGGTTAACTAAGTAATCGGCTCCGTCGTCCGCCGACACCACGATAGTCGGATATCGACGGACGGAGAGCTCGCGTATCGTGCGAGTAAGACCTTAGGCCTTCTCCTTCACCGTGAGATCGTTCTTCACCGACTTCACGCCGGGGACCTGCCAGGCAGTCCAAGACGCCTGGGCACTGGTCATGAGGTCCGGCACCTCGCCGCTGAGTGAGACCACTCCCGCATTCGTCTGAGTATGGATACCGGCTTTCATCAGACTGGAGCCTTTCGCGATCTGCTCCTTGACCCTGGTCGTAATCGCCTCATCCTTCTCTTCCACCGCCTCGCGTTTGGCCGGGGCCACCACTTGCAATTCGTTCTTCACACTCTTGACGCCGTCGATCCCTTTGGCAATCCCTTCCGCCGCCTGCTTCGCCGAGTCGGTATCCACCTTGCCACGGATGATCACCACGCCCTGTGTGGTCTCGACATTGATTTCACTCCCTTTGACCCGCGCATCGGCAAACATTGCAATCTTGGTCTTCGACGTCAGCCATGAGTCGTTGATCGGCGTCTTCTCGTCGGCCTTGCCAAGTGCGTTCGCCGATCCGGCGATGAGGGCCCCACCGACAACCAGAGCTGTGCAGAGTGTCAGGACATAACGTGTGGTCATAATCTTCTCCTTAACCGAGATGTAAAAATGTTTTGTCAAATGTCTTTCGTGAATTGCATCCATTCAGTGGGGCTTCTTCTCCGCAACTTTCGGCGCTGCCTTCTCATGCCACGCATTCGCCCACTTCATGAGTTCGTCCTTCTTCTCGCCATACCGCTCCTGAACTTTACCGATGAACTTGTCGTAACTGCCTTCGATCTGCTTTAAGTCATCATCGGTAAACTTGCCGTACTTCTGTTTCAGTTCGCCTTTGAACTGCGTCCATTTCCCCTTGAGTTGATCAGCGTTCATCGGATCGTCCTCCTTGTACACAGATTTAGGTTGGGACCAGGTCATCACGCCGGAAACCGTCTGACGACCTGACAGCCCCCAGCCACGCGCGCCTGAACGGTGCGCTCCGCGACCATATAGATCGAGACGATCACGGTCCCGATCAAGAACAGATTCCAGGGAATCTGGACCGCGACCGAAGGCACCCCGGCGAGATTCAAGGACTCGACCATCAAGCCGACGACCAAGAACATCATGGCATGGGAGAGCCTGGTCACTCCTCTCTATGGAATGCGGATGTAGGTCAAATAGTCCTCTGGAGCAGGGCCAGCGTCCTGGCCGCCTCCATCAGCAGACCATGAGACCAGACAAGCCGTCGTTCAGAAAGACTATGGCATCGGAGCGGCGGAGACTGAGGAATCGGTCACGCCGGGAAGGATCAGAAAGCGCAAGAGATAGGGCAGTCAGCGGAGCTTCACACCAGACAATATCACCCTGGGCGCAATGAGTACGGGAGTCAAGCAGTATTAATGTGGGCTTGAATAGTCTAACGATACAGGCACGTTGCGATACGCGGACGCAGAAGGATGGGGAGGAGCGGCCAGGTGCCCTTCTTGCTCGCAGAGCCCCCACGGTGAAGCAGTGGTCGCTCGATGCGCCCAGTAAAGGGCAGCCTTGGCCACTCCTTTCTTTAAGGTGAAGTATAGAAAATTGGAAGGCCCTCGCTCGGGCTAATGGCACGTCCCGGGAAATCAATTGCACAGCAATCGGAGGGTGGGGCGGGTGGAAAATATCTGCCAGTGGGTGGGCGGGTGAGAAAGTTACGCGCAGTGGCGGACCATCCAAGCCGCAGCATTAATTATGATGATTGAGAGAACACGACACCTATAGCGCCTCGACGATCTCACGCATCGCTTTGTCTGGCCAGATCCACTTTTTATGCACGGTGCAAGGCCGATCATTGAGCCATAGGGACGTCTTAATGGGGTCCAACTCCATCACATTGGCCGTCTCCCGCAAAAGGCCGAATTGAAGATCCCCCGCAACCCTGTTCATGGAGGCCAGCACCGATCGATCGGTATTCCGGTCCATCTGGAGTGGCCCAAGCCTAAGACCAGCTTGGGCAATGTGATGGTGCGGCAGCCCTTGCGCCTGCAACACAGCAAGAAACAGATCGCGGTGCCAGTGGCCCAGTTCAGCAAGTTGCGGAGCGCGCAGACCTGGAAGATACAGCACATAGCGAGTGGCATCGTGGCAGAAGAGCACGCACTGACGGCGGTCGAGGGTGAGAAGATGGCCGTGCCAGCTACTCAGGGGTCCTGATTGGCCCTCACGCTCAGGCTCTGGATCAGACAAATCGTTAGTAGAGGGAATCCGCGTCGCCAGCTTCTGAGTGCAATGGAGGATCACAGATACACCGATAGGGGTCAGCAACCGTCTTTGTCTGGCGACAGAAAGCGCATCAGGTTACCTTCTCTGAGGGTTCTCCTCCAAGGTCATTCGCAATCAGGCGAAACTGTTCCAACGCTGCTTCGAGGTCATCGACGATTTCTTGGGCGATGATGTCTGGGTTGGGCAGATTGGCGGAGTCTTCTAGGGAGTCGTCCTTGAGCCAGAAGATATCGAGGCTGGCTTTGTCGCGGGCGATGAGTTCGTCGTACTCGTAGGCACGCCAGCGGCCGTCTGGTTTCTTGTCGGACCAGGTGGGTTTGCGGGTGTGGCGACTGGCCGGGTTATAGCATTTTACGAACTCGTCGAGGTCTTCGCGCTTCATCGGATCGGTCTTGAGCGTGAAGTGCTTGTTGGTGCGAAGGTCGTAGATCCAGAGCTTCTTGGTCCAGGGCGTTTCACTCGCCGGCTTCTTATCGAAGAAGAGCACGTTGGCTTTCACGCCCTGCGCATAGAAGAGGCCGGTCGGCAGACGCAGGAGCGTGTGCACATCGCACTCGTGCAGGAGTTTGCGCCGGACGATCTCCCCTGCTCCACCTTCGAAGAGGACGTTATCAGGCACCACGACCGCCGCGCGGCCGTTCTGTTTCAGCAAGGTTTTGACGTGCTGGACGAAATTGAGTTGCTTGTTGGAGGTCGTCGCCCAGAAGTCGTCACGTTCGACGATGTCCCGTTCCTTGGAGACTTGACCCTCTTCGCCGACGATCGTCGTGCTGCTCTTCTTCCCGAACGGCGGATTGGTCATCACGATGTCGAACCGATCCCCAGGATCAGCGGCCAAGGAGTCGGCCACGACGATAGGCAGGTCTTTGTCGCTCCCGATCCCGTGGAGCATCAGGTTCATCGCGCAGAGCCGTGCCGTGCTTTGGACCAATTCCCATCCCTTGAACGTGCCTTGCTTGAGCTGGCGCTTTTCGTCCTTGGTCAGGTTGGGATAGTGCTTCACGATGTAGTCGTGGGCAGCCAGGAAGAATCCACCAGTCCCGCAAGCCGGGTCGCAGATCGTATTGTCGGGCTTCGGAGCTATGGCCTCCACCATCGCGACAATCAGCGGCCTTGGAGTGAAGTACTGGCCCGCGCCGGACTTGGTGTCTTGCGCGTTCTTCTCCAGTAGACCCTCGTACGCATCCCCTTTCACATCGGCGCTCATCGTGGACCAGTCTTCCCTGTCGATCAGATCCACAATCAGCCGCCGAAGCTTGACGGGGTCCTGAAACTTATTCTGGGCCTTCATGAAGATCAGACCGAGCATGCCCTTCCCTTTGCCGAGCTCTTCAAGAAGATGTCGGTAGTGATCGAACAGGTCGTCGCCATCCCGCTTCAGCAGGCTGGGCCAACTGTACTTGTCGGGAATCTGGCTGGGCTGGTTGTACGGAGGCTTTGTCCGCTCGTCGGCCATCTTGAGGAACAGCAAATACGTCAACTGCTCGACGTAATCGCCATAACTCATCCCGTCGTCTCGGAGAACGTTGCAGTAGTTCCAGAGTTTTTGAACAATTTGTTGGGAATGATCAGTCATAAGGCCCCACAACCGCTGTTAGTCTGTGCACGGAGGAGCGACGGTGTGCCGGGATTCCATCGGCATCGCGACGCGAGTCACGGCAACACAATCGGGGAAAGCAGCGGGCGAACCGCATCACGAGCAAGTCGGTCGGCAGCAACGGCGCGCAACGCTTCGTCCCGCTCAATCGGTTCCCAGACACCAGGATATCGAGTCTCGATCGCGTAGGGATTCAGGGCTTCAAGAATGCCGGGCGGAAGAGCCGGACGAGCGTCGGCAGGAAGAAGGGCAACAAGTTCCGTCAAATCGTGGATTTTAGGGAACGCAACGCCATACTGGGTCGGGAACGCTTTCAGGTATTTCTCCGCGCCTTGCTGTGCATGGAAACAGACGGTGTCCCACGGCACATGGGAAGCGGTCAGATTGTTGTCGATATTGAGAAGGTCATGCTCGGCTTTTTCGACCCACAGACGTACGATATCCGGTCTCTTAGGCGGCCCGGTCATAGAGGATCTTCCCTTCACGCAGTGCGGACGCGGTCACGGTGCCGGGAATGTCGCGGTATTGCACACAATCCTCCGGCGTCACCACAATCAGATCCTTCGGAACGCCCATTCCGGCAAGTAGTCCATGCAGGTCCACCGCTCGCTGTCGCTTCGAACCGTCCACGCGCATCACGACCAACAGATCCACGTCGCTATCCGGACCGGCGGTGCCGCTCGCATAGGAGCCGAAAAGGATGATTTTGTCCGGAGCGAACCGTTGAACGATCCGCCGCACCATCTCGTTCACCTTCTCGTGAACCGCCAACACAGCCGTAGACGTCTCAGCCATGACCACCTCTCACGCCGGCATAAGCCCGGCAGGCTTGAATATCCTCACGCTCCAGCCATGGATAACCATGAAGGATCGTGTCAGGCGTGTCACCGGCAGCCAGCATGCCAAGGACATGTTCGACGGCCAAGCGGCGACCTCGAATGATCGGCTTACCAGCAAAAATCTTGTGGTTCACCGTGATGCGTTTGAGAAGGAGTTGTTCATCCATGGCAGAACTCACTTGCCCGCATGATGGCGCACTTGCACAGAGAAGAGAACCTCGCCTTTTGGGGAGGAAACTTGCTTCGCGTCATCGATTACGCGCGCAACACTTCCGGCCTGGTTGAAAGATAGGCGAGGATCTCTTGCTGCCGGTCCTGAATCTGAAGCAGATAGGGTGCGGCAAGACGTTCATAGTCTGCGGGCGCATGGGTCTGCCTCGCCTGCTCAAGAAACCTCCAGAGTTTCTGTACAGCCGTCTCGACCTGATGGAGTTCTTCATCGTTGGAAATCACGGAATGACCTCGACAATGGGTTGAGTACGAAACTGCCGGTCCCGAGAGAATACCGTCAATGCGTCCGCGATGTGTTCAGCGCCGATCGACTCAGTGACCCAAAAGACATCGGCATTATAGCGTATTCGACATGTGTCGTGTATAAACACAGCCAGCAATTCATCGGGAAGCCCCGTCGTCCGAAAGTCAGCGGCCATCACGACAAACAGATCGACATCATTCGGCATAGGAGCCTCAGTGGAAAAACTGCCGAAGAGATAGATGTGTCTCACTTTCCCGGTCTCATAGAGCCGAGTAACCACCGCGTGAAGCCGCTCATACAGAAACTGCCGCCTCGGAGTACCGGTCCCAAACCGTTCTCTGATTGTGGCGAGAGAGAAGACCTCGATCATCATGTGGCACTCTCATGGCTCATATCGGCATGTCGCAACGATCCCCGAAAGGCACAAACAAGCAGGTAGCTCATCCCGCCTGCCTGTGCGCCGCACGCAGACAGGTCGTCACGGCGGACATTGCTGTAGTTCCAGAGTGTTTGGACGATGCGCAATGAATTCATTTCACGTCGCGCCACAGCACTTCTTGAACTTTTTCCCGCTGCCGCAGGGACATGGGTCGTTTCTGCCGATTTTCTGGCGAGCCGACGGCTCTTGGCTGAAATCGCCCGCTTCGCGCCGCGCCTGAAAGATGGACCGTCCCAGATGGGCGTACTCGATCATCGCGTCGGGAAAGATCCCCACAACCGTTTCAGCGAGCTGCTCCAGGCTCGTCTTCCCCTTGCCTTCCTTGTGATAGGCCTCCGCAAGCGCCGGGGAGGCAAAAAACGTGAGCACCATCAGCAGTGAGCCCAGTTCCTCGTCGAGTTCGTCGGGGGTGTATTCGTTCCAGATGTCGTCAAGGTAGGTGTGCCCCGTCAAGAATCCCCGCGCCCACTGGCTCAGCGGCGCATCATCGCCCAAGTTGTCCAGCGGCTGAGAGCTGATGTCGCACCCGGGCGGGAGAAGCGCGCTCCCCTCCGCTCGTTCACGGCCGCAGTCGTTGTAGAGGGCCATCATGGCCTCGAGGACCCCCTCCGCCTCACCTCGGGTCTCGTACCGGGCGTCCTGGTCATTGAAGGCCATCGGCATCCATTCCGAAGGAGGGATCAATTCCGGCGCGTTCGCCATGCTGAACAAGAATCCAGCAAGCTGCGGATAGGTCATGGTGCCCTTCACACGTTGGGGCGACGACAGAAAGGTCCGCAAGAGCGCCGCATGGGTTTCCGTGAATGTAGGAATCGCGCTCATCTTCGCTTACCGCCTCGCATGGTCGTCTCTTCCATACCTCGCTTGGCTTTCGGCGGCTACGGAGAATGTTGGCAGGATGTCTGGAATATGCTTTGTATCTTGCCCTAGCAAGCGACCAGAAAAAGCTTGGCTTAAAATGGCCTGCCGGAGGCGATCGGCGCGTTTCAGGTTAGCTTCGACTGCAGTTTCGAGCTCCACAATGACGGACAGGCGGCGTTCGACTTCGGCAACTATGTCTTGTTGTTCGATGGTCGGTGGAAGAGGAACCACAATAGCCTTAATTTCCCCAAGGTTCAGACGTGGACGTCCAACACCGTGAACGATGCTCTTGGCCCGTTGACGTGTGGGCTCGGAATTGAGAACAGCGTTTAAATATCGCGCCACAGCGTCTCTGTGAGGCTTGAATCGGATACAATCGGCTTTGACGATGGCATGGCCAACTGACTGCGGGACCAAGCAAGACCGCGGCGGGTCTTCTCCAAGCGCGGCAATCACGAGGTCCCCTGCAAAAATGCGATGCTTCAGTAGTCGAGCAAAGTGTTCTTCCGAGATGTGCGCTTCTTCATTCACGAACACACCTTCCCCGATGTTCTGAAGGCGAATTACACGAGGGCCTGTCGCCGTGTAGTGCGCCGTCTTAAGGTTCGTCCCAAAAGGACCATCAGTTATTGAGTTCGGCTCTGGAGCAGCCACTTGAGCAACTGTTGCCCATGCCCAAGCTTTCGGCAGTGATGGCAAGTCGTTGGTGTCAGGAGCGCCTGGTTCCTTGTACTTCCCTCTGCCAGTCCACTTCGCCCGGCGTTCGGCGAGGATGCGTTCAAGGAGTTTGCCGGCAGGTTCAACGTTCGGATGTTGCTTGCGCCAGTCTTCGGTCAGCTTTCCTTCGACGGCGGCTTTGAGGACGGCGGCTTTGTAGCGTTTGAGGTTGGCTTTGACGCGCTTGAGGTTGGCGACGGCTTCGTCGAGGCGGGAGAATTGCTTTTCGATCTCTCCAACAACTGTTTGCTGTTGATGCACCGGTGGCACTGGTACTGCGATATCTAACATGGTGCCTTGACTTACCGTGTTCTGACCAGCAGTGGAAACCATGTGCTTGTTCAGGTAGGCGCGCACCGCCTCCGTCTGAAAGTAATACGCGATATATTTAGAATCACTGATCTCAGGGTTGACTCGAAACCGGATGAAGTGATCGCAGTATGCCCACACTTTGGGTGTCTTGAAATAAACAAGGCGTCCCGTGAGACTCCGACTGCCATTAACTCTAATGCAGAGCAAATCGCCATCACGGAGGACGTATTTGTTGACCTCTTCATCGCTCAGCTTGATATCGCGGGACGCAGATTCGTTAATCCTTCCTTCCCTAATGTCAGCGAGTCGCAATACAGGTATCGGATTCCCAGTCGATGATCGCCTCTTTGAGATACCGTTCTGCGAATGAGCCACGAGTTCACGGAACTGCATCCATAACCAACCAGGTGGGAGAGTGTTTTTTAGCCGACCTAGTAACATGTCCCTCACGCTCCCAACGCCCCATTGAGTTCATCAATTATCTTGTTCAGCTCGTTACCAAACAACTGATGCACCTTCCCCAACCCACCCTCTTGCGCAAAGGGCGCATACTCAAAATCGTCCGGCTCAACGAGAAGGTTTGCGGCTACATGGTCGCGGATCATTTCCAGCCAATGGCGCTGCTCGTCCGTGAACTTCCTTGTTTTTTCCTGCTCCCCTAACCAAGCCTTGAAGTTGGCGTTGACCTTCTCGGGAAATGGCACCAACTCGTTGTCCTGATGCGTGGCGAAGCGAACGAGGGAGACGAGGTCTGTGAGGATGCGCTTGCTGCTCGCGTCTTTGACCTTCGACTTCTCCAGCGCGGCATAGGCCTGCCAGAGTTGGGATTCGTTCCAGAGGTAGGGCGGCTTTTCGATGGCGTTGGCGAGGTCCTTAATGTCCTCGAACTTCAATCTCTGTTTGTACGGCTTGCTGTAGAGGACTTGCAGGGCGGTGATCTCGTCTTTGTGCTGTGTGATGAACTGTTCGAACGACTGCACGATGGTGCGCGCGCGGGCCAGGGCATCGGCGCTGAAGCCTGCCTCGATGACTTGATCCTGGCTGACGTGGTCGATGGTGAGTTCGTTCTTCTTTTTAATCTCGATCAGGAGTTCGCGGAGTTTCGGGTCTTGAAGTGGCTTGGCGGCTTCTTGGATAAGCGCGGCCGCTGCCTGCTGAATCTGCTGCTCGCTCGGTTTGTCGGAGCCGAACTGTTTTCTTGCCGCTTCTTCATGCCGGTCTGGATTGACCGCTTCCACCAAGCGACGGCTGAGGTCTTTGAGCGAGAGACCGCCGCTCGCTTTGCTGATGGCCTGTTCATCTTCCTTCGTGATGCGGTGCTCCATGCGGGCCAGCCGTCCCGCGATGCTGGTGAGCACGTCTTCTTCCTTGTTCCCCAGGGCGACGGCTTGGAGCAGCTTGTCAAAGGCGACGCTGGGCTTTTTCTCCATCGGTCACGCGTCGGTCTTGTCTTGCTCGCACACGCCGACGGCATCGACGATGACGAAGTGATCTTTGGTCGTGGCGTCGGGCGTGACGGCTTTGAGATCATCCGGCTTGATGATGCGGACGCCCCGGCCCTTCATCTGTTCGAAGAAGGTGCGAGATTTGACCGCGCGCATGAAGACGACGATCTCAACCGGCTTGATGTCGGTGCCGGTGGCGATCATGTCCACCGTGACGGCGATGCGGGGATGGTAACTGTTGCGAAAGGTCTTGATGAGGTCCTTGGGATTCACCCCGGTGGTGCGATAGGTGATCTTTTGGGCGAACTCGTTGCCCTTACCGAACTCCTCGCGGACGATTTCGACGATGTTCTCCGCGTGGGCGTCGTCCTTGGCAAAGATGAGAGTCTTAGGCACTTCGCTGCGGCCGGGAAAGATTTCGGTGAAGAGCTTGTCCTTGAAGGCTTTGACGATGGTGCGGATCTGGTCCGGGGCGACCACGTCGCGGTCGAGCTGGTCAGGATCGTAGGTGAAGTCGTCGCTGAGCCGTTCCCATCGGGTTGCGCGGGTCTCGCGGTCCCGCTTCTCCACATAGAAGCCTGCGTCCACTTTGGAGCCAGCTGCGGTGATGGCGGTGCGGATGCGGTACACGTCGTAGTTGACGTTGACGCCGTCGGCCACGGCCTGCTCGTGGTTGTATTCCATGACGAGGTTCTGATTGAAGAAACCGAAAGTCTGCTTGTTGGGCGTGGCGGTGAGGCCGATGAGATGGGCATCGAAGTATTCCAGCACCTGCGCCCAGAGGTTGTAGATCGACCGGTGGCATTCGTCGGTGACGATGATGTCGAAGGTCTCGATGGGGATGGCCGGGTTGTAGTCAATGGGCTCTGGTTGCTTGAAGACCCGTTCGAGGCCGGAGACGGAGGCTTCTTCGTGTTCGTCCGACAGCTCCCTCCCCTTAAGCATGGAATACATGCGCTGGATGGTGCTGATGCAGACCCGCGCGGTGGTATCGAGGGTATTGCCCGCCAGCCGCTGGACGATGAACTCTTCGGTGAACTTGAAGTTGTTGTAGGGCGAAACGTACTGCTGGAACTCCTTGAGCGTCTGGTCGCCGAGGTTGCCACGATCGACCAGGAAGAGCACGCGACGCGCGCCGCCGAACTTGATAAGGCGATAGATGAAGTTGATGGCGGTGAAGGTCTTGCCGCTGCCGGTGGCCATTTGGATGAGGGCGCGAGGACGATCCTGAGCCAGTGACTTTTCGAGATTGGTAATCGCGGTAATTTGTGCTGGCCAGAGACCAGCGGTACTCAGGGGTGGCAGCGTTCTCAGACGAGCACAGAGGGTGGTTGCCGTTTCTGCGGCCAAGGACGCGCCGTGCAGTTCCTGTGGTGCCTCGCTGCGCTGTGGGATCAAGGCGGCGAGTGTATCGGGTCGATGGAAGCTGAACACCGGGCGGCTGCGAGGCTGGGGATCGAGGCCGTTCGTGAATCGCGTTTCCACGCCGGTGCTCTGATACAGAAATGGCAATGGCCGGATAGAGGCGGGCAGGTCCGTGGGGAGGCCCTTGCTGTACTTCTCGGCCTGGACTTCCACGCCGATGAGGGTCACGCCTTCTTTCTTGGCTTCGATGATCCCGGCTGCCTTGCCGTCCACGTAGAGGAGATAATCCGCGAAGCCGTGCCCGCTCACGAGGGGAAAGTTTCTGAGGACTACGCCCCGCCCGGCATGAAGATTTGCGCTCTTGTAGTCCTGAACTCTCCAGCCTGCCCTTTCAAGCGCCTGGTCGATGTGCTCGCGCGCTTGGTCTTCGGGAGTGGGCATGGAGCGCAGAATACCCCTTTCCCCGCGAGAAATCACCCCGCCAAACGAATGCCCTTGGGCATCGTGCCCATGACCGGAGGAGCGATGTATCCGCCGAGGCTGAGCCGGGAAAGAACGCTGGAACTGACCAAAGCACCACGCTCGACAGACCGTGGCTGCGGGAATTCCAGAAGGTTTCCGTCGTGGGTACAAGAGCGTATAGCTGATAGCCGATGGCCTATGGCAGGAGCGGAGAGCTGGGGAGCAAGCAGAAGCAGATCGAGAATTCCACGACGCGTTGAGGCCTCTTGCTCGCTTTCAGCACTATCGAGCAAGACTTAATTCGACGAAGAAGACTCACCGACTCCAGACAAGGCCACACTTTCACGGTCCAACATGTCGAGGGCTTTTTGAATGCGGGCAACCTCGGCCGATTCGAAATAGGCCTCGCCGCACTGTGTGCATACCCATGCGGGCACGGCATCCCAAGAGATGTGATAGCCCTTTCGGTCCATACTGAACGGGGCCGTCTTGTGCACCATCTTACCTTTGCAGTAGAGACAGACCATCGTTACCGCCTCCTTCGAAAATCGGCCGACCATTGTTCGGGATCAGGTACATACGCCGTGATGATAGCCAAATAGTCATCCTTTGGCGAGCATACCACATGAAGCGAGCGGCCACCCTCCCCCACGCCGAGCAAGAGGCAACTAGGGCCACGGGGATCTTGGGGATAATCTTCGATCACTTCACCCGAGATCACAATATGCTCCACCTCGGCGGGGGTTATCATGCGATCAGAATGGGACATCTGACGAACCCCATGGGGGAGATACAGCACACGCTGTCGTGCAGCCCGCCTTACCTGCTCCAGAATCGGCTCGCCTGCCATGTACCTCCGAATCTATTTCGTTCTTCGTTTGGTGTGGCACGGTCAATCAATGAGGGATACCCGTTTCCTTAGAGGAAATCAACCTGCTTTTGGGAGAAGAGGGAAAGAGAAGTGCTGAGTTCTGAGTGCTACGTTGGGGAAGGAAGAGGCTCGTAGAGTTCCTAGAGCCTGGCCAGAAAATCCCTGATGGGGGTATGGAAAGATCCGCGAGGCATGGCCGAATCAGGTGAGCCTGTAACGGCCTGATTTCTGGGTCCCGCTGCGTTGGACCAGCCCTGCTTCCAGGAGCGGATTCAACAGATCCATGGCTCCCTGTTTGGAGATCCGCAGGCTCTCGCGAATTTCTTTGGGCGTCATCGACCGGCGGTCCTTCAGCAGCCGCAGTAACTGCTCTTGTCGCGGGCGCAGCATCACCTTCTTCGGTGCGGCGCTTGCGCCAAGATGCTGAATGCGCGTCCAGACTCGATCGAGAGTCACCCGTAGAGCGCGCGCAGAGTACTCGGTCCATTCCGTGAGGTCGTTCCCCTGTTTCCGCACGTTCGCCAATGCCGCATAGTAGGCGGGACGATCCTCCCCGTACACTTCGTCGACCGAAAAGATATGGTGCGTATCGAATCCCCGGCGGTAGAGTTCCCAGAGTGCCAGTGCTCGCCCTGTACGTCCGTTGCCGTCAGCGAACGGATGGATATCTTCAAATTGATAGTGGAGAATAGCTGAGGAGATCACCGGCGACCACTCCCGGGCATGCTCGTTCCACCACCCCAGAAGTTCTGCCATGAATCCACTCACTAGCTGCGGCGCAGGCGGCGTATACCGGCCCACATAGACCTGAATGTCGCGATACCGGCCCGCGTCGCCTTGGTCCATCACTCCAGCGGCAAGTATTTTGTGGAGCGTGAAAATATCCCGATGGATGATGCGTTTCTTCTCGGCATGACGCTCAATATACCGAAGCCCTGCGAGATAATTCAGGACTTCACGTTTTGCGCGAGGCGGTTCGGCGGGCAGTTCATGCCCTTCCTCGATGAGCCGGACCTGCTCCAACGTCAAGGGATTGCCTTCTATCGCCGTTGAGCTATGGGTGTTTCTCACGCGCGCCTCGCGTTGGAGGCTAGGCATCCATGGAACCTGGACTGTCGCGGCGAGAATTCTCTCCCGCAACACGGCAATCGTTTCCAGTTCGCCGACCACCCGAGCCGAGACGGTAAACTGCGGCTGATACGACATGCCTTACAGGGTAACTAATAGGTCAAGTATGAGTCAAGTTATGAGTCAACCACACACCAGGAGGGAGCGCCGCACAAGGCATCGATGGCGTATGGTTCCCGGATTGGACTGCGCGCGCTAACGTTCAATGCTTCATCGTGAATCGGGAGCGGTTGGTCTGGTCTGTCTATCCGGTTAGTTCGTTTATCTGGTTCATCTGGTTTGTCTGGTTTCTTTGGTTCGATGGACGAAAAGAAACGAGATACACCAAACAAACAAGATGAACCAGATAGACCAGATAAACCAACGCGTGAATTTGCGGTTCAAAAAGAGACTTGTTATAGTGCGCGGCGGAGGAACTGACCGTGGGCGAGGCGCCGAAATATATTTTGATCGAGGGGCAGACGTTCAGCAAGGCGCAGCTGTCGCTGGACAACCACGTCTACAAGAACTGCGCGATCGATGACTGCGACATCTATTTCAGCGGTGGACAATACGAGTTGCTCGACACCCACATTACCAATTCCCGCCTCATCCTCAACCACCCGGCCAAAAGCATGTACTCCGCCATTCAGATCTTTAAGATGAAGTCCCCGGGCTCCAGCATCATCTCCGAGTAGCGGGTGTTGAAAAATCCCGCCAACAGGGGGAGGGATGGCCCAGTGACTCCCGTGTGCTCGCAGAACGCGAAGGCTGGTTTCTCTGGTTTATTTGGTTCTTTTGGTTTCTCTGATTCAGACAACTAAACAAACTAGATAGACCAGAAGAACCAGACCAACCATCCCCGCCTCACGGTCACTCGCTGTGGCCTTGCTGGACAGGCTTTTTGGACTCCCTTCGTGAAGCGGATCTCGTGAAGCGTCGTTCGTGGTGATTAAGGGAAAGTATCCTCGCAAATCCGATCGCGCTTCACGCTTCACGAACGACGTTATTTGGTGACCGCGATATTCTCCGCGAACTTGACGATCTCGATCGGCAGGAAGACCGGATCTTGCGATCCTTTTGAGGACTCTGCTTCGACACGCTGCAGGAATGGGGCAGGGCCGGTGATCGGCGCGTAATTGAGCATCACTTCAACATCGAACGTCTTGGTGTCTTTCGGCGTGGGGAACGTAAAGGTCTCGACGCGCGTTTCTTCCGGCTTCAAGACCGTATCTTCAAGGACCTTGACCGCCTCGAAGTCGAAGCTCGTCTTCTGGCCCTTGGCATCCTGATAGACCCGGCCATAGACCCGTTTGTCGGTAAAGACGGTCCTCAGATTCTTCCCTTTGATATCCAGATCCAGCACCACGCTCGCCCAGGCCGGATGGGTGGTCGGCAGATTGTGCGGGACGAGACTCTGCACCTTCACCGTGACCGTGGTTTTCTCGCCTTCGATTTTGGTTTGGACGTCCAGCTTGGCCGCTTCCTGGCGCAGTTTTCCAATCCGCCCGGGGAACGTATGGTTCGCCACCTTGCGCTTCTTCTCTCCGTTCGCCGACTCGCCGATCTGCTCCGGCATGTGACAGGTCTGGCACTCTTTGCCGGACTTCACCGCCTTGCTCTGATCCCAGTTGCCAAGCAGATCGTTGGTCTTGCCTAAGCTGGCCGCCGAGGGGACCGACTGGTGGCAATTGAGGCAGAGATCGGACTTTTGAAACAGCCCCAGTTCCATCGACTGGTGGGCGAGGTTCTGAACAAAATCCTTATAGGGGCCATAGAGCGTCTTGCTTCCGGGTTCGTACTTGGGCTCCGGCGGTTGTTTCGTCCGATCGACCTGCTTGATCAGGTGGCATTGCGCGCAGGCCACCCCGTCCAGCGACGGGTCACCGGCCTTGGCCTGATCGATGAAGAGCTGGGCCTGCTCAGGGAATTCGCGCACGTGCGGCGCATGGCAGCGGAAGCAGAGCGCTTTATCTTTTCCTGCAGGGGAAGCCAGGAAGGCGTCGAGCGAGGCTCGGAAGGCGGGCGAATGGATCGAGCGCGAGAGCGGAGAGGTTTCCCACTCTTCAAACACGCGCTCATGGCACCGTTTGCACTTGCTGGAACTCGGGAAGGCCTTTTCCAGGGTGCCATGGGCTTTGGCCGCCTCTTGCGCGAAGGTGCCGCCGGCGAGCCAGTGAGAAAGGAATACAACCACTACCACGACCACCGCGCCGATTCCTATCTTCACACCGATCGACTGTCGCACCATCATGCTGATCCTTCTGCTTCGACGGCTCAGAGTGTTTTGGCCCTGTAGGTCAAGAGACGGGGCTGCGTATATTCATCGAAAATCTTCTTCGCGCTCTCCCGTTCTTTGTCGGTCGCCAGGGTTGCGAGATACTTCTCCTTGAGGGCCGGTTCGGGCGTCGGGATCAACGCATAGTTCAAGACCGCTTCGATCGACGCGGCAGTCGAACCGGCCGGGATTGCAAGGGAGAAGGGCACTTTTCTCGTGTGGCCCCCCTTGATGAAGGGATCAGGAATCGGGCCGCGGAGAATTTTGTCGTAGGGCAAGCCGAATTGCTTGGTCTCTTCCTTCAATACCTTGCCCTGCGCATCCTTAGCGGTAATGACCAGATAGAACTGCTTGAGCACCGGATCGCCGTCGGGGAAGCTGTGAGGGAGGCTGCCGATTTTCACCAGCGCCGTCCCCTCCACCGCAGAGGCCGTCTTGCTGGTCTCAAGATCCACGCGGGGCATCCATTCTGCCTGCAGGTTTCGATTCTTGAGGAGGGTGCCGGGGATGACCACGCCGCGGAACCAGTGCCGACCGATCGAACGGGTCATGGCGCCGCGCTTCGAGGTGGAACTGCCGGTCGAGGGCTCCATGTGGCAGTCTTGGCAAATCGTCCCCTGCAGGATTTCACCGGGCAGATCCTTCTGCGTCACATCCTTCACCTTGTCGAAGTGGCAGGAGGCGCAATAGTTCGCGCCACGGTACAGTTCGGACTGCGTCGCAGGATGGACGAGATTTTCCTCCGGGTCCGCATAGGGGCCGTAGAGCATCTTGCCAGGCTCGATCTTGAACGACGGCGGAGAATTCGGTGTCTGCTCGACCTGCTTGATCAGATGGCAGGACGCGCAACCGATGCCTTCCACTTGGGGTTTGCCGGACAACACCTGAGCCACAATCTTTTCTGTAAATTGCGGGAACACGGTGGTCGACGGGACATGACAGGAGAGACAGCGGCGGCGTTCGTCGGTCGTCGGATTGGTCTGCAGCCAGACGCCCAACACCGTGCGGAAGACCGGTGACTCCAGCGACGTGCCATGCAGGAGCGCCGCATCGACCCGGCCGAAGGTCTTGAGGTCCGGCGTCTGTTCGCGCACGCCTTTCCACTCTTCATAGTGACGATCGTGGCATTGCTTGCAGTCTTCCGATCGAATGAAGATCTTTCCAATTTCCTCCACCCAGTCGGCCGGAGCCTGGGCCTCTGCCTTCTGTGCAATGGCGCGACCGTGATACAGGCCGATGACGCCCACGATGAGCATGAGGAAGAGGCCTGCGGCGATTCGTTGTGCGTATCGTCTGCGTCGTGACATCATCAATCCCGTTTGCATCCGACGAAATGAAAATTCACACCCCACCCGACCGGATCGCCGGGATCAGCCGGCTCATAGGTGCCTAGGGTGAAATTACATTCTTTCATCCCTCGCTTGATCGCTCTCCCGAAATCGATCATGTTTCTGATCTCGGTCTTGTCGACTTCCTTGATGACGGACCGGACCTTGATGCCGGCATAGTCAGCGCGCGAGTTCCCGATCACTTCGAACACCGCGACGCCCTGCGCGCGCTCGAGTTTCAATTCTTTTCTGATGTCCTCGTCCACGTCTCCGACGATCACGCCGAATTCTTCACCCAATCGCGCGGCTTCATCCACGGTCATCGGCTCCTGATCCGCCGCACTCACCGGCGCCGGCGCGAGACCGCCCGGAGCTCCGATGCACAGGCTGACACACAAGACAAAGGCCCTTCCATTCCGAAGGGCCTTTGTACGAGACCTGGCTGAACTGCTTCGAGCATCCTCCAATGTTCCCGCCTCTCATCGTACTGCCATCTCACCAAGGAACTCAGCAGTCTGCGAAGAAACTATGCAACTGTGGCACAACGGAAAATACTCACACAGGATGCTCAAAAAGGCCGTCCAGCAAGGCCGCAGGCGAATCGAAACCGGAGGCGTACCCTTAGGGGTACGTTGAGGATTTCGATGAGTCGAGAACGAAGCTGGCGGACTTTTTCAGCATCCTGTTAAAGTTTCACAACCGGGTCTATCACAAGCTGAAACCAGGGCGCGACGGCTTTCTGACCATTCCGCTCTTTATTCTCACCGTTCCAGACGGCAAACGACACGGTCTGCACCCGGCCTGGAATCAGCTTGGCTTCGTTCTCTTGCTCTTCACTCACCAAGGGTCTGCGCATGACGACATGCCACACTCCATCTTTCCACGCAGCCTTCCCCTGGACCCGGCCCTGCTTCTCTTTGGTCGTCAGGGTACTAAAGCCCCCGCCGATGAGGTCCTCGACAGAAGAAACCCGGCGCGGAATGACTTCGAACGTCCGCACGCCGTCGCGAGCTTTCTCAGACGCCTTGGCGGCCCGGCGATCGATGTCGCTCTGCCAATCGGCCTTCCAATGCCAGATATTGATGTAGTGATCCAGTTGGCCCATGCAGAAGAACGCGGGAGCATCGCCGAGCGGCAGTCCGATCGCGACGCCGTCGCGAAAGGTCCCCGGCGTCAGACGGTCGTTCTTCGTGTTGTCCTGCCATTCAAGCAGAAATGCGATCTCAGTGCCGTTGTGGAGCGACCGCACCGTCAAGGCTCGCGCGGAGGGCTCCGGCCAAACCGGCCTGGTAATGACCTGACCGCTCAACGGAAGGGTCATCGGCGAGACCTTGGCCCAGGCGGCATCCTCCGGCCCCGTCGGCAACTCCCCCTCGACGAGGCGCGCGCGAATAATCATCCCCTCGGAACTGACGAGGGGCACGCCGAAGCCCACTAAGACACCGGCAACAACCAGGATGAAGAGGAGCAGCAGTAACGGGCGGGCAGAAATCTTCGTCGTCGTACGCACCATGCAAGGCCCCCGGGTGACCGGCGCGAGCACATCGTGATGGGCTCAGAATACCACAAAGCCCGAGCGAGACCAATCCGACTGCAAGCGAATTGCTACCAGAGTTTCACGCGGCGAATTTTATTTTCGCCCCGTTCGCAGATGTAGAGATAGCCCTGGGAGTCCAGTGAGAGTCCGACCGGAGAGTTGACGACGGCTTCTGTTCCGAGGAGTCCGTCTCCATGCTTCACCGTCCCTGCCGACTCTTTCGCCACGAAGCGCGCGGCGCCGCAGCCACCCATATTCTTGTCTTCGTAGCCGCTGTCTCCGTTGCCCGCCACGGTCGTGATCAAGCCGGTCGCGACGTCCACCTTGCGCACGCGATGGTTCATCGTGTCAGAGATGTAGAGATTGTCCTGTTGATCGACCACTACGGCTTCCGGCGCATGGAGCATGGCTCTGATCGCCGGCTTGTCGTCACCGTCGTAGCCGTACCGGCACACGCCGGCCACCGTCGAGATGATGCCGCTGCGGTGATCGATGCTGCGGACGCGGTTACTGCCCTTGTCGACGAAAATGATATCGCCTTTCCCGTTCACCGTCAGACCGACGACATCATAAAGGCGGGCCTCCAGCGCGGGCTTTCCATCGTCCAGATACATGGACATGTCCAGTCCGTCTGAACAGACCGGCATGAGCCAGCCATGGTCGTCGCTGAAATCGATGCCGATGGCATCGCCGGAGAGCACAACCAGATTGCGCGCAACGAGCGGCTGCTCACGGGCTTCGTCCTCGGCCGTCCAGGTCCCGGCCACGGTGGTCACCATGCCTGTCCGGGGATCGTAGCGACGGATTCGGTGCGCCTGGGTGTCGGCAATGTACATCACATCGTTGGGATCGAAGGCGATCGCGGCCGGCCAGGTGAGATTGACCTCGAGCGCCGGACCATCTCCGTTGAACCCATGCTGTCCGGTGCCGATGATCGTGGTGATGATGCCGGTCTCATGGTCCACTTTCCGGATGCGGTTACTGCCGGAATCGCAGATATAGAGATCGTTGCGGGAATCGAACGCGACGTCGAGCGGCAAATAGAGCCCGGCCTCCCCACAGGGGCCTTCGTCGCCGCTATAGCAGGTTTCGCCGATGCCGGCGAAATTATGGAGCGTGCCCTCCCGGAGATTAACCCGCCTGATGCGATCGGACCCGGACTCCGCAAAGTAAAACCAGGCCTCATCCTTGTCGAGCGCGGCGTGATGGGGCAGTGGAATCCCGGACTTGACCGCCCGTTTTCCATCGCCGGTGCTCCGGGCTTTGCCGTTGCCTGCGAAGGTTTCGATATAGCCGGTCGCGAGCTGAAGTTCGGCTTCCATATACCTGTGGCCCCAATCCCGGCTGGTTAGCCGCGTGAAACTGATTGAACCGTCGCGGCCGGCTGTTCCACGGGAGCGGGTGCTTGCACCGTGGGTTCCGGAATCGCTTGCTGCGGAGCAGCGGCCATCTGCTGCTGCGCGGCTTGGGCCGCTTGGGCTTCGGCTTCGATCACGTCCGCCTCATGCACGGACTTCTTGAAGCCCTTGATCGCCTTGCCGATCCCTTCCCCCAGCTGTGGCAATTTGCCCGCGCCGAAAATGATCAGCACGATGAAGAGGATCAGAATCAACTCTGTAAAACCAAGACTCCCAAACATGGTGTGTTCCTCCGTACGAATGGGTAAATCAGGATTCGCTGCTCTCTTTCGCCCGTTTGGAAAATCGTTCTTTCAACCGTTTCCGCGCCTGCTCGGCCTGTTCGAACATCTTCGACTTGTCGTAGACGCTGATCAAGTTGTAGTAGGCCAGCGGCTCCTCGGGATTCTGCTCAACGGCATCTTCCATGACCTTGATGGCGAGATCGATCTTCTTATGATTCAGCGCCAACTCCATCAACTTGAAACTGCCCTCCAGATGCTTCGGGTCCAGTTCGAGCGTGCGCATGTAGCATTGGATGGCCATGTCGATGGTGTTGTAGTCCGAGACCTGGGGATTATCGAGTTCCACATAGACCCCGGCGAGATTGTACCAGGCCATGGGATCGTCCGGCGTGATTTCCACGAGGCGCTCGTAATAATCCTTGGCTTCCATAAACTTTTTCTTGTCGGCATAGACCCGCCCAAGATTGAAGAGCGCCAACACATCGTGGGGAAACACTTCGAGGGCATGCTTGAACTCGGTTTCCGCTTCGTCCGACATGGCCTTCGTCGCGTAGATCGTACCCAAATTCGAATAGTACATCGCGAGCGACCGATTCATCTCGGCGCGGAGCCCCTCCGCCATCTCAATCGACTTCTTCACCTCGACGAGCGCATCGTCCATCCGGCCTTTGCTGAAATACAGCTCGCCTAACCGGCAGCGGGCCTGGAAATCATCGGGCTCGGCCGCCAAGAGCTTTTCAATCTCGGCGATTTCTTCGTCGGGGTTCAGCGGCTGATCGCCGGGATCGACGATGGTCTGGCTTTGGTCCGGAGCAGAAGCAGTTGGTTCGTTCATACGATTCCCTATAGTAAAAAGGTCTGTTAGATATGTCCGCCGACCAATGAATCTGAATCCGGCGTGCCGATCATGGGAGCATTCGTCGCCGAGGCCGAATCCGTCGCGTCACGCCGATACCGGTCCATGGTCAATAGCATGACACCGAGCACCACCATCAGCGTCAGGTTTGAATACAGGAGCGCATACCCGGCAATAAACATCAACCCGAGACCGTACCCGGCGATTCGCCCCATGGTGAGTAACTTAATGACCGTATAGGACCAGCACAACAAGCCCGTCATGTAGAGAGCAAACGGGAGGAAAAACGTGTACCCCATGCCGAACTGAAAAATCCATCCGATACCGTCTGCCGCCTTGCGAATGTTATTGGCCATTCCAGGGTCATACCGATTGAGCAGATAGTCCAAGAACAGCATGAGGGTGAAAATGGATCCGGCGGTCGCCCAGAACCAGATGGCGCGGCGGCGTTGCCGCTGATTGCGCGTCCGAAACGAGACGCCTCGCCCATAGGCCCAAAACACCAGGATACTGGACAATACCATGAGCCCCTCACCCCCGCGATGGGCCTCGTACACGAAGGGTGGAGCTGCCACGGTTCCGATGAAACTATAGGTGGTGGACACGATCTGGTAATACAACCACCCCCCGATCCCCAGGAGATAGGTGATGCCCATGGCGCGATGCGACCACTCGGTGTGAGTGGAGAGGTACTCCGCCATCAGACAGATCAACGCGATCAAGGCCACGAAGTTATAAATCGCAGATCCCAGGAAGGCGGGCGGGATCAACAAAAAGCCCACCGTGAGGAGCAAGAGGAGCGCTACACAGGGAATGACGATCCTGTTCGATCCCACAAACCCACGACCGGCCATCCGATTGATGACCCCCACACCCAGGGCGAGAAACAACAGAATCGCCACGACATTGAGCAGCCACTGCCCGATCTCCGTCAGTGCCGTGAAGGTCGGAATAATCCACTCGTGCGTCTGCGCCAGCTTGCTGAGATGCATCCCTAACCGCGACACGAGCCGATACAGGACCAATTCCAAAAAAGAGACGAGCAGGACGAGCTTGATCGTGTACTGAAACAGAAGGGATTGATCGCTGATCTTCCCCGTAATCCGGTCGATGGTGGAATTCGTGGCAATCACTCTGTACACCCTTGAGGGAAATGCGAATTATACCGACCGAGAAAAGACAGGGTCAACGTCGTGCGAGACAGGCTCATCACGACCCCGCCGGCTGCGGTACGCCCACTTCCTGGGCCTTTGCCCGTGCGATATACAGCAACCCATCGGCCATGGAGTAGTTGAACGGCAACTCGCACACGACTTCGCTGACCTTTTCGTAGACGTGCTGATACAGGCGCTCCGCTTCGTCCGGCGTCATGCCCTCCGACACTTCATAGAAGAAGCCCAGGCTCAAGTCTTCTGCCGACGGGCGCATGATGCGCCGAATTCCATAGCTGCCGGGGTCGCTCATGATCGGCGCTTCTTTTTCCAGATCGAAGAGGCACGGCTGACAGGAGAACCCGTACGATCCGTGAAGCCGCTTGTTCTCTACGATGAAATTCATCGTCTCCCGGGCTTCTTCTTCCTTCTCAGTCGGGAACCCCACAATGATGTAGCAATGCACCGCGATCCCGAGGTCGACGCAATCGTCGGCAATGCGCCGCACCCACTCCTGCTTGATCCCTTTCTTCATGAAGTCCATCACGCGCTGATTGAAGGACTCCAATCCGAACACGATCTTCAGGCACCCGGCATCCCGCATCGACGCCAGGAGTTCACGGGTCAGATGCTTCTCGAATCGCATCTCACAGGTCCATTTGATATCCAGCTTCTTGTCAATGATCTGCTGGCACAATCGTTTGGTCGGCGAGAGGGCGAAGCACTCGTCGGTAAAGAAGAAGCGTTGGGCTCCATACCGCTGTTTGAGCCATTCCAATTCCTCGACGGTCCGTCCCGGCTCTTTCTGCCTGAAGTTCTGGTGATCCAGCGTGAGGGCACAGAACGCACAATCCTTGTAGTAGCAGCCTCGCGAAAACTGCACCGGCAACACCGGTTCCGGCGACAGATACAATCCAAGCGGGAAGCCGTCGTAGTTGGGGGCCGGTAACTGATTGATATTTTCGGAGTAAAACGGCTGGTTGACCGTGATTTTCCCGTTTTGACGATAGATCAGGTTGGGGACTTTGCTGAAATCTTTTTTCCCGGCCAGTTGATTGACGAGTTCGAGCAACGCGGTTTCGCCCTCGAACACGATGATGTCGTCGGTCAGATCGAATAGACTCGGGCACCGCCGCAAGTTGTCGACCAGCCTCGTAAAGATACTCCCGCCGATGGTCAAATGGATGTTGGGAGCGGCTTCTTTGATCAGACGACAAAGCGTGAGACCTGGAATAATCTGCGAAGTAGCCGTAATCGAGACGCCAATCATGTCCGGCTGACCTGCGACGATCGACTGCACGAAACGCTCACGGAACAGCTTGATGTAGGGATTCTGGGCTTCATCCCTGATGATCTTCATCAGGTCTTTGGATGAATAGATGGAATAGCTGCTGAACTGATTGTCGACGACCGTCAGTCGGGTCGGGAAATAGAGTGTGGAGATGACTTCCAACCATTTGTCGATAAGAAAGAGGCTTTCCTTATAGGATTCGATATCGTAGAAGCCCTCTCCGCGAAGAGTCTCCTTGGCCGGCTCAATCCGGTCAATGAGATAAGGAAAGCGGTCCAACGACTCCACGATTCTCGCCAGATGCTCGGCACTTCCCGATCCGGTTTCACCGGTTCGTTCCCTCTCAAGAGCTCGCTGTTTATCGACCAACTCCTGATAGAGCTCTGCCCCGTAGGAATGGGTGACCACTCCGTCTAAGAGTTCGATTCCTAGATCGCGCTGGGAGACGTTGGTGATGCCGCCTTGAGCCAAAAACCCCGTCAACGAGGGGAGGCTCAGATAGGGCTGTGACGGGTGCCACGTTGGAGGAAAGAGCAGTGAAACTTTCATGCTAAATCACTACCAACTAGGGGGAAAAATAAGATGATTTCTCAATAAATTTCGACTCTGCTTTATACACTCCGGTATCAGCCAAATGCAACCCTAGGAGGCCCCTCGCTTCCCGCTGACAGGATGTACTCCCTATTGATGATATACCGTGCTGTCTACCACAGAAAACGAGAAACCCCAGCCCGGCCTGACGCCGGACTGGGGTTTCTCGTTACGCTATCACTCCTACCCATGGAGGTAAGAGATGGTCTCTCCAGAGACCGGTTCCCCTACTGAAGCTTCAGGGTAAACCAGGTGGAGAGCGCCTTCATGCCGTTACGCTCGACGTTGTTGCCGTCCCACACCGCAAACGCGATGGGCACGGACATCCCCCCCTTGAACTGGGTGTCGTTGGCATCACCGGTTTCCAACGTGCGCTTCACCACCACGCGCCAGGTTGGACCAGTGTATCCACCACCCTTGACGGAACCAGAGGGTTCCCACACACCGTTTCCGATGACATCCTGATGCGCTTGCGTCGTGAGGGTGCTGAAGCCATTGGCATTCAGATCCTCAACCGAGCTCACGCGCAGCGTCGGGTCGGACATGATGTTGCCAGACCAGATGCCGGGATTGAAGGGCCCCAGGCTCCGACCGATCCGGTCCGGATAGGTCACGCCGCCCGCCGGCTCTTCGAAATAGTAGTCCCAGAAGATGCCGGGGTATTGATCGTCCACGTCCCAGATGCCCGCGCTATCCTTGCCGAGGTCCTTCTGCCACTCTGCGTTCCACCGCCAGATGTTGGTGGTGCCGCCCGACTGGCCCATACACTGGAAAGGTGGCGCTCCAGACGTGTTGACCGGGAACATGATGGCCGCCTGATCCCGGAAGTCCTGGGGACCAATCGTCGTATCGTTCTTGGTCTGATCACTCCACTCAATACGCAGACCGAGCTCTTTGCCGTTGGTCATGGCCTTCACGAACACCGACTTCACCGAAATATTCGGGTGCATCGGCGTGGTGATCAATTGCCCGCTCAACGGAACAATCACCCCAGGAACGCCCTCCCATACCGGGTTCGCGCCATCCATCGGGATCGCTCCCTTGACTGCCTTCGCCGGAATCGTAACCGGCTGGCTGACAGCCAACGGGACCTGCCCGATCGTCAGCATCACGCCAACGATCAACGCAGAGAGAAGAATGCCAAACACCACACGCTTGCTGTGTGTCTGCACTACTCTCATAGGACTACTCCTCCTCTCGATTAAAAGATTAAGAACGGTGGTCCAAAGATAACTGCCGAAAACAGAAATAAAGCCCCTCATAAATACGGACAATGTTAGGCGGTTCCGACCGGCCCTCCCTCCTCCTTGTCTTTACCTGGATCCTTTTTGTCCAAAAATGATTCTGCGCCAACTTCATTGAGCAACAGGCTCAATTCATTTCCTTGATCTGCCGCACCGCATTCATACGTCTGGCCTTCCGGCGCATTAAACGTCGCCGGCCGATAATCAGTTTCCGAATAGGTTTGCGGAATGACACCCAGGAAGGCGACTTCGAAATCCATCAACTCCGCCATCAAATCCGCCACGTGTTTATACAGACCGGAATCGGCTTTCTTGACCAACATCCGGCAAAACAGCGGAACCCACCGCCCGATATGATTCTTGACAAACTTTTTCTGCGCATCCAGGACGATCTGAGTCTTGTCTGCTCCATCGTGACAGCGGGAATAGGATTCTTTGTAGGCCATGAAATGCATGAACTCGAATTCGACGCTCAAATGATCCAGTCGCTCATGGACATCCTTGGACAATTCCACCCCGAATGCACGATAGAATCCGGCGATATCGCCCATGACTTGCGATTGAGCAAACACATGGTCGTTTCCGAAGAGCGTTTCGTAGGGAGGGCAATCGAGGGTGATGACATTACTGAACACTCGGCGATGCTCGGCCTGCAGATCGTTGAGTTGCCAGTTGACGCATTCTGACGCGACAACTTTCTCGATCTGATCGAACTGCTTGCGCAGCAACACCAGCTTTTGCTTGGCCCGCTCACCGCCGATGCCGTCAAGAGCCATATCCAAGGCATCGATCGCCGCTCGCCCATCTTCGACGAACTCTCCGCATTGCACGTAGTCAAGAAACTCGTCGTCTTCTGGATAGAGCAGGCTCCACGACACGAGGAGATAGAGCTTACTGCGATTGAGGGCGCGTTCGACTGCGGGTGAATCTTTAATGGCCGGCGAAGTCGGAATGACCGCGGCCACGGATGGAGTACTTGTTTGCACCGGCTGTTTACTCGTCATGAGAATCAGCTCCTCGGTTTACCCTGTTGCGCACATGAACTTTCCGGGCATTCGAGGCCAAACCTTTGGCACAGGCTCGCGTATGATAGGTAAAGGCCCAGGGGTTGTCAAGCGCGATCTCGCCCTTCGCAAGGGATAATCTAAGTCGATGATTTCTCATGTCATTCTCCCTCTTGATACGCATCATTATCTCTCCAATCTTCTCTCTTGCATTCAGGCACGTTCTTGTGTCTCATGAAAGCGACTTCGCCAACACCCTAAAGGGTGTGACTCGAATGGCCACGCGATCGTTCACTGTTCGACACACTTGTTCACACAGCCCGCATCCGACACAACGCTCAGTCGTCACGACAAGACGCTGCGTATCAAAATCCATGGATAGCGCATCCGTCGGACACTTAGATGCGCAGGCATGGCACCCCTGCCCTGCCGTGCAGACGCGGTGCGCAACAGCAGCGAGACCCATTCGTATCTGCTCCCGTCCTTCGACAGGAAGCAACGCCTCAGTGGCACAGGCCGCAATGCAGGGCACATCCTCGCAGAGATAGCACGGTATCTGATCCGCGAAAATCACCGGTGTCCCGTTCTGCGGATGGAACGTAATCGATCCGTACGGACAGACCTTGGCGCAGTCGCCGCACTTTGTGCATCGCTCCAAAAACAGCGCCTCGTCAGCGGCACCGGGAGGACGCAACCAATCCGTCCGCGCCGGTGGCGGAGTCGGTTGTTTCGGCACGACCTCTTGGTGTTTGGAAAATTCCTGTGCCGCTTTGGCAACGGAAACGACAGAATCCTTGAGGAAGTCGCGACGTCCATATGATGTGGAATCCGTAGCCACAGTGGTGCACCGTTATATGACGCCGTCGGCGCGCAGCTTGTAGACCTCGACGCAGCGATCGCAGGCCCCGAATTCGATATCCCAGCCGGGATGATTCTCGCGGATGAAATCGAGCACGTAGGTCTCGAGTTTGCCGCCCATATCCTCGACCCACGAATAGGTCGGGAACCGGCACAGAGGACAGGGAAACCCCGGCATCAACATGACTTTATTTTCTGTTTCTGGAACCTCGCCTCCCTCGACATCCACGGCGCGGTCCATCACGCGCAAGGTGTCCGAAGCCATTTCGATCAATTCCGAGTGGGTGAAGAAACTCGCCTGCCACAACCCTTCGAACACCGACTTCAATTGTGGCGCGGGAATCTTGCGATACCAGGAACGAAATTCTTTGAACCGGTCTTCCTTCCTGAGCATCGGCTCTTTGCCGGCTGCCGTCAGCCGACTGTCCACGGTGAGACTCCACAAGATGCGATAGCGATGGAGAATGAGAGTTTCTTCACCGGGGTTTTGTCCGACCTTGGTATCGGGATCGTACCCAAAGACCGGATCCAGCATGTCCGAGATATGCAATAACTCATGGCGGCAATACCGTGTCAGCGCAGGATCGTAGAATCGACGTGGAATGAGCTTAATCCCGATGCCTTTCAACCCTTTTTCTTCGAACTCTTTAGCCATCTCGTGCTCGACGGACCCCCACTTCCTGAGAATATCGACGCCTTCCTGATCTTCCTTGAGGACCCCCTTGACCAGCACAATTCCAACTCGCTCCTTCAACAGGGGATATTCGTTGAAGGCATCGCGGATGATGTCTGAAAACCCCCAGGTACCGAACATATACTGGTAGAGCTTCTTGAACTCACTCTCACGATCATCGAGCGTAAACTTCTCGTAGATCGGATCGGCTAGCTCGTGGAACTCTTTGTAATAGGTGGGGTCGCCTTCCCGTTCCGTCTTTTCGACGAACGAGTCAATGACCTCTTGCAGCAATGCGGGTTGAAATCGAAGTTCCATAATAGTCCTTAATAGTCCTTGATCGTCCAATCCGGTCCGGCCTTGTCGGTACGCCTCCGACGGAGGCCCGAACCTGGTCTTTTATCGGCTGCTTGACTTGATGACGGGGCTTCTCTTACGATCACTCCAAGCTGATGCGAATTATACTGGCCTGAGTCGCCGATTTGCAATAAAGCCGGTCGTCGTGGGCCGCTTCACCTTGTCCCAGTCGTAAGGAAATGAACATGGCTGATCAAACTGTTTCCCAACTCGCCCCCGCTCCCTCCCCTCTCACGCCATTGCCGGGAGCGGACACAGCACCAGTCGATTTCCTTGAATACTGGAAGACAGGGGCACGGGAGTTGACCACGTTTCGTGGCCATTCGCACGGGGTCTGGTCGGTCGCCTTCGCGCCGGACGGGTTGACCCTCGCGAGCGGAGGAGTCGACCGGCTCGTCCGCATTTGGGACATTGAAACAGGGCGCTTGCTGCGCTCACTCAGGGGACACACGGCGGACATCCGGTCCGTCGTCTTCACGCCGGACGGCCAGACGCTGGCCACCGCCAGTGAGGACCGTACCATCAGGCTGTGGAACCCGAACACCGGCGAGTCGAAGAAACTCCTCTTCACACGCTATGATCACAATGTCGTCAGCCTCTCCCTCTCGCCCGACGGCCTCATGCTGGCGCGCGGCAGCCACAACAAAGACATCAAGATCTGGGAAGTCACCACCGGTACCGAGCTCATGACTCTCCTCGGCAAGGACCAATATGACCACCATTGGTCGGTCTGCGTCGCCTTTTCGCCTGACGGGATGCATCTCGCCAGCGGAACGGATATCGGCAAGATCAAGCTTTGGGAGGTCTTGCCCAGCGGAGAGGAAAAAGTCCTGCATAACGGCCACTGGAAAGAGGACGACGATGATACCAGTGAAACACGCGGGTACTTCATCGAAGACGACGGTGGATTCCAAAAACCGATGGACTATTGGATCGGCGCGATGGCCTTTACTCCCGATGCCAAACTACTTATCACCGGGAGCCGTGACCAGACGATCAAGTTGTTCGACATGCCTCACGTGGCGGAACGACGGACGCTGAAAGGCCATACCGGGTGGGTGCGCACGCTCGCGGTCACGCCGGACAGTAAGGTGCTCATCAGCGCCGGGGATGACGCGACGATTCGGTTTTGGGACTTATCGAACGGCCGTTGCTTCAGAACGCTCAAAGCCCATGCCGGAGGTATTCGCGGGATTGCTCTGTCACCGGATGGCATGAGAATGGCCAGTGCGTCATGGGATCGCACTGTGAAACTGTGGGCCGGGGGTACCGAACCTTCCGAGTAAGTGCTACGCCTCGTCCGGTTCATCCTTAGCCGAGGGAATCCCGTAACGCTTGCACTTTTCCCATAGGGCTTTTCGCGAAAGGCCGAGGATTTTCGAGGCCGTGGTTCGACTGCCTTCCACCCGGCCGAGAACCGACACGATATACTCACGCTCGAACTGTTCCCGCGCCGTCGCCAACGAGGTCAGGGGACGCTCCTCGCGCTTCTGCCCCGTCAACCCTTCAGTACAAAATCCACAAGATTCTTGTGGCTCCCCGCCTGTGAACGGGCAGGACTGGAACCCGCACAGATCGGACGGCTGCACCGCTTCACGGTCCCGCCCCAGTGCCACCGCACGCTCAACCATGTTCTCCAACTCCCGCACGTTCCCGGGAAACGAATAGCGCAAAAAGAGCTCGCGCGCCGCGGAAGAAAAGCCTTTCAACGTCTTATTCATTTTGCCGGCGCACGTCTTCAGCACATGCTCTGCAATGATCATGATGTCTTCCCGCCGTTGACGCAGCGGCGGAATCACGACATGCACGACATTGAGCCGGTAAAAAAGATCCTCGCGAAACCGTCCCTGAGAGACTTCCTTCCGAAGGTCTTTCTGGGTCGCGCAGACCAGGCGCACGTCGACATCAATCCTATCGTTCCCCCCGACGCGCTCAAACTGCCGTTCCTGGAGCACACGCAATAATTTCACTTGGACGACCGGCGAGATTTCTCCGATTTCATCGAGAAACAACGTGCCTCGATGTGCCAATTCAAACCGTCCACGCCGCTGCCGCAATGCCCCCGTAAACGCCCCTTTCTCGTGGCCGAACAGTTCCGCTTCCAATAAGGTTTCCGGAAGCGCCGCGCAGCTGACCTTGATCAAGGGGTAGTGGCTTCTGGCGCTGTTTTGATGGATGGCGTTAGCGACCAGTTCCTTGCCGGTTCCGCTCTCTCCAAGAATCAGCGTCGTCGAATCTGTGCCCGCCACTAGCTTGATCTTCTCGAGTACGGCCCGCATCTGGGTGTTCGCCCCGAGAATGCCCCCGAAACTGAACTTATCTTCCAGCACCGCTTTGAGATCCTGATTTTCGCGCCGCAAGGTCACGACGCGGCCCACCCGCTCGACGATCAACAGCAATTCGTCCATCTGGAAGGGTTTCGTGATGTAATCGAAGGCACCCAGCTTCATCGCGCCGACCGCCGTTTCCACCGATCCGTGGGCGGTAATCACCACGACCTCCGTCTGGGGCGACTGCTCTTTGGTCGCTTTGAGCACCGTGAGCCCGTCCGCGCCGGGCAGCCGTAGATCGGTGATCACCAGATCGAATGGCCGCTGCCGGATGGCTTCGATACCCTCCGTCCCGGATGCGGACGCTTCGACGTCATGACCGATTGCTTCCAGCGCGTCGACCATCGAAAGCCGCATCAACGGCTCGTCATCAACGAGCAGGATCTTAAGCCCCTTCATGACACCCTCTCCATCAACGAACGTTCCCGGGAAACAGGAAGACAGAGGGTAAAGGTCGTCCCCTTCCCGACCTCACTGTCCACCAGGATCTTTCCTCCGTGACGCTCAACGATGCCCAGACTGACAGAGAGACCGAGGCCCGTCCCTTCGCCTTCGCTCTTCGTCGTAAAGAAGGGATCGAAGATCCTCGGCAGGACGGCGGGCGGAATGCCCGATCCCGTATCCCGAACCACAATGAGGCAAACCCCTTCGACTACGGATGTCCGGATCGTCAATATCCCTCCGTCTTTCATCGCTTGGACCGCATTCAAGATCAGATTCATCAGCACCTGCTCGATCATATGCCGATCGACCATGACATGCGGCAATCCATGTCCAAGTACCGTTTCCAGCACGATACGGTTGGGAGCAAAGAGATGCGTCGTCAAAACCAGCACCCGATCGACCACGTGATTGATGTCCGTCAGTGCAAACTCCGGCTCATGCTGCTGGGAGAAATCGAGGAGCTGCCGAACAATCTTCTGCACGCGCCGCACGCCGTCTTCCATCGACGCCCGATATTCCTCTTGCCGGCTCGGCGACAGCGTCCCCTTCCGCAAGTTGTAGAGACAGTTGAGGATGCCCCCCAGGGGATTATTGATTTCGTGGGCCACCCCCGCGGCGAGCTTCCCGACCGAGGCCAGTTTCTCCGAGTTCCTGATCTGCTGCTCCAATTTCTTGGTCTCTGTCATGTCACGCGCGATGCCCAGCACGCCCAGGATCGCCCCTTCGACACCGTGCAACGGAGAGACACTCACCATAACAGCCCTCGGCTCTCCCGTGCGAGTCACCACTTCCACCTCATAGACCTGCTTCGCGCCGATATCCAAGGTACTCTTGAGACGCCTCCCTCGATGACGCTTGGAGAGAAGGGCGAGGTACGGGCGCCCCAGCAGATCGTCTTTCCGGTAGCCCCATGCTTCGATCTTGCTGTTGACGTAGGTAAACCGTTGCTCGGTGTCGAGGGTGTAAATGACGTCGTTGGCGTTCTCGAGCAGATTTTCCAGATACTGCTTGGTCTCTTCAATTTCCCGCGTACGCTCTCTTACTTTCTGTTCAAGCTCTTCCCGATAGGTCTGCAGCTGTCGTTCGAGCTGCTTCCGATCGGTAATGTCTCGCAACTGCACCATCACCAATAGTTGGTCGGCCACTCCAACGCGGATCAAATCCGTTTCGGCCGGAGTTTCCAGCCCGTCTGCGTGGCGTACCATGATCTCCTGGGTAGGCACCTTCCGTTGCCCCGTAATGATGTCGGCAAGCCATCCGCGCAACGCGTCGTGATAGGCGGGGAGGACGACCTCGAGCAGACTGCGGCCGACCACATTCGCCTCTGCATACCCCAGGGCCTGCTCCTCACGTTTGTTGACGGCTACGATCATACCACTCGGATCCACCATAAACACCGAGTCCGCCACCAAGTCGAACAGCGCCTTGTACCGCGCCTGTGAGGCAACGAGTTGTCGCGTCCGCTCGGAGACGGCCTGTTCAAGCTTCGTCGTATATTCCTGCAGTTGTTGCTCAAGCCGGTGCCGTTCGGTCACATCGCGCACAAACGCGCGCGAGTGAACCAGCCCGCCCCGCTCTTGATCGATCAGCGCCGTGGCGTGAATCTCCACGTCGATCGGGTGACCGTCTTTGGCCAGAAACACCGTCTCGATCGAACTGCGCCCTTGTGCCACCAATCGTTCCAGATATTGTAATACGAGCGGCTCCTGACCCCGCGGCACGAGGTCCCAGAGCCGCATCGACAGCATCTCATCGAGGGTGTATTTCAGCTTTTCGAGCCCGGTCTTGTTCACATGGACGAATCGGCCGCTCCGGTTCAATTGATAGATCATCTCCGGGGAATGCTCGATTAAATCGCGATACTTTTCTTCCAGGCGGTGCACATCCACCACGCGTTGTTCAATCTGCGCAAACGACCGTTGTAGATTCGTCGCCATCTGGTTGAACGCATCGGCAAGTCCTTCAATTTCATCGCCGGTCTTCAGCTCCAGTCGCCGATCCAATCGTCCGCTTCCGATTTCACGCACCCCGTCGTGCAACAACTGAATGGGACGGGCGATCCGACGTGCGACGACCACCCCTGTCCCCCACAGCACGGCGAGCACGAGCAACCCATAGAGCAGCACTTTCGCCACGAGTTCGGCAAGCGGCGCATAGGTCTCATGGGGATCCTGACGCACCACGGTGATCCACTGCTTTCCTCCGAGGCTCCCCGGGGCCAGGCTCTCGCCGAATCGGACCGGAGCGAATCCGATCAAGGCGTTCCGGCTCCCATGCGAATCGTCCGCGACCGTGGCCCACCCGGCTTTCAGCCTCCCGAGGGCACTGATCAACTCGGGCTTTACCGTATGCTCTTCCGGGGCCAGGACCGGGCAGATCACGGGAACACCATCGGAACTGAACAGCATCGCGTGACCGGTCGCCCCGATAGTGACCTCAGCAATGGCATGAAAGATCGTGTCTCGACGCAGGAGAATTGTGATCGCTCCAATCACCGCCCCATTCGTATCATCCACAATGGGTGCCGCCACCACGACCACGTGAGTCCCGAAACCTGGATCAAAGGCGATCTCGCTCACATAGCCTCTGAGACTCCCCCCTTTCACCACCGCTTGCCACCAGGGCGTCTTCCCGTAAAAATACTCCACTTGTGGAATGGAACTGACCACCAGCGCCCCCTGCTGGTCAGTCACCAGAATCCCGACATAGTCCGATTTGCGGATGTCGTGCCATCGGATAAGGTAATTGGTGACGATGCGATTGATGAAGAGGGGAAACTCGCTGCGTTTATCCCGCTGGCGCCACCGCTGCTGCCAATCCTTGATCATGTCCTGGATGCTTTGCGCATTCTTCCCTTCGTAGGTGCGGTTGGCTTCGGTGACGGCGGTGCGGAGAAAGGGGGTCGTGGCGAGCTGCTGGGCCTCGTTCATCCCGCGACTGACCTGCATTTCGATGCGGCGAGCGGCTTCCACGGCGACTTCTTTGAAGTTGGCGCCGGTCATTTCTCGAAGAGCGCGCCGCTCCTCGACGTAGGTGAGCGCAAGCAGAAGGGTCAGGGGCAGGAGTCCGACCATCACGATCGCCGTGATGATCTTGTGCTGGAGACTGTGAGACCGACTCCAGAGTGTCATGGGTATGCCAGCGAACAGCTGAGCCATCCCGACGGCCCGGTCGCAGCCCCGTGCCTATCCACAACAGACGGCAGGCTAGCTCCGTTTCAAGAGCCGCCCGGACGCTTTAGGCCAGAGCAACAGCAACGGACTCGCGACGAAGATCGACGATAAGGTTCCGATGATCACGCCCCCCAAGAGGGCGAGAGAGAAGTCGTGCAAAACCTCTCCGCCGGCCAACGTCAGTGGAATCAGCACCAACACGACGGTCAAACTGGTGACGATCGTGCGGCTCAGGACTTGGTTTATCGCATTGTTGATGATGGTCTCTTCGCTATCCCGCCGCCGCAACCGGAGATTTTCTCTGATACGGTCAAACACGACGACCGTATCCGTCATCGAATAGCCGGCTAAGGTCAGCAATGCCGTCACGACGAGCAGGGTAATTTCCTTATCCAGGATATAAAAGGCCCCCAACACGGCCAAGACGTCATGGAAGGTCGCCAGGGCCGCGGCGATGCCGAATCGAAGTTCGAATCGAGCCGCCACGTAAAAAATGATTCCGGCAAAGGAAATAAGGACCGCAATAAGGGCATCCTTCTGGAGCTTCTGTCCGATGGCCGGCCCGATTTCCGTGCTGGAATCGACCACAAAATGGTTCGAGGGAAACTCCTTCGTAAAGACCGCCACGACCCGTTCGGCAACCTTTTCCTCAAGAGTCGTCGAAGTCTTCAGACGGATGAGGAGTTTGTTCTCTTGACCGAATTCTTGCAGCTCGGCGTTGGCCAGGCCGTTCTCCTCCAAACTTTTTCTCGCTTCGTCAATCCGGATCGCTTGGTCGAACTTCAGCTGGACTGCGGTGCCGCCCACGAAATCGATGCCGAGGTTCGCAGCTCCCCGGGAAATCTGAATGATCGCCACAAGCCCCAGCACCACCATGATGCCGGAAAAAAGAAAGGCGAAGCGGCGCTTCCCCATAAAATCGATATTGGTTTTTCCGAGAATCTCTAACATGCCGGCTCCTTCGAACTAGATGCTTAACTGTTCTACTTTGTGTCGTTGATTCAAGAGGTCGAAGATAACCTTGGTCCCGACCAGGGCCGTAAACAGATTGATCCCGATTCCGAGACACAAGGTCACGGCAAACCCTTTGATCGGCCCCGTGCCGAAGAGGAACAGCGCCACCCCCGTGATCAGGGTGGTCACGTGAGAGTCGACGATCGTCAACAGCGCCTTGTCATACCCTCCGTCCACCGCCAGCCGGACCGCTTTCCCCAGTCGCAGCTCTTCACGGATACGCTCAAAGATCAGGACGTTTGAATCGACGCCCATCCCGATCGTGAGCACGATTCCGGCGATCCCCGGCAGAGTGAGGGTCGCGTTCAGGGCAGAAAGGGCTCCGATCAAACAGAGCAAATTAAGCACCAGCGCAAAGTCCGCAATCACCCCGGACATCCGGTAATACACGATCATGAACACCACCACCATGGCACCGGCAAACAGCGTGGCCTGCACACCTTTCTCGATCGAATCTTTCCCCAGCGACGGTCCGACCGTGAGGTCTTGAATGATCTTGAGCGGAGCCGGCAAGGCGCCGGCCCGGAGGACGATGGCCAAGTCGTTCGCCTCTTGCGTCGAGAACGTCCCGGTAATCTGCGCGCGTCCACCGGTAATGCGCTCCTGAATCACCGGTGCCGAGTAGATCGTATTGTCGAGCACGACGGCCATTCGCTTCTTGACATTCTCGCTTGTAATCCGTTCGAATTCCCGACCGCCCTTGGCGTCGAATTCGATCGACACGTAGGGATCATTGAATTGACCGATCGAGACCCGCGCATCGCTCAACACGTCGCCGGTCAACATGACCCGCTTTTTGACGAGATAGGGAATCCGATATTCGCGGCCGGTGTCTTTGTCGACTGCCCGTTCGAAGAGGATCTGATCGCCTTCGGGCAGTTTCGCCTCGGCCTGTTTCAGAATCTCCGCTTCTTTCTCTTTTGGAATTCGAGCAGGCAGATCGAGTTTCAGCTGATTGTCCTCATCGAGCATCTTAAATTCGAGCAACGCCGTCTCTTTGATCAGATCCTTGGCGCGCCTGGGCTCTTTAACGCCGGGCAACTGCACGACGATCTGCTTCAGCCCCTGCCGCTGCACCATCGGTTCTGCCACGCCGAACTGGTCGATGCGGTTCCGGATCGTTTCCAACGCCTGGTTGATTGCGGAGTCTTTGATCCGCTTGATCTCCATCTCCCGCAACTCCCACACCAGCCGGTTGGCCGATCCGGCAGACTCCGTCTCGCTGAAGATCGGATAATCATCGATCATCTTCTGGATCTGCGCCTTGAGTTCGGCGTTTTGGAATTGAATCGTAATCTGGGTCGGTCCCGTCCGCGTCACAGACTCGACGGGAATTTTCTTATCGACCAACAAATCTTGCAGCGACACGACCGATCGATCGACGGCGATCTCGACCGCGCGATCTTCGTCCACTTCCATGACCAGGTGAATCCCGCCTTGGAGATCCAGGCCCAGCGTAATGCCTTTGCTCGGCATCACCTTCTTCAGCCAGTCAGGAAGCGCCTGATAGAACGGCTGATAGGACGGGATAAAGAAGATCACCGAGACCACCACCACCAACACCAACAATGTTAACCGCCCACCCACTTTTTTCATGTCGTCTATAACCCCTTTGTCACTCGCGGACTATGAGTCCTTGTCCTTGTCTTCGTCGTCGCCGCGTAATCGAGCAATATGTTCGCGTTGTATCCGGATCTTCGTACTATCGGCGATCTGCAGGGTTACCGTCTCCTTCCCGAGGTTCGTCACGGTGCCCCAGATACCCGACGCCGTGATGACCTTGTCACCCTTCTTCAGGGCCTCCAGCAACGCCTTCTGCTGTTTCTGCCGTTTTTGTTGCGGCAGAATGAGCAAGAAATAAAAAATGACGAAGATCAGGACGAACGGAATGAGAGACAAGAGCGTCCCTGAACTGGAACTCCCTCCACCGATCCCTTGAGCCCATGCGACTGATTGCATTACCATACGAACAGGTTCCTCCTCGACAGGGTTAGTCCCATCTGGCATGCCGTTGCGCATCGACCTCAGCGACGTCCGTCGCTGAGACGTCCGATGCAGCCCGGTCGCGGGAACGGTAAAACTCGTCCCGAAACGACCGTAACGTCCCCTGTGCGATCGCTGACCGCACCTGGCCCATCAGATCGGCAAAATACCAGAGATTGTGGATTGTATTCAGTCTCGACGACAGCATCTCTTTCACCTGAAAGAGGTGATGGAGATAGGCGCGCGAGTAGCGTGCGCAGACCGGACAGCCGCAGGCCGGATCGATCGGCTGTTCATCCCGAACATACCTCGCTTGCTTGATCACCACTCGCCCGAAACTCGTAAAGAGCGAGCCTGTCCGTCCATGCCGCGAAGGCACCACGCAATCAAAGAGGTCGATCCCGCGCGCCGTACCTTCGATCAAATCCTCCGGCATCCCCACACCCATCAAATACCGCGGCTTTGAAGCCGGCAGTTCCGGCACGGTCACATCCAACATGCCATACATCTCTACCTTCGATTCTCCCACCGAGAGGCCGCCGACCGCATAGCCCTCGAAGCCGAGCCCTACGAGGTCACGAGCCGAAGTCACGCGGAGGTCTGCGTCCAAGCCGCCTTGGACGATCCCGAAGAGGGCTTGATCCGTGCGACGCCGACTGGCCTGGCAACGTTGTGCCCATAGGGTGGTCCGCCGCACGGCATCGCGCACAACCTCTTTCTCAGCCGGCAAGGCCACGCAGTGGTCGAATGCCATCATGATATCGGCCCCCAACGCTTCTTCGATCTCGACAGCCGTCTCAGGCGTGATGAAATGCGCGGACCCATCGAGATGCGACTGAAAGCTCACCCCATCGTCGGTTATCTTGCACAGTTTAGCGAGACTGAAAATCTGAAACCCGCCGCTGTCCGTCAAGATGGCTCCGGGCCACCCGGTGAACCGATGCAATCCACCCATCTCAGCTACGATCTTATGCCCTGGTCGCAGATAAAGGTGGTAGGCGTTGTTCAGCATGAGACGAAAGCCGAGCTGCTCTAGGTCGACCGGATCAATGCCCTTCACCGGCCCCAACGTCCCAACCGGCATGAAGGCCGGCGTGTCGATCGCGCCATGGGCGGTGCTGAGTCTCCCCAATCGCGCACTCGTCACCCGATCAGCCTGCTGCACTGAAAAGTCCACAATCCCTCTTGCTTGCTACATCTGGTCCGGTGCGGAAATCCCGAGCACGCCGAGCCCATTCTTCAAGACTTGCTGGATTCCTCGCATCAGCGCCAATCTCGCCGCGGTCCGTTCAGGAGCCAGCACCTCTTTTTGCAGCCCTTCGCCCGGAACCAACCCCTCCGGCGTCACCGCCAATAGGTCTCGATCCGCGGCGGGAGGCAGAATCCGGTGCTTGTTATAAAACGTATGCAGCAGCCCGGCCAATTGCTGGAGGTAATAGGTCATCCGGTGAGGCTCGTAGGCCATCGCACTACCCTGCAGGACCGAGGGATAGGCGGAGAGCTTTCGAATCAGCCCCAATTCATCCGGGTCCGTCAACACCGTTAAGTCCGTCTCGCTCGGCAGGGGACAAGCAATGCCTCGCGCAGCCGCAACGCGCCAGAGGCTGGCGATCCGGGCATGGGCATATTGCACATAGTACACAGGATTATCGGAGGACCGTTGCTTCGCCAGCTCCAAATCAAAGTCGAGATGCGAGTTGGAATCGCGCATCAAAAAAAAGAACTTGGCCGCATCGGACCCGACTTCATCGATGACTTCCCGCATCGTGATGAACTCGCCGGCCCGTTTAGACATTTCCACTTTTTCCCCGCCGCGCAACAGATTCACCATCTGGACCAGCACGACCTGGAGGCGCTCTTTCGGATGCCCATAGGCCTGCACGACGGCTTGCATGCGGGGAATATAGCCGTGGTGATCCGCACCCCAGACGTCGATGAGCAGATCATATCCCCGCCGCAGCTTATCCTGGTGGTAGGCAATGTCAGAGGCCAGGTAGGTGTACTCGCCGTCCTGCTTCCGGACCACACGATCCTTCTCGTCGCCGAACGCCGAGGACCGGAACCACCAGGCCCCTTCCTGCTCAAAGAGGAACTGTTGCGATCTCAATTCATCCAGGACCCGTTGGACGGCCCCTGAGTTCACGAGAGAGGCCTCACTGAACCATGACTCGAACTCGATCCCGAAGGACTTCAGATCCTCGCGAATCAGACTCAGCAGTTCCTGATAGGCAAAGGTTCGACAACGCTCCTCAATCTCTGTGGGCGCAAGTCCGGTCAGCTCTGGCTCGAGCTGCTGCTTCACTCGCTGGGCCACGGCAGTGATGTAGGCCCCGTGATACCCCTCCGGCGGAAATTCTACCGGCCGGTTCGACAACTCCTCATACCGTGCGTAGACGGAGGTCCCCAACAATTTCATCTGTCGGCCGGCGTCGTTGATATAGTACTCACTCACGACGTCATACCCGACCGCTCTGAGCATGTTCGCCACAGCCTGCCCGACCGCCGCGCCACGCCCGTGGCCCACGTGCAACGGGCCGGTCGGATTCGCACTCACATATTCGACCAAGGCTCGACGTCGCCGCCCCACCTCGGCTCTTCCATAGGCTGATCCCTGCATCTCGATTTCTCTGAGCACTTCTTGCCAGAGAGCGGGCTTGAGCGTGAGGTTGAGGAATCCAGGCCTGACGATCTCGACTCGGTCGAAGAGTTGTTCGCGATGAGGAAGATTGTCGATGATGATTTGGGCGATGTCGTGGGGCGCTCGTTGCTCGGAGGCCGCGAGAGACATGGCGACCGTTGAGGCTAAGTCTCCCCATTCAGGCCGTTTGGGAGCATCAAGACTCAGTTGAGGCCAGGCCTCCGTTTTCAGTTGGCCCTTCTTTTTGGCTCCATTGAGCGCTCCGAGGAGCGCGCTGGTGACCTTTTCCTGAACGACCCCGCTGGACAAGAAAAAAACTCCTAAGTCCTTACCAATGAAAGGAAAAACGAACTGGCCACTCTAGCATACGGGATAGGCAGTGACAAGGCGGCCGGAGTGGATTGTCTATCGAACTGCTGTCTCCTTGAGGTGTGCAAGACAGAGTGTCACGAGATGGTCCTGCCGCATCTCGAGACAAGGTTTGTCCTTGCACCGCCTGACCTCGTCCCATGATCGGCAGAGGCAGAGTGCGCCCTGCAGCACGGCAACATGAGTGCCACGGGGAGCCCAGCGAGCGGGATCAGTCGGCCCAAACAGGGCAACCGTACGGACCCCAATTAGTCCAGCCAAATGGGTAACTCCCGAGTCCTGCCCGACAAAGAGCCGGGCCTGAGCAAGCACCCCAGCGACGGTGAGAACATCGAGGCCCTTGAGGACGATCGGCGGGTTCGCGCATGACTGGAGGAGACGCTCGACCGGCTCCCGGTCTGCCGGCCCTTCAAGGATCACCGGAATCCCTCCGGAAATCTGAACAGCGGCAACTACAGTCGCGAGTGGCTCCGGTCCCACACACTTATGGGCACTCCCACTCCCCGGATGGATGACAACAAGAGGCTGTCCAATCGAGAGGCCTGCCGCTTCAATACAGGCCTGCCCGAGATGGAGGACCGATTCCGTCACCGCCAACAGAACGCCCTCCTCACCATCAGACGGTGCCTCATTGATCGCTTCAAGAAACCGGTCACGTTGATGTGCCGCCTGAATCGCGGTCGAGAATGGAGACCTCACGACAACCTCTCGGACGCCGACTGCCTTGAGTGTCTCCGTCAACTTGCCATCGAGATCCTCCATCCAGCTAATGGCAAGATCGCAGTCCTCCAGCCATGCCTGTACCTGACCCGTGACCGAGTCCGCACCGGCGAACAAGTCCGCGCAGGCTCGCCCCTGCATAGAGATCCACTCATCAATGATGCGGCAGGCGAGGAGCAATTTTGCAACCTGGTCCTCTGCACAGAGCACAAGCCGATGTTTGGGAAAGCGGGTCCGCAACCGAGTCATGGCCGGGACAGCCAAGAGCACATCGCCAAGGCCGCCGGGATGGATCATCACGATCATCCTTGTCACAGTGGGCCTTGCCATGTTTCTGAAAAACTATTGTGAGCCATCTTGGAATCAACGATCAGCATATCTGAGATGACAAAAATTCGCAGCAGGATGGCCAAAGCTAGACAGGCTGGACGAGCGAGACGGGCAAAACGAGGTGGGAATCCCATGTGTCCACATCGCGCATATCTCGCAAGTCTCGCGCTGCACGCGGCACGGTCTGTGGCCGCTAGCGGACTCTTTCAGCATCCTGCTACGGTTGTCCTGACGGAGGTAACTGAGCCAGCAGGGACCGCGCCAGCTCAAGTTCCGCTGGTGTATTCACGTTGTGGAAGGAACGCCCCGAGGGATCGATGGTGAGCAGATCCGCATCGGTAACATATCGTACCCGGAGGGACGCGTGCGACACCATCTCTTGGATCTTAAGTTCTCGTGCCAGGATCATCTGTTCAACAACCGGCAGGCATCGTTTGCCATACAAGGCATGCATCGGATGTAACCGGGCTCCGAGTTTCCCCATCACAATATCTGCGGTGGCTCTTCGATTCGTGAACTGGGCGATGACCGCCGGATCGAGAAACGGCATGTCGCATGCGACCACGAATACGTAGGGCGTTGTTGCCTGCATGAGCCCCGTGTACAACCCTCCGAGACTCCCGCAATCAGGCACCATGTCTCGCTCAACTCGGGCGTCGACGTCGAGTGGAGGACTGTCCTGCGCAATGACGACCAGTACCTCCTGAAAGATTGAACGAAGCACCGCCAGTCCTCGTTCAAGGAGTGTCTGTTCCCCTACCACGAGATAGCGTTTATCTTCGCCCATTCTCCGACTCTTGCCCCCGGCAAGAAGGACGCCGGTCACATCGATCTCCATCATGCCCTCACACGGTAGACGGTCAAAAAGAAAGAGGGGGTGGGTCACCCCACCCCCTCTTCACTCTCCAGACTCTCTCCGTTCAGATGAACGTTAGAGTGTCTTTCCCTTCCGCTTGTTCGATCGTCTGGTCAGGACCCAACCTTCCAGAAGGACCACACCAAAGGCAATCGCAACCGGATAGATGTAGGCTTCACGAGGCGTCGGCGGCTCCAGGAAGGTGTAGTAGAAGGCCGAGACGGCCATCTTCCGTCCAGCGTCGCCATTGTGGCCATCCCAAGCGAAGAACACAGTGGGGATGTATTGTCCCATTTCGAAGAAGGTATCTTCGTCGTAATCCTGATCCTTCTTATTCCCTAACGGACGCTGAACGATCACCGTCCATCGGCCATTCTTCCACTCAGAATGCAGGATTTTGATGTTCTCTTCGTAAGTGTCTCGTTCTTCGAAATCCTTGTCCCATCCGGTACCCTTGAAGGCACGGAGCGAACCATCCGCTTCCCATTTCACGATGTCGACTGGATACTGTTCGTTGCTGCCGAACAGATACCGCGGCTTAATCGGGGCGGGAAGCTCTTTCCATTTCACGGCAGTTTCCATGGCGATCGCATCGTTGTAGACCGTGTAGTTATTCTGATGAGAGGCAATAGAACCCTCTTCGCCGGTCTTCGGATCCTGCTCCTTGACATCGACATTGACTTGGGTCGGAGCCCAGGGCAACTTCCCCTCGGCTACGCTCTTCGTCCGGTCGTCCCACTGAAACATGAACACAATGTGCTTGTCGTTGTAGAGCGACTTCACCCAGATATCGTCGATCCGATTTACGAAGTTTCTTGGCTTGTGCGTGATCTGGCCACCCATCGCGACATACCGCCTGGCCCGATTCTTCCACAGTTCGTGCTCCGGATCTGCCGGAATTTCTCCCTCGACCACTCCTGAGGACACCACAAAGTTGATCTTCGGTTTGTCCGTCAATGGATCGATCGAGAGGGGCTTCCCATCTGCCTCACGCTCACAGAGCGAGTTCACGAAGTTGGCTATGTGCCAACGTTCTTCGACCGTGCTGTTGTCAGCGAACGATGGCATCGGCGTGCCGTTGACTCCGGTCGAAAACGTCCGGAAGATATTTTTGACGTTATAGGGATCTTGCCGGCTGCCCCTGAAGTTCCAGCACTTGTGCCAGTCGGCCGGCTGGATCGAAAAACCCCAGTCATCTTTCAGATTGAAGGCATTGCCGTCACCGCGGCCTTCAGCGCCGTGACATTCGACGCATTTCTTCTCGACAATGAGTTCCGATCCCCTTTTCAAACTATCCTCCGACGCGGCGATCGGCTTAAGGCCCTCCAACTGCAACACGGTCTGGGCCTCAGACTGCTTATCGGTAAATTTTCGGTCCTTCACGAGCTGGGTGGTGACGAAAGACAATACTTGGAGCCGTTGCTCTTCCGTCAAAATACCTTCCCAGGACGGCATGGCGGAACCAGGCAGACCGTGCGTGACAGTCTCAAACAGATCGTTCTGGCCGGGAATGGGTTTCTTGGCATCGAACAACGGCAACTCACCGCTGGCCGTGTGCCGAATCTTGAACGTCCCCTGGTTGAAGTTGCGGGGACGCGGCCAGAGACGATCGGCACCTGGCCCATCTCCGGCACCATCGACTCCGTGGCACCAGACACACTTGGTGAAGTAGACCCGCTTTCCTGCTTCGATCATGTCAGCAGAAGGCTCAGGTGCTAATTCGCTCTTCTTGAAGCCCTCAGGAAGGGCATCTTGGGCAAAGGTAAGGCTCCCGGTGCTTCCGGAGACCAGGATGATTCCGAAGGCAGTTGTGAGGAGCGCTCCCGCCTTCAGACTAAACGAATTCTTCATGGTTTCCCTCATGTCGTAAATCCAGGTTGGCTATAAATTCCCGTGAGCGACTAGTCCCAGGTCCTGGGGTAATACCCCGTGTGCCAATATTCGAACAAGATGACTTTCCAAATTTCGTCCACAGTCAGATGCTGTTCCCACGGTGGCATCACAGAGGCCCAGGGAAATCCTTCGTTCGGCAACCCGATTCCGCCTTTGGACACGCGCCAGAAAATGAACGTCTCCTGCAGCTGTGCAATCGTTCCCGGGTCTGTGAAGTTTGCCGGGATCGGATTGAATGCGAAAGCATGGAGACCACGGCCGTTCAGGTTATCACCATGGCAGAAGTGGCAGTTTTGGAAAAAGATCTCTCCGCCCTCACGCACATACTTGAGGTACCCTTGAGCATCCTTGTCCCAGGGATTGGCGTTCGGCTTCATCAAGCGGCCCATGCCCTGCTCCACAATATTTGCATTGGTGTATTCCTGATCGTACTTTCCCTCAGGATTGACACGATACGGGTTCTGGGACGTTTGAAGGGTATAGGTCTTTCCATGGACCTTGGTGCTGGCCGGTGGCGCAGGATGCACCGTGCGCAACTCGATCGGCTCCTCTGATTTCGGAACCATCGCGTTGTATGAGAACCCTCCGATCAAGATTGGCAGAACAATTAGATACGCGTACCGCAACAGCTTGTTCATTCCGGTTTGTGCATCCAGAATGTTCATGATCGGTTGCTTGAACTTCTTCCAATCCTCTTCGTTCGCGGATACCCACATGAAGACGGCCACGAGGGAGACGGTCCCATACATAGCACGAACACTGAATGGAATCGGCGGATAGACGCGGAACTTCAGGTACAGGAGAATGAACGCCCAGAAAAGAATCCCCTGCCAGAACCGCGGGAACGTCATTCCCATGGCAGTCATCATGTAGCTAAGCCCTGCAAAGCCCGCCACGAACAGCGCAAGCTCTAAGAGCATTTGGACCGGCATATACCCTTCGACCAGGCGCACAGTGTTTGACGGAACGATATCCAAAATCATTCCGACAAGAAGGAGTAGTCCAACTACTCCTATGAGTGCCCCGACTGACATTATTGCTTTCATCGGTGAACTCCCTTTGCTCAACAAATGAGATAGATAGCCATGATTATGAAATCTTCGGTGGCGGCGAACCCGCTTTCACCTGCGATAGATAATCGACAATCTTTTTCAGAGCGCCTGCGCTCAATTTCTGCCCGAATACCTTCGGCATCAGATTATCAGGAAATCCTTTTACAACGTATGTACTGGGTGACACCACGGACTCCATGATGTAATCCGAAGTGGTATGCGCGGTCCCCTTGTATGCTGGATCCTTTATTCGGTTCGGTGCGTTTGTCCCCTCTTCCAGCTTGGGACCCTGAGTGCCAACTGCGCCAGGGATGCCTGGAATGGTATGGCAGACTACGCACTGCGCTTTTGCGAAAATCTGATCGACCGGTTCAGATCCGTCAGCCAAGAGCGCGCCTGCCGCAGCTGCCGGCTTGTCTTCCTGCTGCTTCGGCCGGTCAGCTTCGGGAATAAACTTCTCATACGATTTGATGATCTCTTCGTATGTCGGAGCCTCACGCCCTTCACGAACGTAGAGCCATGTGTCAACCGCCGCCAGTTCTGGCAACGAGAGCGATATCGGCGGCTTGTGGATCTTAGGCATTGGGCTTTCCTTGTCGTTGGTGCCCTTTACACCGTATCCCGAAACCACATAGCAGCTAGGACAGGAATGTGACTCGGCAATGTATTCTTGCCCGGTTGTCGCAGTACCACAACCTGGGCATGCTTCCTTCTCGGCATATTCACGCTTGGCCGGTTCCCCCTTATGATAATTTGGATCCTCAAGTCGTTCTTTCCCTGCGCGCTCAGGAAGTCCATCAAGGTTCGGGGCACGCTCGCCCAACATGCCCTTATGGAAGGCATGGCAGAGTGGACACTGTCCTTTTCCGATTGCACCCTGAACCTTGTTTTGCCCGATGCCGCCGAAAATGATCTTTTCACCTTCGTCTGCCAACTGTTGAGGCGTCATGGCGTCGAAGACCAACTTCACGTCCGGGGGAGGAAATCCGCCTTCCACCTGTGGTAACCAATTCCCATAACCTGACAAGGCAGCGGCTACAAGGAACATGAAGCCACCGATCTTGAGCAATGCGGCTTGATTGGGGAAATAGATCCCCATCATGAACGCCAATGCAGTGATGATAACTAAGGACACCGGAAGCATCCGGTTTGCTTCATAGAAACTCGTCTTGTAGTTAGCGATCGCCACTAATAACATGCAAGCGGCAATCATGCCGATAAAGAGCTTGAACGTCGCGCGTTTCTTTGCGACGGGATCGCTAATGGATATCTGGGAATACACGAGGAGCCCTGCAAGAAGAGCGAGTAGCGGCCACCCTATTGATAGAGCTTCGTTTATCAGAACGCCCACGATTTAACCTCCTGAGGTTTGGGTAGGAGGGAGGCACGTTCGCCGCGCCTCCTCTCCCCCAACCAAAATCCTAAAGATGATTAGTGGCCCCCAGCCGGCTGCGGTGCGCCGCCCGGAACCCCTGCCTTTGCTTCAACCGGCGCCTTCTTTATCCCGAGGCTACCGAGCCAGAAGACAAAGAGGATGCTGACCCAAAAGAACAGCACATTGAATGAAATCATGTTCGCTGCAAACCCTACCGTATGGGTATAAGCCCAGGGAGAGTTGTCACGCATGATCTCATTCACGTGCCAGAACAATCGGACGGAGGAGCGGATGTACCCCATCAACCCCATCATCCAGGTAAAGGCCGTTGCAAGCATAATCAAGGCATATTGTGATCGAGCAGAAATTTTCCCCCACTCGATGGGCCCCATCTGCTTGGCACCCTTCATCATGACGCCGTTGAGCGCAAACATGAAGAAGAGGCAGGACAGCGTCGTGGCAACTTGAGGCACTGAGAGACCTACCCGCACGTTAGCCGGGATGTAGTAGCCGTAGATCGCAAGCCAGATAATATTCAAATAGGCGCATCCAAAGAAGACGCCCATGAAGATATTGCCGAACTTCGACCAGGACACAGTCGAGACCTTGTTACCTCGCATGTACCAGACAAAGCTCAGTACTGTGGTGGTGATGATGACGTTGATTCCACCATTCTTGGCCGACATGACGCCATAGTTCCCCAGCACCGGGTGCTGCTGGCCACCCATAGCCTTGAGCTCCGCAGGAGTCATGACAATCGTGTGCGGGGTAATGAACACCAGGAAGCCGCAAACGAGAAGAAAAACGAGATACTTAATGTAGCGTTGATATTTTTCAGCACCGCGCATCCGACCTAGCGCCTGCCAGAGATAATAGTTGGTGCTCAAGAAGAGAATACCGATCATGGTGGCTTGAATAATGAAAAGCCAAGCCAGGAGACCACCCATGAGCGTAATCCCCATCTGCTGACGGTAGGCATACACCTCGCGCATCAGCCAGTAACCGGCGAATGGCAAAGGTATCAAGAACGCCACGCCGAGCGCCATGGCGATGTAGCCCATCCAGTCGTAGTGAGCACGATCCTCGTCCGTCTTGGAAGCCAGGAACTTGTAGGCCGCGTAGGCTGCTACCACACCGCCGCCGAACGCCATGTTACCCAAAATGCGATGCACGTTGAGCGGATTCCAGAGTGCGGTATGAATGACGTGCCAGATGTTCCCCAGGTACCGGCCCTGCTCATCGACGCCGGCCGGTGACATCATGAAACCGATCCAGGAATTCGCCAGGAACATGAGTAACGTGCCGATCACGTTCAGGATCACGGACATGCTCAGGTGAATCCACTTGAGGAACCCTTCTTTCATCTTGTCCCAACCGTAGTAGTAGATGTAAAGGGTTCCGCTCTCGGCCACAAACATCAGTGCATAGATATGCATGACGGGCCGGAAGATACTGGATAAGTAGCCGAAGAATGCCGGATAGAGCGTCAGGAAGGTGAAGATCAGGATACCGCCAAGAATTGCTGTCAGTGAATAGGCCGTCAAACTGATTTTGATGAAGTCATAGGCGAGTTGGTCATACCGCTTCGCCATCGCCTTATCCTTCGTCACCACACCCATGAACTCGATGACCATGCAAAAAATTGGAACCGCAAGCACGAAACTTCCGTAATAGAGGTGTTGCTGGTTCGCGAACCAGAGCAGCACGCGGCTCTCGAAGTTGTACCGCGGATAATCCCGAGGACCATCTGTGGTCTTCGGAGCAGGGGCACCGACAACTATGCCCTCCGTCTTATAATAGACATCTCGCCCTTTCTCGACCTTCGCCTCACCTTCCTTCTTCACCGCATCGGGCGCATCCGCGCCAATAGCCAGTGACGGAAGCGAAACGGCGATGGGGAGCAGGAGAAGGCCAATCATCGCGCCCAGCGCCATGATTGAGAACAACTTCTTCCCGGCTACTAAACCCATGGGACACCTCCTTAATGCATTCCGAAAAAGACTCATCACAACTCCCTGCTAGCTCGACTCGTCGCAGAATGGCCCCTGGCCTACTTCCGGAATAGATACCAGTAGTCCAGCCCCTGCGAATCCATCAAAAAGTGGTCAACTGCCGTAAAATAGGCAATGCAAATAACCAGAGACACAAGCACATAGACAATTGTCTGACCCATCGCATTTCCTCCCTCAAACCTTGCGGACGTTCAAGAAATCCCAACGTGCAGCGGCCTCGTTTAACAGGGGCACTGAATTCCTGCAAACCAATAAAAGAACCACAGACCTACAGCGCAGGTGATGTAGAAAATCATCTTGCCGATTTTGATCTTCATCTCGCTATCTGCCGTTGCCGTTGCCATCGCGTCTCCTTCTCCTGATAGAAATAATAAGCGCCGAATCAGCTCAGCGAATTTCTTGACACACAGATATCCGTATGTTATTCAAAATTCCTTGCCGCACACGAAAAATCAGGGGAAATTCAATGAAAAAAAACTCAAAAGTGTTCGACATTATAGTTTTGGCCGGTATGGTTGTCAATATAATTTTGGCCGTGTTCCTCATTCTCTACTACTTTGATTTCTTGTAGGTTTCCTCGTATTTTCCCCTTCAGTTCCTCTCCTATTTCATACCCGAAACCGCACAGCGAAACCCGATCGTTTCATCGCGAAAGTCGGGAACCATCTTGCTACGGCTGGTGATGCGAATATCGCCTCCCGTGGTTGCATACCCCCCCCCTCGAAGCACCCGAAATGTGCCATACTCCGGGCTCTGCGGGTTTTGTTCGGGAGCCTCCTTGAAGTAGCTTTCCGCATACCAGTCGGCCACCCACTCCATCACATTTCCTGCCCCATCCATGACGCCATACGGGCTCTTATCGGTCAGAACCGAACCGACAGATGCTGTGACATCATGGCCATCCCGCACCCTGGCCCAATTCGCTCCATTGGGCTGCTCCACATTACCCCAGGGCCAGAGGCGTCCGTCTGTTCCTCGCATAGCCTTCTCCCACTCCGCCTCGGTTGGAAGCCGCTTCCCTTTCCAACGACAATAGGCCTCCGCATCCTCCCATGACACGTAGACCACGGGCTGATTGATGCCCCGCATCTTGCTCATGTTCTTAGCGTAGCGGGAAGGAGGACCCGACTTACGATGTCCGGTCGCCTCGACAAATTGCTGGTATTGAAAGTTGGTCACTTCGTACCGATCAATCGCAAAAGTATCCAGCACCAGCGTGCGTTGGGGCTGTTCATCAAAGCCGCCATGATCGGTCCCACGGATGAAAGGTCCTGCCGGAATCGAGACCATTTCTTCACGGACTGGTTCTTCATGAGAATCCTGAGAGGGATCGAGCGGTTCGGTTGGCGCGGAATCCTGGGAAGTCCCGGGAGACTCTTCAAAGGGAGTCAGCGTGGTGCCACGGATAATTCCTATGATGGGGAGCGCAGCAAGCGCTAGGACGGCTAGGAGAAACGCGACCTTGAATTTGGTTTCGAGCATGTCTGTTATGACGCCGCGAGGCTGTCTCCACCCTCCACATCGCTCGCACAGCGAAACCCGATCGTAATATCCGTCCGCCAATGCTTTGCAGCAAATCGTTTGGATAGCCGAGCGTTATGTTCGGTCTCTCGCCACGACCCTCCGCGCACGACTTTCAAATCTCCGGCTTCTGGCCCTTTCGGATCACGGTAGGGAGCCTTCTGGTAGTAGTGTTCATCGTACGAATCCGCAACCCATTCCGCAACGTTCCCCGTCATGTCATAGATTCCGTAGGGGCTTCGCCCGGTCTCGAATGACCCGGGAGGCGCGAGATACCGAAACCCGTCTTCACTCCCGTCCACATTGGCATTGGCGCGGCCGTTTATGAAGGTCTCGCCCCACGCGTACTTCCGCTTTCCCTCACCACGGCCGGCTTTTTCCCATTCCGCTTCCGTGGGAAGGCGCTTTCCCGCCCATTTGCAATAGGCCACAGCCTCGTCCCATGACACGCTCATTGCTGCAAACTCGGGCTTCAGCAGCTTGGATTGATCGTCTTCAAACACTTCGATCTTGGGCAGCGGTCGCTTGGTCATTTTGGCGAACCGGGCATATTCCTCTTGAGACACCTCTTTCTTGTCGAGGTAGAAGGCCTTCAGAAACACTTGACGCTCGGGCACCTCATCCGGGTCGCCCTCTTTGCTGCCCATGATGAACGGGCCTTCGGGGACCTGCACCATTTCGCGGCCTTCATCACCCATCTTCGTTTTATACATGGAATAATCCTGCGAGGGCGCGCTGCTCGGTACAGGGTGAGTCTCGGTCTTGATCGACAGTGCCAGTGCTTTCATCTGCTTCGCCTTGTAGGACTCATAGACCAGCAAGCTAATCATCAGGACGAACGATGCAAAGACAAAAACGATCGAGCCGATGAGTACTCCCCTATTTTCCATCGCGTCTCATGCTCCTTCGATTGTGCGTGACACGGTGGGGTCAGGCGGCTCAGAGGCGGCTTTCTTTGCCGCGCGCATATCCAGCAACATTGAGATCTGCACACCGAGAAATCCACCCATGGCGGCGCCGGCCCCCGCGCCCACGGATATTCTCTCCGGACCGGCAATGAACCAGGCAAGCGCCCCGCCCAACAGTGTTCCCATCAAAATACTCACCAGAAAACGTCGCCCACCCATGAACCCGATAACCCCGCCGAGCACCAATCCTGCCCCACTCGCAAGCGGCATGATGCTGCCGCCCATAATGAGCCCGATGAGCGTCCCGACGGTTCCCATCACGGCTACGCCAAACAGGATATCGACCACCTTCAAGGGCGCAGCTTGTTCCGGGCCAGATCCGGTCATGCTAATAACGCTCCAATTTTCTAGCGCCCTGCGCTCGCGACCATCGAGCCAAAATCGATTTCCACACCTGGCCCGGCGATGATCGAAATGCCCCAGGCTTTGGCAGCTGGTTCATGCTGGTGAATCCGTTTGAAATCTTCGTAGACGTTCACGCGTTCCTCAAACCACTGACCGACATCCTTCGTGCCGCTTTGCACCACGATCTCCGAGCCACTGAACATGCCCCCTTCGGTTAGCGCGCCCTCGGGCTTGGTGGCACTCCAGATATACTTCGTAAACACAGGGATGAACAGCAGATCGGTATCCAGTGAAGCATAGATTGCCGCGATAGGTTCAGTTTCCGCCGTGGCTTTATGCAGGCGCCAACGCCAGGTGAGAACTGGAAAGGCTTTCGGGTCCCAATCGATCTTCTTTTTCTTGATCCGCTGTCCCGCATCCTTTGCCGCTAGAAAATTCACGCCGTTCTCTGTCTGAACCTTATATGCATCCCGCCCCTTGGAATGGCTTCGTTGGTTTTCATGATCCCAATTCGAAGGAAATCCGTCCGCTTCTTTCGCCTGAAAATCCTCTAAGATCAAGGATTGGCTTTGCGCCGAGACCGCACTCTGCATCACGAAGCTCCCACACACCACCAATCCGACTGCAAGATATCTACGGATCATCACCCCTCGACTCATACTCCCGACCCTTTCGGTTTGTTATGCCTCTTGCGACGACGACGGCGCCAGTACCGTCGCGTTCCCCTCGGCCAACTCTTCTCCCATCACAGGCGACTGATCACGCTGACACATCCAGAATAGGATGAGCACCGCGCCCCAGAACACCACCATATTGAGCGTCACCATCTTCGCAGCGAACGCTAAGTCCGGTGTGAATGCCCAGGGCGACACGTCGGCCATCAACTCAGTCACATGCCACGCTAACCGTCCGGAGGAACGGATATAGCCCATGAGACCCATGACCCACGAGAATGCAGCAGCCAATCCAAACAGTCCAACCATGCCTCTGACGGAAATCCTTCCCCACTGGACCGGCCCATGGACGAGCGCCCCTCTGAGCATCATGCGATTGATCACCAGACCGACCACAAGGACCGTCAACGTGGTCACAGCCTGCGGCGACGACAGCCCGACTCGGAGCTTCGCCGGCAAATAGAACCCATACACTGAGAGCCAGATGATGTTGAGCGATCCCAGGAGGAACAGCGCACCGATGAGGATGTTCCCTTTCTTGACCCAGGACACGACCATCGTTCGATTGGCGCGACGGTAATATATGAAACTCAGGGTGGTCACGAGAATCATGATGTTGACCGCGCCATTCTTCGCCGACATCACTCCGTAGTTGCCGACTACAGGATGTTGCGCTCCACCCATCGCCTTCACTTCGCCGGCCGACATCATGACGGTGTGTGGCGTCAGCCAAATAAACAGGGCAAACATGAGCACCGCGAGCAGCAATTGGTAGTACGGCTGATATCGTTCCCCTCCGCGAAGGCGTGCCATACTCTGCCACAAGTAATAGTTCACGCCGAGGAAGAGTGCGCCGATCAAGAGGGCCTGCACCACGAAGAGCCAGGTGAGTAATCCACCCATCATGGTCACACCCATACTCTGGCTAAACGCGTAGACCGATCGCATCAACCAGAAGCCGGCAAAGGGCATCGGTAACAGCGCGCAGACCATGACAAACAGAAAGATGTACCCGACCCAGTCGAAATAGGCGCGCTCTTCTTCGGTTTTGCTGGTGAAAAAACGATAGCAGGCATAGGCCAAGACCACCGCCCCGCCGGACATAATGTCTGCCAGGAAACGGTGGACATTCAATGGATTCCACAGGGCCGAATGGAGCAAATGCCATACATTCCCCAGAAACCGCCCTTGCGCATCAACACCGGCCGGAGCCATCATGAAGGCCGACCAGGCGTTCGCCAAGAGCAAGAGTGCTGTCCCGAACAGGTTGGTCAATACGCCGATCGATGCGTGAACCCACTTTAACGCCGGCTCAGCCATCCGATTCCAGCTGTAGTAATAGATGATGAGCAGCAGCGATTCTCCCACAAACACGATCGCATAGACCGGCATAAAGGCCTTGAACGTCCCGCCCATGTACTTCATGAAGCTGGGATAGAAAGAGATAAACATCCCCAGCATGAGAGTCCCGACCAAGGCCGTCACCGACAGGGCGAGGAGGGCGACTTTTGCTAAATCCCGCGCGAGGCCATCATAGCGAAGTGCCAGCGCGGGCTTCCTGCTGCTGAGGCCCAGGAATTCCAGCAAGACGCAAAAGATCGGCAGCGCGAGAACGAACCCTCCGAAGTAGGTGTGTTGTTGCGTGACGAACCACACGAGCAATCGACTATCGGACGACCCGATGCGCGAGTAGACAGTCTCCTGGGGAGAAGGAGCAGGCGGCCCCTGGGGAGTCCCTGGTGTCTTGAAATACAGATCGGTGCTGCTCTCGGCAAAGGATTGGCTATGAAGACCCCAGCCAAACCCCGAAGCTGCAAGAACCACCGACAGCAGGACAGAATACCCGACCACTCCGTACATGATTTTCTTCATGACCATACTCTTAGACCTTCGAGCCAGAACCAGCAGGCATTGAGACGCCTGCGCCCGTCGACTTGCCAAGAATTCCCATGACGAAGGGACATCGGAGCAAGGCACTCGACATCGTGTGCCCCTGTTGTTCTTCTACCTGTCGGCGAGACCCGAGATAGTAACAATAGAGCGCCATCATGCCTGTCACGAATCCGCCACCGGCCATGGCATAGGGAGTGGGAATTCCCGGCTGTCTCAAGAGGAAGATCACACATCCCGCCGCCACCAGATAGTACGTCGCGGCAAATGCGAGTCCAGGCCACCACCAATATTTCAGCAATTCGCTCGCCTTCGTCTGGAACAGCCCCTGAATCCATGACGCCTGTGGACGAAGCCCGCCGAAGTAGGCACAGAGCGCGACTCCGCCCCCCAATACCCCCACAGCGGACAGCTGGACCAGGGCCGCCCCATGATTCCCCTCGACCAGTTGCCCCAGCGACGCGCCAAATGCACCGATCACGAGACCGACTGCGACCCAGGGAGCCAGTTCTATTGCACGATTGCCCACCATCGTACGGAGGGCAGCCCCATCGGGAAACGTCGGAAATGGACGTCCCATGAGGGCCACTTTCCGCACGTGACCAATCTCAAAGGCATCGCGCGCGACAGCAGTACAGGAAATGATGATGGCCATCATGGCCGGCCCATCCGGATGTTGGAGATAGTCATACCCGACGAGCCAGAGCAGGGCCAAGACCAGAAGAGACAACTGGACCCCATATACAAACCCGATCCAACCGCCAAGCCATAGCAGAAGACGGCTCCCATCTTCTTGGAGAATCCTCCCCCACGCAGTGGCACGTCCGACGCGATACGCTAACAACGCCGTCACGACCGCGACAAGACCGCTGACCATCAACAACACGATCGGCTCCGCAAGCGGCAACAGCAGTTTGGCCAGCCGATAGACTGCGAACGCCAACAATCCCGGTACAAACATCACGATCCGCTTTTGCTTGCGCACAGAGTCTTCCGTGACGGCCAGACTGAGGCTTGGCAATACTCGCAACGCCATTCGATGCAACATAATCTGCTCGTTAAACGTCAGACGTAAATCGTGAAACGAAGGAGGCTCTTCTCAGCTTATTTTTCGCGGTTCACCTTTCACGTCTTTTGCGCGCCCATCCCGAAATAGCGCGCCTTCACCTCTTCCATCAGCGCGACGGTGATGCGCGTTTCGCCGCGATCGGCTGCTGTCCGTTCTAGTTCAATGCGGGCCATGGCACGCACCGGCGCCGGCACCCTGTCCAAGCGACGTTCTGCTTCAGGCTCCCACTCGATGCGCTCGCCGGTCCTTGGGCGGAGCAAGGTATCGTAGGTGACGACCCGTTCTCCTCTCACCCGCATGTCTTGCTCGACCTCACCGCGCACTAGTGGAGCTAGATAGGGAGGCATTCGATCCAAGCGGTGCAGCGCGTCATCCGTCCACATCATCCGATCGACGAGCCCGCCGGTTGGTCCGGCAGGGACATCGACCCCTATTTTTAGCCCACAGCCGCGACATTCCGTCCGAATGAACCACTGGGGTGTCCCATCATCATACGAACGTTCTTCAATCCCCTCGGTATGCATCCAGCGACCGCAGCCACAGGTCAGCATGGGCATTGCCGGCTCTCAGCCATCAGCAATCGGCTATCAGCTCTGCTGCTCATCCAATCTTTCCCGGATACAGAATATAGAGCATCGTGTAGGTAAATGTGCCGGTGAGAAACAAGACGCAGTAAATAACCATTGTGAATCGGCCGAGAGCACGATGCCGCCTGGCTCCGTCAGGCCAAATTCGTTGAATCGCCATTTCGAACAGCAATACCAACGCGATCAAGACCATAAATACGATCCAGACTTCCGATCTTCGCAATGAAAGACGGTCTGTCGCATATAAAAAAATAAGATACAACCCAACTATTCCGCCAATGGTACTCCATACCTTACCGATAGTGCCCCAGGAGGTTTGCAATGTACTGCTATTAAGCTGTCGAACTCCCCCAACAAAAGTCTGCGCCCTAAAACCCAACACCAGAAGATATACGGCCATGATTAGACCGACCATAACAAGGATGATGTGGAGAATTAGTACGGGTACAAACACATGATCATAAAGCGATTGCGACCCTCCAAATCCTTCCTTCCCTTCAAAGGCTAGAACCCCTAGGGAGCGAAACATGTAATAGCTGACAAAAAACCCCAGCATCGCAACCATACCGCCAAACATTAGCCAATGATGTGCATCAGCCTTATGCTTTCTAGCCTGTATCCAACCAATTATGAAAAGGCCAGTAAACACGGCAGCCATTAATTGGCTGAGGTCTGCACCTGTCGTTGCATGAGTCCCAAAGAACCCTGGATCTCGTAACCAGTCCATCGTATGTTGTTACCTCGTTCCCTTCACGCCTTGGACGGCAGCCGTTTTTTCCAGCTCTGTTGCGGAAGTGAACCCGGCTTCTACCATCCACTGGATCGCATCTGCCGTCTTGTAGCAGCCGCCCCGTTCCGTGTTGACTAGAATATGGACCGCAAACGCGGTGGTCCAGGCCGGACCGGTTCCTGTCTCATTTAAGAATCGATCCTTAATGACCAACCGGCCGCCAGGTGCCAAATGGGCCCAGACCCTCTTC
>JAGXAR010000193.1 GCA_018971525.1 Nitrospirota bacterium
GCCGCGGAAGGCATCCTACTCGCAGCCGAACACTATGACGGAAGTCTACCCGTCAACCTGGGGACAGGGGAGGAAGTCACCATTCGCAACCTCGCCGCCATGATCGCCGCGGAGGCCGGTTTCACCGGACAGATCGTCTGGGACACCACCAAGCCCAACGGGCAGCCTCGACGATGCCTGGATGTCAGCCGGGCCAAGCAACTCTTTGGCTTTCAAGCGAAACATAGCCTCCGGGAAGGACTCAAGAAGACCATGCAATGGTTTGCTGCCAATCGCCACGATCTTCGACAAGTCACTTTCTAACTCATACCATCCTCCTCAGCGTTCATAATTTTGGCGAACATAGCCGAACGCGCCTGTCCCAAGCAGGGCCGTAACTTCTGAAGAAGGCTGAGGCCGAGGTTGAGCATCGATCAGATTCTTTTTTCTCAGCCTCGACCTCATCCTTAACCTTCCAGCGAAGCTGGCGGGAAACACCTTACCTTGCCTTGCATGCAGACTTACCATAGTATAAAAATACTTTTATTTTATGGAAGCAGGATGTCCACATCGACGCTGACCAGCAAAGGCCAAACGACCATCCCGAAGGACATTCGGACACGACGTAATCTCCATCCGGGGGATCGCCTCGAATTTGTGATCGATAAGGATGGTCGAGTGCTGGTGCTGCCAGCGAGCCTCGACGCGTCGGAGATAGCGGGGATGCTCAAGCCCCCGGCTCGGCCGGTGAGTGTGGAGGGCATGAACCAAGCCATTCGCAAACGAGGAGGCCGGCGATGATCGGTCTCGGCACAAATGGAAGCCAGAGGTGCTGGCCGCCAGTTGGCGCGGTGGAAGCCATGAAACAGTTCCGTCATCACCTTGAAGAGGGAACGCTGATTTCAAGTGAATCCCAGCGTACCAGAGCGCGTGTCGTGTCGTTCGAATAGCGCGGAGGCAACAGGAACTGTCCCCAGTACTCCACCCGAGATCATGGGTGCATTTCAAAGGAGGGAGCCATTGTGAGAAGAGCAGAGGCAACCGCAGAAGTGTTCATGACCGCATTTGAGTCCTTGCCTAAGTCCGACCGCGGAGTGATTCTGCAGCGACTCTTCGCCAACCCCGCGCTGAAGGAAGATCTCATCGATGTGGCCACATGGTATGAGCGTCACGCGGAACGGGCCATTCCGTATCGGCGTGTTCATGAGCGCTTGAAAAAGGTTGGCCGTCTCTGAGATACCGGCTCACCATCAAGCCCTCGGCAAGCCGGGAGCTAGAACGGCTGGAGAATCAGCTTCTCCGTCGAGCGGACGAGGCCATCATGAAGTTAGCCGATAACCCTCGACCATCCGGGGCAAAGAAATTAAGCGGCCTACCGCTGTATCGCATCAGGGTGGGAGCGTTTCGGATCCTCTACGAGGTCAATGACGCACAGCATCTGGTGACCGTCGTGACTATCGGTCACCGCCGAGAAGTCTACCGAAAAAGATCGAGGCCTCGGGGCAGAATACACGTCAGAGCAAAGGGGATGGAACGAATACCCTACGCGACAACACCGAACGTCCCGAGACCATCACGATCGGGACGGACGAACTCATTGGGACCGATCCGAGTAAGCCGCTTCCCGCGCTAGTACGATTGATGGCGGGCCACTGGAAAAAGGATCAATTCCTCCGAAATAGGACGGCAAGACAGCAGAGTGGATCGTCGAGTGCTTGGAGCGATTGCTGGCAAAGAAATAAAGCAACTTCTCGATCGGGCTGCTGAAAAATTAAATGAGCACTCTGGGATGATGGACGGCCTGTCGATCGCGGATGCCGCAAGAACAGTCCGCAGGATTTTCAAAAAGATCGCCCAGCAAGGCCGTAACTTCTGAAGAAGGCTGAGGCTGAGATTAAGGTTAAGCGAGGACCCGACTCAACTTACTTAGCCTTGACCTCATCCTTAACCTTCCAACGAAGATAGCGGGAGCACATTTGAACAAATCTGCCCACCATGCGCGGTTTCCCCTCTCTCATCCCCACGGGGACAAGCGCAAAGACGTTGAAACGTAACGAGTTCGAAAACCGCCTTGAATGGTCCAAGACTTGCGAACTTACTGCCATTTACTTTCATAGCCCACAGGAAACAAGAACGTGAATGAAGCCAACGCCTCACCCCTGACACAAGAGAACCATCCAGCCTTAAACCGGGCCTCGTTGGAGAATAAAGACAGTGCCCCAATACCGGGGAGATCTCCACAGGCCAGTGAAGCCACCGCATCGACCGACGCACCGGACGGACACGAATCATACGAACGGGGAACGGCGCTCAAGAATGCGGGCCTCTTCAGACAGGCAGCCGAGCATTTCGAGAAAGCCGCACAAGATCCCGCATATGCGTTGAAGGGCTTCGCTCAAATGGGCTTCAGTCTCAAGAAGTGCGGAAAACAGGAAGAAGCCGTCGCAGCCTTTCGCCGGGCCCTGCAAGTGCCCGCGACATCATCGAAAGAACAAGTGCAGATCCTCTATCTATTGGGAAGAACGTTAGAGGCACTCGGGCGCATGTCTGAAGCGTTGGAGTCCTATCGATGGCTTCGCCGCGAAGCGCCACAATATCGAGATGTCGCGATGCGAATCGAGTCGTTAAGCACGAGACGACTAAAGGGCGACAATCGCCAAGGACAAGAGACCAATCCGTGGGCGAAACAAGCATTGCAGATGTGGCAGGGCCTTCTACGAAACGGGAGGTGACAGTCCACCGAAAACTTTTCTCAGTTGTGCAACCCGAACAAATCAGTTAGGTTTTCCTCTAGCAGGCCGCATATCCGCCAATTCTAGACCGGCCTTAACCTCATTGCCGCTGTTTCCCTTGAAAAGGACCAGCGCGCTACCCAGGATGTATTCATGCTGATCGAGGCCAGACAGTGAAACGGATTGATCTGATCGCAGGGGCGCGGCCCAATTTCATGAAAATTGCGCCAATCATCGACG
>JAGXAR010000086.1 GCA_018971525.1 Nitrospirota bacterium
AGCGTGAGCCCTTGCTGTTGCGTCTTGCCGAGGAGCTTATTGATCTCCTTCCGGTGGAGGAGCAGTTTCCGAGTACGGAGAGGCTCGTGATTCATGATGTTGCCGTGGCTGTATGGACTGATGTGGCAGTGGTGGAGAAAGACCTCGCCGTTCTTCACGCTGGCGTAACTGTCTTGCAGGTTCACGCGCCCCTCTCGCAGGGATTTGACCTCCGTACCCTGGAGCATGATCCCCGCCTCAAACTTGTCCTCAATGAAATAGTCGTGGTACGCCTTGCGGTTAGTCACCACCGCTTTCTCGAAGCTGTCCTTCTCTTTCCCCATCAGACGTCAGACTTTCATTTCCAAAGGTAGGTCGCTGTCAGTCTTCCGCTCAGAATGCCCGTGAAGAGACCGCCCGAGCGTGACCGGAACCTGTCTGCTGATTGCCACAGCCATTTTTGCTATGATGCGGCCATGCGCGGATTTGGTTCGATCGATTCTGTCTCAAGCGTCCTCGAAGGGCTGGCCCGTCGCCTGGGTCTCGAGTCCAAGCTGCTCGAAAACCGCTTGCGCCGGGACTGGGTCTCCATCGTCGGGGAACCTATCGCATCGAATACCTGGCCCGACCAGATTCGTTACAAGAAGCTCTATCTCCTGGTCCACAACAGTGTCTGGCTGCACCAGCTCACATTCCTCAAGCCGACGCTCATTCAGAAACTCAACAGTGTCGCCGGCGCGGAACTCGTCACCGACATCGTGTTGCGGGTAGGGGAACTGCCGGAGGCCGACGACCTGCACGAATCGCCTAAGGCCGTTCGTGCGACCGCTTCACCGCCGAGCGCGGCGCTGCTCGCGGAAATCTCGGCGCATGTGACCACCATCCAAGATGCGGATCTCCGCGATCGCCTTGCGCAGCTCATGGTGCAATCGTTGGCTCAGCCGCGCGCGCCGAAGGGCGGCTGAGCGGTCCCTTGAAAAGCTGGCGGGCATACACCTCCGTCCCTGCCGTCCCCGGGTTATCCAGCAAGGGACCGATCCGCCCTTCTTCTTCCGCCTCGGTCAGCTCATACAACCCCCGCAAGGCTCTTCGAAATCCCCCCCGAACATCCGGGTCTTCCCCGGTCAGGTACTTGTGCAGCATAGCCGGCTCCGCCCAAGCATCAAGAGAAAAGATGTAGATGGTGAGGCGGCGGTAGTGCTCGGTCGGATCGTCTGGCGTTGTCGGCCTGACCTTCATCGACCCGAAATTTCTCGTCTCGCGGCCGACTTTGCGGAAGCGCTCGATCAGCGTTTCGATTTCCCCGTCGCTTGTCCAGGGTGGCACATGGATCGCGACGGCTGTCTCTTCTTGCGATCCGATGCTATAGGGAGGAATCGATCGATCGGGACGGCTCAGATACATCCCGCCCCAGATCAGGGCGAAGGACCCGATGAATACACCGATGGCCATCTTGACGACCGTATCCAGCGGCTTCTTGGGCTTGGATCCGGGAAGGGGCGTTGGAAAAGAATCCCGCTCGTGCATGGAAAGCCTGGGCTCAACGAACAAGGCGTACGATGTCGCGCGTAACCGTTACCCGCCGCCTTCCTCGGGGAGCACCTCGGCACTTTCCGCCAGACGCGCGACGGCCACAACCCGGTCGCCCTCGCCATCGAGATCGAGGATCCGAACCCCCTGGGTGTTACGGCCGATCTCACGGAATTCATCCACCTTGCACCGCAGCACCTTGCCTTGAGCGGCCATCAGCATGATCTCATCGCCGTCCCGGACTTGAAGAAAGCCGATGGCGAGCCCGTTGCGCTCATTGGTCTTCACGCTGATGATGCCTTTCCCCCCGCGCCCCTGGACGCGATACTCGTTCACCGGCGTGCGCTTCCCGTAGCCGCCCTCCGTGACTGTGAGGATTTGGGTGGTGGAGTCGGGGGTGATGGTTTCCATGCCGATGACTTCGTTGCCTTCCTCGAGCGTAATGCCGCGCACCCCGTGCGCCGTGCGTCCCATAGGGCGGACATCATCTTCCTTGAAGCGGATCGTGATGCCCTTCTTCGTGCCCAACAGGATTTCCCGCTGGCCGTCGGTGACGTGCACGCTGATGAGCCGATCCCCCTTATCCAGGGACAGCGCGATGATGCCACCCTGGCGTGGATTGCCATAAGCCGAGAGTTCGGTCTTCTTGATGATACCCTGCGCGGTCGCCATCACGACGTACCGGTCTTCGCGAAACTCTTTCACCGGCACGGTCGCAGTGACCTTCTCATCGCCGGAAAGCGCCAGCAGATTCACGAGCGCTTTGCCCTTGGCTGCCCGCCCTGCGTCCGGAATCTCATGGACCTTCAACCAATAGACCTTCCCGGCGTCCGTGAAGAACAGGAGCGACTCGTGCGTGGACGCGGTGAACAGAGTCACGACAAAATCCTCTTCCTTGACCCCCATCCCGATTTTGCCCTTGCCGCCGCGCCGCTGCGCCCGATACAGGGTGACCGGGTTGCGCTTGATGTAGCCCGCGTGCGAGATCGTGACGACCACTTCTTCGTTCGCGATCATGTCTTCCAGGGTGATCTCCGCTTCTTCTTTCACGATCTGCGTGCGGCGATCATCCTTGTAGGCGTCACGGACCTCAATCAACTCATCCTTGATGATCTTACGAACCAGCGCTTCGCTGCCCAGGATCGACTTGAGATATTCGATCTGCTTCAAGACTTCTTTATATTCTTCGATGAGTTTGTTGCGCTCCAATTGCGTGAGCCGCTGGAGCCGCATCTCCAGAATCGCATTCGACTGGATTTCGCTCAGCGCAAATTCCCGCATCAAGCCGACGCGGGCTTCATCGGGCGATTGCGCCCGTCGAATCAAGGTAATCACCGCATCCAGATTATCGAGCGCGATCTTGAGGCCTTCGAGGATATGAGCCCGCTCTTCCGCCTTGCGCAGCTCGAAGGCGGTCCGACGGACGACAACCTCGCGCCGGTGCTCGATGAAATGATGCAGGATCTGTTTGAGGTTCAACACTTCAGGCCGGTTGTTCACCAGCGCGAGCATGATGACCCCGAATGTCGTCTGGAGTTGCGTGAGCTTATACAGATTGTTCAAGGTGATGAGCGGGATTTCGCCGCGCTTGAGCTCGATGACGACGCGGATGCCTTCCCGATCGGATTCGTCGCGCAGATCGGAAATCCCCTTGATCCGCTCGTCCCGGATCAACTCGGCAATCTTTTCGATCAGCTTGGACTTATTAACCTGATAGGGCAGCTCCGTGACGATCAACCGTTCGCGGTCCGTGCGTTCATCCGACTCGACCTTCACTTTCGCGCGCAACGTGAGGAGACCCCGTCCGCTCTCGTAGGCGTCCTTGATGCCGGCCGTTCCATAGATGAATCCGGCCGTCGGAAAGTCGGGGCCTGGAATCTTTTTCATCAACTGGGCGATCGTGATGTCCGGATTCTCCAGGAACAGGAGGAGCCCCTCGATCACTTCGCCGACATTGTGGGTCGGAATGTTGGTGGCATAGCCCACCGCAATGCCGCCGGCGCCGTTGACGAGAAGATTCGGGATTTTAGAAGGGAGCACCAGCGGTTCGACCAGCGACTCGTCGTAGTTCGGCCCGAAATCGACCGTCTCCTTGTCGATATCGGCGAGCATGTCCTCGGCGACCTTGGTCAGGCGGGCTTCGGTATAGCGCATGGCCGCGGGGGGATCCCCGTCGACCGATCCATAGTTGCCCTGACCATCCACGAGCATATAGCGCATGTTGAAGGGTTGCGCCATCCGAACGAGCGTGTCGTAGATCGCACTGTCCCCGTGGGGATGGTAGTTCCCCATGATCTCGCCGACGATCTTAGCGGACTTGCGGTAGGCCCGGTTCGACGCCAGGCCCATTTCGTTCATGCCATGGAGGATACGGCGATGGACCGGCTTGAGGCCGTCACGCACGTCGGGGAGCGCCCGGCCCACGATGACGCTCATCGCGTAACTCAGGTACGACGAGCGCATCTCGTCTTCGATGGCGATCTGTCCTAACCGTTCATCAGGGGGCATTTAAATCTCCATGGGAAAAGAGCGAATGGCTTATCGCCGATAACCGATGGCAAGAAGGAAACTCCGCATCGGCTATTTGCCATACGCTATCAGCCATAAGCTCTCTGCAATTCTTTACACGTCTAGATTTCTGACCTCGAGCGCATGGGCTTGAATGAAGTTTCGTCTGGGTTCGACCTCGTCACCCATCAGAATCGTGAAGATCTCGTCGACGCCTGGCACGTCTTCTAACGTGACTTTCAACAGTGTCCGGACTTCCGGGTTCATCGTCGTTTCCCAGAGCTGATTCGGGTTCATTTCGCCGAGGCCCTTGTAGCGCTGGATACTGAGCCCGTGCTTGCCCTTATCGAGGATCGCCTTGACCAACTCAGCCGTCGCGGGCTGGAGCAGTTCCTGACCGTCGGCTTTGACCTTGTACGGCGCCCGGCCCAAGCCGATCGCCGACGGTGAGAGCTTCTGCAGCTCGCGGAATTCGGCGGAGCCGACCAGCTCGTGCGTCACGTCAAAGCTATGGGTGACGCCGTTGGCATGCAGCCGGCAGGTGACTTTGTTCGATTGATGTTCTTCGTCCTCAACGATATCCAACGTCGGTGTGAGCTTCGAATAGACCACCGCGAGCGTTTTCTTTACGTTGGCCACGACCTTCTTGAGAGCCTCCTGATCCTTGAGGAGCTCGCGATCGAGTCCCGGCTCATTCACAAACGCCCGCACCATGCTGGCCTCATGCGGCTTCTTGTTGAGACGGCCGAGCAGCGTTTCGAAGGCGATCAGCTTCTTGAGAACGGGCAGGAGCCGCCGTCCAGTAACATACCCTTGGGCCCCTTCCACGTACACCTCAACATCCTCGACAGCGATATCGGCCAGGTATTCGTTCAACGCCGTTTCGTCCTTGAGATACCGTTCCGCCTTGCCCTTCTTCACTTTGAAGAGCGGCGGCTGCGCAATATAGACGTAGCCTCGTTCCAGCAGCTCCGGCATTTGCCGGAAGAAGAAGGTGAGGAGCAGGGTCCGGATGTGGCTGCCGTCCACGTCGGCGTCCGTCATCAGGATGATCTTATGGTACCGGGCCTTGCTGATGTCGAACGAGTCCTTGTCGGCCTTTTCACTCTCTTCGCGTTTGCGGCCGATGCCGGTTCCGAGCGCCATGATCAACGTCCGGATCTCATCGCTCGAGAGCATTTTGTCGAAGCGCGCCTTCTCGACGTTGAGGATTTTGCCCTTGAGCGGCAGAATCGCCTGAAACTTGCGGTCGCGTCCCTGCTTCGCGGATCCGCCGGCCGAATCACCCTCGACGATATACAGCTCGCTCAAGGCCGGATCTTTCTCCGCACAGTCGGCCAGCTTACCGGGAAGTGATCCGCCATCAAGCGCGCTCTTACGTCGGATGAGCTCTTTCGCTTTTCGCGCCGCCTCACGAGCACGAGCCGCGTCGATCGCTTTCCCGATGACCTTTCGAGCCACCGGCGGGTTCTCCTCGAAATAGGTTCCGAGTGCTTCGTTGACCGCGGCTTCCACGATGCCCTTCACCTCACTATTGCCCAACTTGGCTTTCGTCTGTCCCTCGAACTGGGGATTCCGGACCTTGACGCTGACGACGGCGGTGAGGCCTTCACGGACGTCGTCACCGGTGAGCGATTCGGTGTCTTTCTTGAGCAGGTCGTTGGCGTTCGCGTAGCTGTTAATCGTGCGGGTAAGCGCGGCCTTGAATCCCACCAAGTGCGTGCCGCCTTCCTTGGTGTTGATATTGTTCGCAAAGGAAAACAGATTCTCGGCGTAGCTGTCGTTGTATTGAAGCGCAACCTCCAGCACCATCTCCGGTTTCTCAACCTGCACATAAATAGGCTTGTGCAGCGGCATCTTGGCTTCGTTCAGATGCTCGACGAACGACACGATTCCGCCCTTGTACTTAAATACTTGCTCTTTGACCGGTTCTTTCCGCTCATCCTTGAGGGTGATCTCGAGTCCCTTGTTCAAAAAGGCGAGCTCGCGCAGTCGCTGCGCCAGCACGTCGAAGCTGAAGTCGAGCGTCTCGAAGATCTGCCCGTCGGACTTGAACGTGACCATGGTTCCACGGCGCTTGGTTTTACCCGTCACTTTGAGCGGGGCGGTCGGCTTGCCGCGCTCGTAGCGCTGCTCGAAGACCTGGCCGTCCTGCCATATCTCCAGCTCGAGCCATTCGGAGAGGGCGTTGACCACCGAGATCCCGACGCCGTGAAGCCCGCCGGACACCGTATAGGCGCCCTGTTCGAACTTGCCGCCCGCATGCAAGACTGTCAGCGCCACTTCGGCGGCAGACTTCTTTTGCGTGGAATGCATCCCGGTAGGAATGCCGCGGCCGTTATCCACGACCGTGACGCTGTCGTCGATGTGGATCGTCACCTCGATCGTCTCACCGAATCCCGCCATGTGTTCATCGACACTGTTGTCGACGACTTCATAGACGAGGTGATGGAGGCCGTCCACACCGGTGCTGCCGATGTACATCGCCGGACGCTTCCGAACGGCATCCAGGCCCTCCAGCACTTTGATTTGATCAGCGCCGTAACTCTCGGATTTCGGTGTGGTCTCGGTGTCGTTACTCGCCATCGGTCTCCCGTTTCAATACAGCCATCGGCTTTCTGCTTTCAGCCCTCAGCGACCTCCCTGACGGCTGATCGCTGATTGCCGGGCTCAGCTAGATTTTTATCGGCATCACGACGCACTTGAACCCGGGACTCTCTGACTCCTGGATCAAACAGGGGCTCAGCGGATTGTCCATTTGCAGAGAGATCGTCTCTCCGTCCATCACCCCGAGGACATCCAGCAGGTACCGGGCGTTGAACCCCGTGTTCAAGGCCTCCCCGTCATACTGTGCCGCAAGCTCTTCGGTCGCTTCCCCGAAATCAGGATTACTGGAGAACAGCGTCATCTGTCCGGAGACAAACGACACCTTCACCGCGTTCGCCTTATCACGGGACAGGACAGAGACACGCCGGAGCGCACTTTCAAGCTCGCTGCGATTGACCCCGATCTTCCTGCCGCTCTCCTTCGGGATCACTTGCTGATAATTCGGGTAGTTCCCTTCCATCAGCCGCGAGGTCAGCAGCAGCCCGCTCTTCCGGAAAATCATGAGATTCTTGGTGAACCCGATCAGGGGTTCGCCTTCGCCGCCTTCTTCCAGAAGACGCTGCATCTCATGCGCCGCTTTCTTCGGAATGATGGCCTTGATCTCTTGCGGAGCGCTTTTGGCCCCGGCTTTTCCGACGTCCTGCTCGGCCACCGCCAACCGATGTCCATCGGTGCCGACCAACCGCAAGATCGTTTTCTTCTCCGACGTGATGAGGGTCACCAGCAGACCGTTGAGGATGTAGCGCGCGTCATTGTCTCCGGCTGCGAAGAGGGTCTTGCGAATCAGCTCCAGGAAACCGGCCCCGGCGAGGGGAATGAGCCCTTCCCGTTCGATCGTAGGCAACGCGGGATAGTCGGTACTGGGGAGTCCGACGATCTTGAATTGGCTCTTGCCGGCTTGAATCGTCGTCCAGTTATTGTCACCCGAGGTGATTTCGATTTCACCGACCGTCAGTTCCTTGATGATCTCATAGAGCTTCCGTGCCGAGACCGTGATCCCTCCAGGCTTCTCTACAGTCGCCTTGTAGAGCCCGCGCATGCCGATTTCGAGGTCGGTGGCGACGATTTCCACCCCCTCCTGCTTCGCCTCAATCAAGATATTCGAGAGGATCGGCATCGTGTTGCGCTTTTCGACGACACCTTGGACCCGCTGGAGACCCGTCAAGAGTTCAACCCGTCCCATACGCAGTTTCATAATCTCTTCCCCTTAGCGACGCTGTTCATGCCCGCAGGATCTGCTCCCTCAAGCTGTCCAATGTGGCACTAAATGCACTGTCGCTGTCTTTCGCCTTTGTAACCTGCTTGCAGGCATGGATGATCGTCGTGTGATCTTTGCCTCCGAACTGCCGCCCGATCTCGGGATACGAGGAGTCTGTGAGCTCTCGACAGAGATACATGGCGATCTGTCTCGGGTGCACCAGCGTTTTGCTCCGGCGACGGGATTTCAGGTCGGCGATCTTTACATGGAAGCGCGCGCCCACCGTTTCCTGAATGTCATCCATCGACACGATCTTTTTCTTGATGCCGATCAGATCCCGGAGCACGCTCTTCGCCATCTCCAGCGTGATCATTTGGCCGGTGAGCGAAGCATAGGCGCCGAGGCGCACCAGCGAGCCCTCGAGCTCGCGGATATTGCTCTTCATCGTTGTGGCGAGAAACTGGATGACATCTTCCGGCAACGTGACGCCCTCGTCCTCAGACTTCTTCCGCAAGATGGCAATGCGTGTTTCAACGTCCGGCGGCTGAAGATCCGCGATCAGCCCCCATTCAAACCGTGACCGCAACCGTTCCTCGATGTCAGGCATGTCTTTCGGAAAGCGATCGCTCGAGAGGACGAGCTGCTTGTGCGCTTCATAGAGGGCATTGAACGTGTGGAAGAATTCCTCCTGCGTGCGTTCCTTGCCCGCCAAGAATTGAATGTCGTCGATCATCAGCATGTCGATGTGACGATACCGCTTCCGCAGATCCATCATCTTGTCGTATCGAATGGAGTTGATGACTTCGTTCGTAAACTGCTCGGTCGTCAAGTAGGCAATGCGGAGATCGGTCCGCTCTGCCACATAATTTCCAATGGCATTCAAGAGGTGCGTCTTCCCCAGTCCCGTCTCCCCATAGATGAAGAGAGGGTTGTAGGCTTTCGCCGGCTGTTCGGCGACCGCCATACAGGCGGCATGGGCAAATTGGTTTCCCGCGCCCACGACGAAATTCTTGAATGTGTACTTTGGGTTGAGCTGGATCCCCCGTTTCGGTCTGGACCCGGAGTTCTGACGGCTGGTTGCAGCGGCGCTCCCACTATTCTCAGGCTGCTTTGTCGCTTGTTTATGAAAGATGACGAACGTGATCGCGGTCTCTTCTCCGCCTCGGGCAGCAGAGACGGCTTCAGCCAGGAGGGGCCCGTAGTGCTGGCTTAACCAGTCACCAAAGAACTTATTTGGGACTCCCAGTTGAGCTGTGGAGTCCTCAATCCGTTCGAGATGAACAGGCGTAAACCACGTATCATAAACCTGCTTTGGCACTTTCCCTTGGATATAAGCCAAAGCATCCTGCCACACATCTGCTAAGGTCATGATTTCCGTATCATTCTTCATACACAGACTTATTCACACCTGTTGATAACCTGGTTCTTCTGTGGGCTTCCCTTCTTAAAACCAGATCATTATCAGACCTTGAAAGGGACCACGGTAACAGCCTTTACCTTCATCACCACAGATTATGGACTCTGCATTCAGGGGTTACCAAGAGTCAATCCCCAACTCTCCCCACATAGACAATGTAAGAGGGAACCTTGAAATTCAACTGCTTGATTGCTATCCACACTATCCACCGAGCCTACTCTTACTCCTACTACGACGATCATCTTTCTCTTGTACATGATATTTTCGGAGAAGAGCCGCCGATACACCTATACAACAATGACATGTTCCGAGGAGAAAATCTTTTCGACAAGGTCGTCATAGGTCATCGTCCGACGGGAATGGTCCAGGGTCATTCCTTCAGCGGCAACCACTACTCCCTTCATAGAAGAAGGGACTATCGATGCTGCTTGCTCAAGGAAGACGACCTCCATATCTGCATCACTAGCTCGAAAGAGCGAGGAAGAGATACGATCCGGCTGTTGTCGAAGCAGATAGAGCGTCGACCCCATACAACACCGATAAATCCCTTAAAAAATGAGGCTTCGATCAACTGTCCGAATGAACTGCCTGATCTCATCTGCCGTTCGAGTCGTCACAGAAAAAGTATCAGACCAGGCATTCATTACTGTCCCCGCCTCGACGATAAAGGGGACAGATAAATGTTTAAAAGAGGGAAGATATTTTTCAAGAATATCGACATCGACGATCTCTTCTGTTTCCTTCATTAAAAGAAGAGGAGCGCGTCCTAGGAGGATGACAGTGGTCTCATGGTCTCCGGCACAAAGCCCCAGCGCAATACGAATTGCCTCAACTGGACGAGCCGTCACACAAGGATCTTCTCCAATCACCACAGCGATGCGTTTCGACATAGAAAATCAACCGCGGTGACAACAACTTCTTATGTAAATGCGAGAAAGCGATCGGAACCGTCAATAATTCCAGACAGTACAACCAACCCGGACAAAGAGACCCTCGAATCGACAGAGGCTGTTGGAACACCATGCTGCTGACAGCCATAAGCACAGACAGACATCTTCACCCCGGCATCGATCAGGCCAATATAGCGCTGATCCGTTGCCATCTTCACCCCTTCATCAATGAGGTAGAGATAGACCTCTATTCCTCGGCGGAGGGCAGCCTGAGCCAGGTGGACGACAGTCTCAACACTTGCATGAGAAGGGGCTGTGGATAACAACAGACCCAGCTTTCGAGCCGCCATAGTCATCCACAGGGTGAAAAATCTAAAGACATCAATACAATCAAATGCTTATGAATAATATTATGCGCGAGACTACGAGGTTTTCCATACAAAGTCAATAGCAAAAACATGGACTGTTATCTGGCGAGAATATGGGCAATATTACGGGAGCGGAGGAGAGTGGCGAGACCTGCCAGAGGGAGTTCCTCTTGGGCCTTCGACCCGAGGTTTCGGAGAATGGCGGAGCCGCGAGCTACTTCGTCGTCGCCCAGGAGAATGGCGTAACGGCACTTGGATCGATCAGCTTGGCGAAGATGAGCTTTGAGCGTGGTGGCGCGATAGTCACATTGGGAGGAAAGTCCAGCTCTGCGCAGTTCATCGAGCAGCACGAGCCCGAGCTTGGTCCCTTTCTCTCCGAAGGCCGCGACATAATAGAGACATTCGTTTAACGAAGCCGATGATGCCTCCGGGAGCATCAATGACACACGTTCGAGCCCGACCGCGAATCCTACGGCTGGAACAGAGGGACCGCCGAGCGTTTCCACTAAGCCGTCGTACCGGCCACCGGCGCCGACCGCATTCTGAGCTCCTAAATGAGTCGACGTAATTTCAAAACTTGTCAAACAATAGTAGTCGAGCCCCCGTACTAAACGAGGGTTCAGTCGATAGGGAACTCCTATGGCCACGAGACCTGCAAGGACCTCGTCGAAATGGGCGCGGGCTTCAGAAGAGAGATGGTCGGTCAGCTTGGGTGCAGACTCGGTCGCAGCTCGACAGTCCGGTACCTTGCAATCCAGCACCCGCAAAGGATTCGATTCCATTCGACGCCGACAGTTTGCACAGAGGCGAGGTTCCAGCTGCCTGAGAAACGCGAGCAGGATCGGTTTATAAGCAGCCCGGTCGCCGGAACTTCCCAGACTGTTGATCTCCAGCGTCAGGTCCGGCAAGGCTAAATCAGACAGCAGGCGCCACAGCAGCGCGATGGCTTCGATGTCTGCGCGGGGGTCCGACGTGCCGAACGACTCGACCCCGAATTGATGGAACTGCCGGAGGCGCCCCGCCTGCGGCCGCTCGTGGCGGAACATCGGACCGATGTAGAAATACTTCTGCGGGAGCGGATCGGCCGCCCGGTTGTGCTCGATGAAGGCCCGGACTGTCCCGGCCGTGCCTTCCGGGCGCAAGGTCAAGGAGGTCCCATCCCGGTCGGGAAAGGTGTACATCTCCTTCTCGACGATGTCCGTCGCCGAGCCGATACTTCGGGCAAAGAGCGCGGTGAGCTCGAAGATGGGGATACGGATCTCCTGATACCCGTAACACAGCGCCCAGCGCTTCGCCGCATCCTCGATGAAACGCCACCGCGGCGTCTCCTCCGGAAGGATATCCTTGACGCCCTTGATGCCCTTGATCGTGTCCATATTCAGCGACCGTCGCGAAAGCTTCGGGACTATAACGACGGGTTGCAGGCAAGTCAACGCAGGCCGAAGGCGGTTGTACGTAGACCGCGAAGCGTCGTTTGCAAGACCGCAAGTTCGCACATTCTGCCGCTTGACGAACGACGTACGACGGGGGATGCCTTGCCTTCTTGCACCGACCGGCGCGCGGGCGTATAGTTCGCGGCCTAACTGCTGTCCGGGGATGTCTCATGAGTACAGATCAACCGACCCGCCGCGTCATTGCGCTCGCACCGATGCCGCCTGAGAAATCCGCCTACGCCTTGGCCCGCTACAGCCGCTCGCCAGACTCTATCGAGAGCAGCCTTCGCTGGGTACATGGGCATTCATCTGAAAAATTCTGGGATCAGTTCTACTTCGACTATGGCCATGCCTCGATCGCCGATTTAGGCCATGTCATCATCTGCTTCGAGGACATCTCCGAACTCGCTGCGATTCGACTCGAGGACGAGCCCTTGTGGGATGGCCAGGCGAAATCCAGCCGATATCAGAACTTCGCGTCCGGCGGGTGGTTCGTGCCGGATTCCATTCGAGGGTCGGAGACGGAGGGTACCTACCACGGCATTCTCCGCAGCCTTGCCGAGATCTATCGACTGTTACACCAACCCTTGACACAATTTATTTCTGAGCGTGAGCCGCGCCCCGAGTCGATGAAACCGGCCGATTACCAGCGGACGATTGCCGCGCGCGCATTCGATGTGACGCGGTATCTCCTGCCCCTCGCGGCCAGGACGAACGTCGGGCAGGTCGTCAGCATCAGGACGCTGGAAAAGCAAATCACCAGACTCTTGTCGTCACAACTACCGGAATTGCGCGCGATCGGGGAGGATCTCAAGGATGCCTGCCAACGGTCACCTGTGAACCTCTGGGGCGAACTCTGCGGTCAGCCGGCCGGAGCACATGAACCCCTCGCGCCGACGCTCGCTCGCCACGCCAAGTCGAACGACTATCAAGCCTCGGTCTATCAGGACCTCGCCAGATACGCAAAGGACGCGCTCCGGGGAACCGGAGTAGATCAACCGACCAGCTGGGGTGCGCAGGAGCCGGTCGACCTCATCGACCCCCACGATCCAATGGACGAAATTGTCACCACCTTGCTGTACCGTGTCTCGCACGCGCCCTATCGGAACCTCCTCGCAATCGTCCGGACCTGGACGGAGAAGCAGAAACAGGAGGCGGTCGACGTGGCAATGAGCGCACGAGGGCCTTACGACGAACTCATCAAAGAGTTCCGCAGCGGCTACGCCTTCACGTTTGATGTGCTGATGGACATCGGAGGCTGGCGGGACATGCATCGGCACCGGCGCTGTCAGCAGATTCAACAGAACTTCACGACGGTGCACGGATACGAGGTCCCACCGCCGCTCGTGCAGGCGGGATTGGATCATGAGTATCGACAGGCGATGGACGCGGTCCGTTCGGACATCGAGCTGCTCAAGAAGACGAGCGCGGAGGGATCGTTGTACGCGACGCCGTTCGGATTCAAGGTGCGGTGCCTCTTCAAGATGGACTATGCCGAAGCCGAGTACATCGCCAGACTCCGCTCCGGTGTGAAGGGCCACTGGTCGTACCGGACTGTGGCCTGGTTGATGAAACAAAAACTTGCAGCGCGCTATCCCGCACTCGGGGATCGCATTCAGGCAACTTCGCCGGACATTGAGGACACCCTTACCAGGTAGCCCATACGACCGATCACGATGACCGACTACCAAGCACAGTGTGAGGCGCCGCTATTGGAAGGCCAATGGGATCAGGCGCAGCAGGCCGCACTGGCCTGGGCCCGCCATCCGGCCACCGGTACAGAGCAAGATCCGCGACCCTATTTCGCTTTGAACGTGATCCACCTGCTCCGCGGGGAATTCGGGGAAGCCTGGAATACACATCCGAAATGCCTGCAGGAACCAGAAGACATTGCCCGGGTCAAAGAGTGGATCGAAGGATTCGTCGAGCGACAGTCGGGACACGCCAACGCCCATCTCGTGATGGGATTATTCCTGGCCCAATCAGGCCACTCCGAAGAGTCGATCGAGTCTTATAAGGAATCGATCAAGCTCGCGCCACAGTCTGCATACCCTCATTATTTCCTTGCACAGATTCATGAGCGGGCCAATCACCTCGAAATGGCCATCAAGGAATATCGCGAAGCGGTGCGATTGGATCCTTCTTATACGCCGGCGCGGACCAACCTGGGTGTCGCCTATCAAGAGCAAGGCCGGTTGGAGATGGCGATCCCCCAATATCGCGAAGTGATCAAGCTGAACCCGAACGACCCGGTGGCCCACGCAAACCTTGCCTGCGCCCTCGCGGAGCAGGGCAAGTATGAGCCGGCCTTGCAGTCCTACAAAGAGGCGTTGCGCCTGAACCCCCATGACGCAGAAGTACATTTTGCACTGGGGGGGATGTATGAAACGAGGGGCCGCCTGGATCTGGCACAGAAGGAGTATGACGCGGCCCTCCTCGCCGATGAGGACTTCGGTCCGGCACACACGGCGATCGGCTGGTTGGCGCTGCGCAAAGAGCGCAATCAGGAAGCGTACGAAGCCTTCAATCGAGCCCTCAGGTGTAACGAGGAAGATCCTCTGGCCTACCACGGCATTGCCGAATACTATTCCCAAAAGGGAAAGCGAGAGAGCGCAATAGACAATTATGGAAAGGCGCTCAAGTACTACAAAGATCCGGAAAAGAAAAACGCCATCATGAACCAGCTCTTCAAAGATGGACAGACGGCGGACTAGCAGGACGCTAAAAAATGCCGCCAGCTTCGTTCTCGCATCGTTCAGATCCTCAACGTACCCCAGAGGGTACGCCTCCGGTCCTCACTCGCCGCGACCTTGCTGAACGGCCTTTTTGAGCATCCTGCGGGACTGATCAGCATCTATTTTGCTCGCTCGATGCGCGCGCTCAATTTGTTTACGGCGATGATGATCAGCGTAGCCAAATCTGTTTGCATATTAGCTCCTTGACACCAACCGCATGCG